>JAGAOD010000117.1 GCA_017623855.1 Clostridia bacterium
CATACATAAGCAAAACCGCATAATTCTACATCTACATCATAGCACATAATTTTCGTTTTCTCAAGGTGTTCGCTGAACTTTTGGCAAAAGAATGCGTTAATACGGGGCGGAGGGAAAATTTATGTTGTGTATTGCGTCGAACTGTGCAATAATCTATATATAGATACAGAAAAGGAAGGTGTCTGCGGATGTTTGGGGCGATTATTGTCGGTGTTGTCGGTCTTGTTTGTGTGGTTTTCGGTTATTTGATCTGGATGAAGCAGAAAATCGGCCTGCTGCATGATTATCATTACAATAAAGTATCGGATGCGGATAAAAAGGCTTTCTGTACATTGGTGGGTATCGGCGTCATGCTGATCGGCGCAGGGCTTCTGGTGACGGCGGTGATCCTTGCGGTCGTGAAAATATTACTGAGCTTTCTCGCCTTTGCGGTCGGCTTTGCCGCAGGGCTCGCGCTTTTGATCTATGCGGGCAGAAAATACAACAAAGACTGAAAAGAGCTCTGAACGGGTGATTTCGAGGGGGATCGATTTATGTGGTTCATTCTTGCTTTGTTATCTGCGGTTTTTGCCGCACTTACTTCAATTTTGGCGAAGGTCGGCATTGATGGAGTGAATTCCAATCTTGCAACGGCGATACGAACCTTAGTGGTCGTTGTCATGGCGTGGGGAATGGTTTTCCTTACGAATGCACAGAGCGGCCTGACGGAAATCAGCAAGCGCAGCTGGGTGTTCCTGATCTTATCGGGTCTCGCGACGGGCGCTTCGTGGCTGTGCTACTACAAGGCGCTGCAGCTCGGCGACGCTTCAAAGGTGGTGCCGATCGATAAGCTGAGCGTTGTGATCACCTTGATTCTGGCATTTGTGTTCCTGCACGAGCAGTTTACGACAAAATCGTTGATCGGATGCATACTGATCGCCGCCGGAACGTTGGTCATGGTTTTATAAGCCGCTGTTTTTGAAGGGAGCTATCATGGCACAGAGAACGATCCATTATTTGTTCGGAGTGATGATCGCGGATGCGGTTGGGGTCACGGACAGGGAAAGATTTTTGCTCGGCAGCGTGATGCCCGATGCGATCGATACAAAGGACCGGAATGCGTCCCATTTCAAAAAACGGACCGAGACGCATGATCGGTTTGATTTTGACGCGTTTCGTGCGCGGTATCTCGATCGGATGCTCCGGGATGATCTCTATTTAGGGTATTACATGCATCTCGTCGAGGATGCCTTTTATAGGGCTTTTGTGTACGGCGACGGTTACAGGATGCCGCAGAATATGGACGAAGTGAAGCTCCTGCATAATGATTATCATATTCTGAACGCCTATATCGTCGAAAAATACGGCATACAAAATATCCTGCACCGAAATGTCCTCTCTGCGGACGAATCGCTCTTTGAAATTGCGGATTTTCATGTCGACGCGTTTTTAGCTGAAATGGAGAACGATTTTTCGGAACGGACGACGGGCAGCACGGTGTTTCTGACCGAAAGCATGCTGGACGAGTTCGTCGGAAAGTATCTTCCGCCGGCCGTCGAAGAAGTGAAAAGCCTCAAAAGCGGAAAGACCTTTTTGAAGGCATCTGATTATGCATACCGGAGAAGAGGATGAGCCTCGCTTGCATACCGAAAAAAATATGGTATAATTTGAACTGTATTTTAATTACGATAGGGGAAGAGGTATGAACAAAATCAAAGAAGTGTTCAGAAGCGACAGCAAGTATAAGCCGCTGCTTCTGACCGTGCTGATCACCTCGCTGTCCTACGGACTTTACAAGGGTGTGATCGATAATTACCTTGCGGAAGTCGTTATGCTCAGTGAGATGGACCGCGGTGTTACGGAGTTTTTCCGTGAACTGCCCGGCATTCTGCTCGTATTCATTCTGGCTGCTTTTTATATGCTGTCTGCGGAGAGTATCTATAAAATCGGCGCGGTCATCATGCTTGTCGGTATGGGTATGCATGCGGTTTTGCCGCCTTCACAGGTGCTGATCACACTGGCGATTTGCCTGTACTCTTTGGGTGAACATATGCAGCTTGGTATGAAGAGCTCGATCACCCTGAGCTATGCAAAAGATGGCAAGGGTGGCTCGGCGCTCGGCGCACAAACGTCGGTGAACCAAGTAGGTTCCCTGATCGGTTACTTTATAATCGTCGCAGCCTTTTCTGTGTTTACCGCTTCGAAGGGAATGTACACCACATTCTTCTGGATATCCACCGGTCTGGTTGCGCTCAGCATGATCTTCAGCTTCCGCATGACGGGAAAGAGCGAAACCGATTCCACGAAGCGCCGGTTCTATTTCCACAAAAAATACACGAAGTATTATATGCTCGAGATGTTTTACGGCGCGAGAAAACAGGTCTTCATCACCTTTGGCCCGTATGTGCTCATTCTTTTCTACGGCGCCGATGCCGCGACGATCAGCCTGCTGTTTGCACTTTCCGCGATCGCCTGCTTCTTTGCCTCGCCGATCGTCGGCAAGATCATCGATAAGCTCGGCTACAAGGTCGTCATGGTTGCGGACACGATCATTCTCGTTGCGGTCTGCCTCTGCTACGGCTTTGCGCACCACGTTTTTCCCGAGAAGGTCGCGTTCATCGTTTGCTGTGTGAACTATGTGCTCGACGCGGTGATCTCGCTCGCGTCCATGGCGTCGAATGTGTACGTGCAGGATCTCTCCGAAAGTCAGGAGGAGGTCAAGGCGACGATCTCCACAGGTGTTTCCATCAACCACGTCATCACGATCTTCATCGCGCTGTTCGGCGGCTGGATCTGGGAGACTTTGGGCATTGAAACGCTGTTCATCTGCTCCGCGGTGCTCGGTCTGTTGAACAGTGCCTATGCGGCGACGATCAAGACGGCGAAACGTCTTAAAAACTGAGAAAATGAACGATCCCGAACCCGGTGTAAATCGGGCTCGGGATCGTCTTTTGTTATCCGCGTTTGCGTGCTCTTTTAAGGTTCAGCGCGTAGCCTAAGATCGCGCCGACGATGCCGCCGACGATATGCGCCATATTCGAGATATTATTCTGAACGAAGATGCCGTCGAAGATCTGATGTCCGATGTAGATCACGGAGACCAGAATAAAGGTGAGCGGGATGTCGCCTTTTTTGAATTCGGTGAACGAGGCCAACAGGATGAAGGCAAACACGACGCCGCTCGCGCCGCACAGAGAAACGTGCGGGAAGATGAGTGCATTGATGATGCCCGTCGCCAGTGCGGTGATCAGTATGGCCTTCAAAAGTGTTTTTGACCCGTATTTTTCCTCTAAAAGCGGGCCGAGCAGGAGCATGTATGTGGCGTTGCCGATGAAATGCTCCCAGCCGCGGTGCCCGATCACATGCGTGAACAGGCGGACGTAAAACAGCGGGTCCAAAAGAGAGGTGCGGTACGTGCTGAACACAAGATGTGTGATCCCGCCGCGGCTGACGACATCCAGAACCGTTGCGGCAAAGCACAGAAGGGCAAAGGTCAGTACGACCGGTGCGTTATATTTGATTTTCACAAAAGCTCAGCTCCGTTTCCTTGATGATTTTTGGATCACATATAAAGCGGCACTTCATACGCTGCGATATCCAGCGCGGCGATCTCCTCTTCGACCGTCATACCGCTGATATCAAAGAGGTATTCCTGCCCCGTTTGCCCGAGCTTTTCCTTCAAAAACAGGCTGCGCTCGATGAGTTGCGGGTCGCCGCGTTCCGTTAGCCTGCGTTTCAGCTCGTCGTCCGAAGCCGTGAGCACGATGTAATAGAGCTTTGCGCCGTTCTTTTCGGCAAGTGTACGAAGAAGCGGCAGCTCATCCTCGACGACATAATCGATGAGCACGTCGAGTCCGCGGTCAAGCGACTTCTGCGCGACCGTCAGCATGCAGTCCCAGTTAAAGCGCAGGATGTCCGCCCAGTAGAGAAAACCGGGATAGTCAGGGCCGAGACGGCGCTCCGTCTCCTTGAAGCCCCTGTGAAAGTCATCTCCGTGGATCACGTAGACCTGCAGCTTCCCGTCATTTTTGACGAGATGCTCGGCGTAGCTTTCCGTCAGGGTGGATTTGCCGCAGCCGCAGGGGCCGGAAAATACATAGATATTCATTCTCTTTCCTCAAATGCAGACTGCCCCGTAAGGCGCGCGGCGCGATACGGAGCAGCGGAATAAATTACTTAATAAAATTCTCGCCGTCGTAAATAAAGGCGCCGAAGCCCTCGCCGGTCTTTTTGCCGTCGAGCAGCCACTTCTTGAAGCAGCGGCGCATGGTGGTGTCCTCCGGCAGCTCCGCGTCGGGCTTTTCGAAGTCCGCACCGAATACGCGCCACTTGTCGCCGAACTCGTCGCGCTCGTAGGACTCGAGGATGCGGAAATCGTTGATGAAGTCGACCATGTTGAGATGGGCGGGGAGGATCTCGCGGTTGCCGAGGAACAAAAGCCAGGAATGGCATACGAAGACCATCGGCTTGCCGTTCAGATCCTTCTTAAAGAACTCATATGCCTGCTTGTAGGACTCGATTCTCGCTTCGCGCGGGAACGGGCCGCAGGACGGGATGTGCATGTTGTAAACGGTGTCACCCGGATTTACGGTGTATCCGCCGATTGTAACCGGCTCCTTGCCCTCGTAAGTGTACGGCTCGTACTGCAGACGGCCGAGCTTGAAGCGGCGCAGCTGGAAGAACCATGCGTGCCAGAACGCGACGAACATACCCCAAATGCCGTAGACCGTGTGGCATTCGATGAGCTTGAACTTCAGGTCGGCGATCGTCTCCCAGAACAGCTCGTCAGAAAGACCGGCCGTTTTGTAGTCCTCGCGCATCTGCTCGCTCGCTGCCATCAGGAACAGGAAGTCGACGACATGGCGGTGAAGCCCCGTCAGCTCGCTGACCTTATTCATGTGCGGAACGAGCTCCTCCCACCAGTTTGCGTCCGCGAGCATCTTAACGCGTGCGGTCTCGAGCTCCTCGACGGCACCCGCTGTGCCGAGAAGAACGGCGTAGTCTCTGCGAAGCGGCTCACGGCTGTCTTCGGGCAGCTCGAGCGTATCAATAAAAAGATCCAAATAATCCATCGTGTACATAATTATTTCCTCCCGAGAAATTCTAAGTTCATTCTATCATGAAGCACCCGGTTTTACAAGAATAAAGGGCGGCGTAAAGGGAACTATTTTATCTGCGGTGTGCGTTTCGGCAGAGAATTCGTTCTTCGGCGTGTCGTCCGCAGGTTAAAGATCGGATCGAAGCGCGTCAAAAATCACAATATTGTAACTATCCCTGCCGTTTTTTGAAGAAACACCTCATTTTGTGACGGAACGGGGGAAAATGTGTCGGGTTTTGTCGAAACGGCTCGAACGGTTTTGTTTGAATCGGCGTGGATCGGTTGCTATAATCATATTGCAGGGTTCGACAGGGATCCGCAAAATAACACACTGCGATACAGCAAGTGACATGGAAGGGATGACAGATTTTATGAAAATTACAGCAAAAACAGATCTTATGCAGGAGGTAGCAAAGCTGCATGGTGTGGATCGTGAGGAGGTATGCTGCGGCATCCGTGAGGCGGTAGCGGCAGCGCGCATGACAAGGTCGGACGGGGCGCAGGCATTTTGGAAGGCACTTCCGGAGGACACCGCGGAAACCGAGGTCGTTCTTGAGATCGTAAAGCTGCTTTTCGCTCACTAAATAAAAACCGGGCGGTGCAATGACCGTCCGGCTTTTCTGTTGCTTTGAGAAAATAAATGTGGTAAAATCAATATAGATCCAACAAGGGAGGAAAAAGCAGTGTTGAAGATCATCGCAACGACAAATGTTAAAGAGGGCTGCATGGAGCAGTACCTTGCAGGCGTAAAGGAGCTCGTCGAGCAGTCCCAGGCTGAGGAGGGCTGCGTAACTTATACACTTAACCGTGTTAAGGACGCGCCGAACAAGCTCATCATGCTGGAAATCTGGAAGGATCAGGCGGCGTTTGAATTCCACACAAAGACCCCGCATTTTACAACGATCCTGCCGAAGCTGAGAGAGTTCACGGAGCCCGGCGAACCGGCTCTGTTCCTCACGGAAGTCGAATTCTAAAAAAGACCGGAGATGCTGCAAAATTGCAGTGCCTCCGGTCGTTTTTTCTTACTTACAGCTGAAATCCGTCTCGAGCGGATTTTGGCGGGGATTTGGGCCGCGATCGACGTCCATCGTGCCGGCAGCCACAGCCGTTTCGTAATACCAGCATTTATAGTCAATGACCTCAAGCGTCTTTTTGAGCGCTTCCATCTGTTCCTCCACGGCGCGGCGGCGCTCAAGAAACATTTCATAGCGCTGCATGAGCGACGAGTCGCCCTGCTTGACCCATTCAAAGAATGTGCGGATATCCTTAATAGGCATGCCGGTGCTCTTAAGGCACTCGATCAGACGGAGCGCGCGGAGATTTTCCTCGGTGAACAGACGGTAGCCGGATTCCTTGCGCTCGATCTCGGGCAGCAGACCCTCCTTGTCATAGTAGCGGATGGTACTTGCGGGAATATGCAGCAGTTCTGAAACCTCTTTGATTGTATAAGTCATAATTCTTCTCCTGTAAATTTTCAAATAGGTATTGACTTTGAATTCAACTTTAATGTTATACTACACACAGACAAATGTCAATACGTTTATATAGAATCAGGAGTGTTTTTAGGCATGAAGAAGCTTTTTCGCAGATTGATCGAGCCCGGCACGACGCTCGAAGGTGAGCGGCTCCTGTTCTCGGACAGGGACATCGGCCGCCTGATCATCCCGCTGTTCTTTGAGCAGCTTCTCGTTATGATCGTCGGCATTGCCGATACATTCATGATCAGCCACGCCGGCGACACGGCGGTGTCCGGCGTCTCGCTCGTCAATATGTTCAACACGATCTTTATCTATCTGTTCACGGCGCTTGCGTCCGGCGGTGCGGTCGTTGTCAGCCAGTATATCGGCAGCGGCGATCGGGATCACACGAAGCGCTCTGCCGGTCAGCTTCTGATGAGTATCACGGTGCTCGGTGTGTTCCTGATGGCGATCTCACTCATCTGGAACCGACAGCTGCTCGGTCTGCTGTTTGGCAGCGTGGAGACGGCTGTCATGGAGGCCGGCGTTACCTATCTTCGCATTTCCGCCTGTGCCTTCCCGTTCATGGCTGTTTACAATGCCGGTGCGGCGCTGTTTCGCAGCATGGGCAGAACGAAGTACACGATGTACATTTCCGTCATTGCGAACATCATCAACGTGATCGGCAATGCGATCGGTATCTTTGTCCTGCATGCAGGCGTCGCGGGCGTTGCGTACCCGACGCTGATCGCACATATCTTTTCGGCAGTCGCGATCACGGTCCTGTGTTTTAATAAGGAGCGCACGGTACATTATGACTTGAAGGACATTTTCCGTGTCGATGGCGGCATGATCAAGCGTATTTTGAAGGTCGCCGTACCGAACGGCGTCGAAAACGGACTTTTCCAGCTCATCAAGGTCGCTCTGAGCAGTGTCACGGCACTGTTTGGCACGGCGCAGATCGCCGCAAACGGCATTGCGCAGAGCTTCTGGTCCCTGGCAGCGCTGATGGGTGTTGCGATGGGCCCGGCGTTTATCACGGTTATCGGCCGCTGTGTCGGTGCGGGAGACCGTGAAGCGGCACGCTACTATATGAACAAGATGATGCGCATCACGCTGCTGTCCTCCATTCTCTGGAACGCGCTGATCTTCGCGGTGACGCCCGCATTTATGCAGTTTTATCCGCTGTCCGATGAGGTCAAGACGCTTGTCGTTTGGCTCGTTTTGATCCATAATGTATTTAACGCCCTGCTGTTCCCGTTCTCCGGTGCCATGGCGAACGGTCTGCGTGCGGCGGGCGACGTGAAATTTGCCATGTATGTGTCCGTCATTTCCACGGTCGCTGCAAGGCTCGTTCTGTCCGTCGTGTTCGGCATCTGGATGAATATGGGTGTCATCGGCATCGCGCTTGCCATGTGCTGTGATTGGGCGGTGCGCACGGTCTGCATCATCTTCCGCTACAGAAGCGGCAAGTGGCTCAAAAACAAAGTGATTTAATTTGAAGATCTTTTTGGGGGTATATATATGAAATACGTAAAATTAGGCAATTCCGACCTGAACGTCTCCCGCGTCTGCATGGGCTGCATGGGCTTCGGTGACGCGGAGGCCGGTATGCACCGCTGGACACTGAGTGAGGGCGACAGCCGGGAGATCATCAAGTATGCGCTCGAAAAGGGTGTGAACTTCTTTGATACGGCTGTTTCGTACCAGGGCGGTACGAGTGAACAGTACGTCGGACGCATCCTGCGCGAGCTTGCCCGCCGTGAGGACGTCGTCGTTGCGACAAAGTTCCCGTCCAGGCCGCCGATGATGGAAGGTCTCTCCGGACAGGCATACGTTGAAAAGATGCTCGACACCAGCCTTAAGAACCTCGGTATGGACTATATCGACCTTTATATCCTGCACATGTGGGATTATAACACCCCGCTCTATGAGATCATGGACGGGCTGGATCATGCCGTAAAGGCAGGCAAGGTGCGCGCGATCGGTGTCTCCAACTGCTACGCATATCAGCTCATGAAGGCGAATGCACTCGCAGAGAAGGAGGGCTTTGAGAAATTTGTGTCCGTGCAGGGGCATTATAATCTCATCTTCCGCGAGGAGGAACGCGAAATGGCGAAGCTCTGCAGAGAAGAAAATATCGCAATGACCCCGTACAGCGCACTTGCTGCGGGCAGACTCTCCCGTCTGCCGGGCGAAACCACAAAGCGCCTCGAGCTCGATGCCTTCGCAAAGGGCAAATACGGCGCCACGGAGGAAGCGGACAATCAGATCATCCGCCGTGTCGCGGAGCTTTCCGAAAAATACGGTGTCAGCATGACGGAGGTTTCCCTTGCGTGGCTTCTGACCAAGGTGACGTCTCCGGTCGTCGGCATGACGAAGCCGCACCATGTGGACGGCGCGGTCAATGCCGTGGAGCTGACCCTCACGGACGAAGACTGCGCATACCTCGAGGAGCTCTATGTGCCGCATAAGCTCGTCGGTGTGATGGCAAACAGATAAATCGATATAAACGAAAACAGGAACCGGGACGAACTCGGTTCCTGTTTTGTTATGTACCTGAAAATATCAGAGCTTATTGATGTCCGCTTCGGAGATCATGCGGAAGCCGGCACCCACGAGGGCTGCTTCTGCCGCAGCGTTGTCTTCGACGCGAATGACAACATACGCGTGCTTTTCCGTGCGTGCCATGAACGCATAGAGATATTCCATGTTGATGTTGTTTTCGTCGAGGACGCGGAGCGCTTCCGTCAGCTTGCCGGGGGCATCGCCGATCTTGACGCCGACGACCTCGGTGATCTTAATGAGATAGCCTGCCTCGCTCAGAAGCTTTTCGGCGGTCTCCTCGTCGTTGACGATCAGACGGAGAATACCGAAATCCTGTGTCTCGGCAATGGAAAGTGCGCGAAGGTTGATATTGTGCTTTGCGAGAATATCGGTCACGGAAACGACGGTGCCCTGCTTGTTTTCAACAAAAACCGTTAACTGCTTGATTGCCATGGTGAAAGCTCCTTTCTGAAATCAGACTAATTTTCTCTTGTCGATCACGCGGACGGCCTTGCCTTCGCTTCTTGCGATGCTCTTCGGTGCGACAAGATGTACGGCGGGGTTGATGCCGAGCATGGTCTTCAGTGCGTTTGCAAGTGCCTTTTCCTTTGCGAGGATCTCGCTGACCTTGTCGGTGAAGATCTCCGGCGTCATTTCAACATTGATCTCGAAGGTGTCGTTGTTCTTTACGCGGTCTACGACGATCTGGTAGTTCGGCTGATAGCCTTCGTTCAGAAGCACGGTCTCGATCTGGCTCGGGAAGACGTTTACGCCGCGGATGATGAGCATGTCGTCGGTTCTGCCCATCGGCTTTGCCATCTTGACGAGGGTGCGGCCGCAGGAGCACTTCTTGCGGGACAGAACGCAGATGTCACGCGTGCGGTAGCGGAGCAGGGGGAAGGCTTCCTTGTCGAGCGAGGTGAATACGAGCTCACCCTTGCTGCCTTCGGGGAGGACCTCTCCGGTCTCCGGGTCGATGATCTCGGCGTAGAAATGGTCCTCGTTTACGTGCATGCCGGTCTGTTCGCTGCATTCGAATGCAACGCCCGGGCCGGAGGTCTCGGTCAGACCGTAAATATCATATGCCTTGATGCCGAGGGTCTCCTCGATGCCGCGGCGCATTTCCTCCGTCCACGGCTCAGCACCAAAGATGCCGGCCTTCAGCGGGATCTGATCGGGTGTGTAGCCCTGCTCTTTCAGGGTCTCGCCGATATATGCGGCGTAGGACGGGGTGCAGCAGAGGATCGTCGCGTTCAGATCCGTCATGAACTGGATCTGTCTTTCCGTGTTGCCGGAGGACATGGGGAGGGTCAGACAGCCGACCTTATGAGAGCCGCCGTTGAGACCCGGACCGCCGGTGAAGAGGCCGTAACCGTAAGCGACCTGACAGACATCCTTGTTCGTGCCGCCGACAGCCGTGATCGCACGTGCGCAGCAGTCTTCCCAAAGGTCAACGTCATGCTGTGTGTAGAAAGCCACGACGCGGCGGCCGGTCGTGCCGGAGGTGGACTGAATGCGGACGCAGTCCTCCAGGGGCTTTGCGAGG
>JAGAOD010000118.1 GCA_017623855.1 Clostridia bacterium
CATTCTCGGCATCTTCCTTCTGTCCGTTGTTGAGAAAAAGAACGAGGACAGGGAGCGTCTGTACCGCGGCGAGGTCATCGAAAAGAAGTATCAGATCGGCTTCATCGCGATCCTGCTGCCGATTTTGTACTGCCTTATCGACGGTCTCGGCACATTTGCGGACTCCTTTGTGCTTGAGAAGATGGAAGGCGTTTACGGCGCTTCCGCAGAGTTCCAGGCGAATACCTCTTACGAGCTGATCTTCCTGCTCTGCGCGATCGTTTCCTTCGTTTTCCTTGTTGCTGTCAAGAAGCAGCGCTTCAGCCTGATCGAAGAAAAAGAGAAGGGCTTCGGTGCGATCTGCGAGACCGCCGGTCAGTTCTTCTACATCTACGCGCTTTCCGACAATGCGATCGTCGCGGCGCCGATGATCTCTTCCTACTGCGTCTTTTCCGTTCTGCTCTCCCGCATTTTCCTCAAGGAAAAGCTGAGCGGCAAGCAGTACCTGTGCATTCTTGCCGTTGTGATCGGTATTGCGATCCTCGGCGTGTTTGATGCCTGATCCTGAAAAATCAAATGCCCTTGACCGACGGTCAAGGGCATTTTTGTTTATGTACAGTCTTTAGATCGTGTAAGCGCCGTCCTCGGTCTGCTGAAGGTCGGTCGCAAAGAATGCGGTCATCGCCTTTACCATGTAAGCAGTATCGAGTGCGCCTGCGGTCTCAACAGCGGAGTGCATTGCAAGCTGCGGAATGCCGATATCCACGGTGTTGAGGGAGAGGTGACCGTTTGCGATGTTGCCGAGTGTGGAGCCGCCCATCATGTCGGAGCGGTTGTGGAAGTGCATGACCGGAACCTCTGCGCGGCGGCAGATCTCCTCAAATACGGAAGCGGAAACCGCATCGGTCGTGTACTTCTGGTTTGCGCTGAACTTCACGACGATGCCGCCGTTCATGTAGCAGCGGTTGGTCTGGTCGCATTTTGCGCCGTAGTTCGGATGTACGGCGTGTGCGTTGTCGGCGGAGAGCATGAAGCTGTCCGGCATATGGCTGAGCCACTCGCTTTCGGAGATATTCAGCGCGTCCATGATGCGGTGCACGGTATCGGTGAGGAATGTGGAGTCCGCGCCCTGCTTCGTGCGGGAACCGACCTCTTCGTTGTCGAATACGGCGCAGAGCGTGAGCTTCTTCGGGTTTTCTGCGTCGAGGAATGCACGCATGCCGGAGAATGCACACTGCAGGTCGTCGAGACGCGGTGCGAGGATGTATTCATTGTCGGCACCGGTCAGCGTACCCTTCTGGCGCGGATAGAGGAACACGTCGCTCTGCAGCAGGTTTTCCTTGTCGACACCGGCAGCCTCGGCGATCATTGCCTTATAGTCCGCTTCATTGCTGCCAAACAGCGGCAGCAGGTCTACCTGCGGGTTCAGCTTCTGATCCATGCCGCGGGACATGTGAATCGCAAGGCTCGGGATGACGAGCAGGTCGCGGTCGATGTTGATGAGCTTTGTCTGAATGCCGTTTTCACCGCGGACAACGGCGCGGCCCGCAAGGGACAGCGGACGGTCGAACCATGTGGACATGATCATTCCGCCGTAGCCTTCAATGTTCAGCTTCTTGTACTTGCCCTCAACGGCGATCTCCGCACCGGTCTTTACGCGGAAAGTCGGGGAGTCGCTGTGTGCGGAAACGATCATCATGCCGGTGTATTCCTCCGGTACGGAGAAAGCGAGCACGGAGGAACCGTTTCGTGTGACGTAGTAGCGCTTGCCCTTTTCGAGCGTCCACGGGCGGTTTTCGAGGAGACGCACGGCGCCGGCCTCGTCCAGCATGGTGCAGATGCTCTCTACGGCGTGGAAGCAGCTCGGGCTGTTATCGATAAAGTCCAAAAGCTGACGGTTGATCTCTGTATGCATAGTAATAAACTTCCTTCCAAAAAGAATTTCTTTATTATATTAGCATATTTCGAGCCGCTTGCCAAGATAAATTCATGCGGAAGGATCAGCCCGCCTTTTCCATGTCCTTTCTGAGCCGCGCGATAATGCGCTTTTCGAGACGGGAGATGTAGGATTGAGAAATGCCGAGCACATCGGCTACCTCCTTCTGTGTGTGCTCCCGTGCGCTGAAAAGTCCGAAACGAAGCTCCATGATCTGCTTCTCCCGCGGCTGCAGGCGGTTCACGGCTTCGAGCAGCACCTGCTTTTCCGCTTCCTGCTCGATGTCGCGGTGCACGATGTCGGGGTCGCTGCCGAGCAGGTCGGACAAAAGAAGCTCGTTACCGTCCCAATCCACGTTCAGCGGATCATCGAGCGAGATCTCGTTCTTAAGCTGCGCGCTTTTTCGGAGGAACATGAGGATCTCGTTTTCGATGCAGCGCGAGGCATACGTCGCGAGCTTGATGTTTCTCTCCACGCTGAACGTGTTCACGGCTTTGATGAGTCCGATCGTCCCGATGGAGATCAGATCCTCCACATTTGCGCCCGGGGACTCAAATTTCTTCGCGATGTAAACGACGAGCCGGAGATTGTGCGTGATCAGCGGGTCACGCGCTCCCTCCACACCCGCGCGTATGTTTTCGAATACCTTCCGCTCCTCCTCGCGCGTCAGCGGCGGCGGAAGTGTTTCGGGTCCGTTTATGTAATGACAGGTGTTTTCGTTGAGCCTTAAAAACAGCCGGGAAACGGCAAGGTGGATCCTCTGCAGTAACGTGATCATACTCCATTCTCCTTTTTGAATTGATCTGTAAATGCCGTGCCGATAAGTACGGAAAAGCTGCCTGCGGAAAGCGGTCTGTCGGTCACGGCGACCCAAAGCGCGGCGGGCTTTCCGTTGATCTCTGCCGCATCCGGTCGAAAAGCGGGCAGGACACCCGAGCCGCCGACGGAGCTGTACGGGATGAACCGAAGCGGCAAAACACAGGTTTCCTTTCCGAAATCCTCCGGCAGCAATGCACCGAGCGCGCTCTTTTCCGCGAGTGCGGCGGGCAGACCGGAAAAGGGCTCGTGCAGCGATAGCCCGGTGTCCACCTTTGCCGTAAGTGCCGCCTGCTTTCCGTTCAGAGAAAGCGTGACGGCAGCAAGGAGGGTATCGGGCTCTCTTTTGCGGAAAAGACGGTCGAAAAGATACAGCACGCCGTAGGCGAGACAGGTCAAAAGCACGAGCAGAAGCGGCGAAAGGTCAAAATACACTGCGCCGTTTCGGAGCACCATGCCGCGCATCGGCAGAAGGCTCTGCATCAGCCCCAAAAGTCCGGAAAGTGCCGCGCCGAAGAGCAAAAGCAGGAAGGTCGCTTTCAAGAGCAGCACGGTGCGCTTCGGTGCGAAGGCGGCACAGATCAAAAGAAAGGCTTCGGCTGTGCCCAAAAGAAACAGCCAAAAACTGTGCAGCTGCGGCAGGAGTGCGGTAAAGCCGAACAGGCCGCCCAAAAGCGAGGCAGTAAGCCACCGAAAACGTGAAAGCTGCAGATGAAGAAACCGGCGGACGGCACTCAGAAGCAGCGCATCTATGTACAGATTTACGATGAACAGGATATCGGCATAAACGGTCATATGCATTTCCCTCCCCGGACTATTAGTATACGGGTGGGACAAATCTCAAATCTGTCGTTTCCTGCGCTTCAAAGAAATAAACTTGCAGAGCGCTTTTTGAGATGCTATACTCAAAGCACAGATATAAATTTCGGAGGCGTGTATGAACCGGCTTTCAATTTTTTATGAACATATCGCCGAGGCTGCGGAACAGTCCGGCTTGAGCCTTGAGGAGACCTGCCGCAGGGTGAAGGGCTGCGGGCTATACGGGTACGGTCACGGCGGAGCATTTCGACCCGAAGCATCAGCTGCGCGACATGGAGCGTTCCGCCGCATTCATGCGCAGTGCGGTTCATAACTTCTATGAGAAGCATTAAGTATACGGCGGTGCTGCTTTCCCTGCTTTTGCTGCTCTGCGGATGCGGCACGGGACACGAGTCCGTTCCGGCGGCAGCGCCCGTTCCGACTCCGGCACCGACCTTGGAACCGACACCGCTGCCCACGCCGACCCCGACGCCGGCGCCGTCCAAAGAGGAGCTTTTGCTTTCGGAAATGACCTTGGAGGAAAAGGTCGCACAGCTCTTTTTTGTGCGCTGTCCCGACACCGACGCGGAGAGCATGATCGCCGAGCTGCAGCCGGGCGGACTTTTGCTCTTCGGACGTGATTTTGCG
>JAGAOD010000119.1 GCA_017623855.1 Clostridia bacterium
GACGGACATATCCACATCGAGTCCTCCATGATGACCCCGGTCGAATACGCAAGGGCTGTTCTGCCGCACGGCACCGTAGGCATTTACCACGACCCGCACGAGATCTGCAATGTTTTGGGACTTAAGGGTGTTGAGCTCATGGCTAAGGATTCTGCAAAGACTCCGCTTAAGGCTATGCTGACTACCCCCTCCTGTGTTCCGGCTGTTCCCGGCTTCGAGGATTCCGGTGCGGAGATCGGTCCCGACGATATCGCATCCGAAATGCTGCATGACTACACCGTAGGTCTCGGCGAAATGATGAACTTCCCGGGCATTACCGGTTCTGCGGAAGCCACGCACGGCATTACGGGCGAAACACTGAAGGCAAACAAGATCGTTACCGGTCACTATTCCATTCCCGAGACCGGCGCCGGTCTGAACGCTTATGTTGCAAGCGGCGTTCGCTGCTGCCACGAATCCACCCGCGCCGAGGATGCACTCGCTAAAATGCGTCTCGGTATGTACGCTATGATGCGTGAGGGCTCCGCCTGGCATGACCTCGAGGTCGTAAGCAAAGCAATCACCGCAAACGAAGTCGATTCCCGTTTCGCTGTTTTGATCTCCGACGATACACACCCGCACACACTTCTCACGCAGGGTCATCTTGACCACATCATCCGCAGAGCTGTCTCCTTTGGCGTCGACTTTGTCACAGCGGTCCAGATGGCTACACTGAACTGCGCTCAGTGCTTTAAGATGGACGATCAGCTCGGTTCCATCACACCGGGCAAATGCGCGGACATCGTCTTTATCGACAATGAAAAGGATATCAACATTACCCGTGTTCTCGTTGACGGTGATGTCATCGCCGAAAACGGCGAGCTTCTCATCGATCTGCCGAAGTCCGAGTTTCCCGCGTGGGCGCTTGACACCATGCATATCGGCGAGACCATCACGCCGGACACCTTCAAGGTCACAACGGACAAGAAGGACACCGCAACCGTCCGTGCGATCGAGATCATTCCCGTACGCGTTGGTGACTACGAGCGTCACGTCACACTGAAGGTCGAAAACGGTACACTGAACAGCGACGTCGAGCAGGACGTTCTGAAGACCTTCGTTTTTGAACGTCACAACGCAACAGGCACACACGGTGTCGGCTTTGTTAAGGGCTTCCACGTAAAATGCGGTGCCATGGCTTCCACCGTTGCACACGATGCGCATAACCTCCTTGTCGTCGGCACAAACGATGAGGACATGGCTCTTGCCGCAAACACGCTGATCGAATGCGGCGGCGGCGAGTGCATCGTACAGAACGGCAAGGTCCTCGCCTGCGTTCCGCTTCCGTTTGCGGGTCTGATGAACACAAAGACCGCCGAGGAAATGGACGCTCTCGTTGAAAATCTCGGCAGCGCATGGGAAGCCATCGTCTGTGATATCAAGTCCCCGTTCATGACTATGGCACTGATCCCGCTTGCATGTCTGCCCGAGCTTCGTCTTACAAACCGCGGTCTCGTCGACTGCACAACCTTCTCCTTCACCACACTCGAAGTGGAGGAGTAATTCTAAAATCAAATCAGCACGCCGCTTTATATACCCGACGTGCTGATTTTGTGTAATTTCTTTTGGGAGGAATTGTATATGGAAAAGTCTAAGGTTTATTTCACCACAATGCGTGCGACGCCGGATGAGAATCTGCCGCAGAAGCTGCGCCGTCTGATCCGCACCGCGGGCATCGGTGACATCGACTTCGAAAACAAGTTCGCTGCGATCAAGATCCATTTCGGTGAGCCGGGCAATCTCGCTTATCTCCGTCCGAATTATGCAAAAGTCGTTGTGGACGAGATCAAGGAGCTCGGCGGAAAGCCGTTCCTGACCGACTGCAACACGCTTTATGTCGGCCGCAGAAAGAATGCACTTGACCACATCGAAGCGGCTTATGAGAACGGGTACTCTCCGTTCTCTACCGGCTGCCACGTGATCATTGCCGACGGTCTGAAGGGTACGGATGAAACACTTGTCCCGATCGACGGTGAGTACGTCAAGGAGGCAAAGATCGGACGTGCCGTTATGGACGCCGACATCATCATTTCCCTCAGCCACTTTAAGGGTCACGAAGCGACCGGCTTCGGCGGCTGCTTTAAGAACATCGGCATGGGATGCGGCTCCAGAGCCGGCAAGATGGAAATGCACTCGAGCGGCAAGCCGCACGTTGTGACGGAGCTCTGCCGTGGCTGCGGCTTCTGCCAGCGTGACTGTGCACACGGCGCGATCACGATCACCGACCGCAAGGCATCCATCGACCACAGCAAGTGTGTCGGCTGCGGACGCTGCATCGGACGCTGCCCGTTTGATGCCGTAGAAGCACCGAACGACGAGTCCAACGATATTCTGAACCGCAAGATCGCGGAATACACATACGCTGTCATCAAGGATAAGCCCAGCTTCCACATCAGCCTCGTGATCGACGTCTCTCCGTACTGTGACTGCCACAGCGAAAATGATGTGCCGATCATCCCCGATGTCGGTATGTTTGCGTCCTTTGATCCGGTCGCTCTGGATCAGGCTTGTGCGGATGCCGCAAATCAGCAGCATCATCTGCACGGCAGTGTGCTTGACGAGCGTGAGCTTTGCCACCACGATCATTTCAAGAACACACATCCCGAAACGAACTGGGAAAGCTGCCTTGAGCATGCCGTAAAGCTCGGCATGGGTTCCCGTTCCTACGAGCTTGTTGAAATCTAAAAAAATATCAAAGGGCGGATGGTGTAAGAACATCATCCGCCCTGTTCTTATTCAATTCCAAGTGCGTCCTTTGCAAGGCGATCCGCGAGGTCGTTATACTTATCGCCGGAATGTCCCTTGACCTTGACGAAACGGAAGCGGATTTTCTGCGCTGCCTGTGCACAGAACAAGCGGTATGCCTGCGTGCCCTCTTTATTTGCCTTCCACTCTCCGGTCGCCCACTTTGCGACGCCTTCATAGTCATGATAGATCACGACTTCGGGTATATTGAGATCCATACAATACTGCAGCACCGTTTCGGAGCCCTTGATCTCTCCGGCTACATTGCGCATCTCCGAAAGCTTCGGATCATTAAACTTCTCGGAAAAATGCAGCTCTTCTCCGTCGACAAAAAGCACGGCACCGCAGGAAAATTCCTTTGTTCCGACATGATAGCTTCCGTCCACATAGGCTACTGCACCTTCGAATTCTTCCGGCTCTGCCGAAACGGGTCCGCCCGCCTCTCCTCGCATAAAAGCTTCTGCCTCCTGCAGCGAAGTAAAGCTCTTAAACACCGCGCCCTTATAACCGATCGTCTGTGCTTTACACGCATCCCATGTATCAAAAATGCCGGTCTGCCGACCTGCACGAACTGCGTAATATTTTTTTGCCATTCTGAGAACCGCCTTTTTTCTTAAGTCTAATCCAGTATAACAGGCTGTCGGTCATCCCGCAAGTTTTTTTATTTTGCCGGATCTTGTTTTTCTTTGTCCGTTCCGGTTGACCAAGGTCTTTATTTGCAGTAAAATAAAAACACACTCTGCAACAGTCTGCAACAGGAAGATAGCTTATGTTTCAAAACCGTAAGACAATTCGATATTTAGCTTATTTATGCGCAGTATTATCGATCCCGTTTTTTTGCTTGTTCGCAAAAGCGGATGATATCCGTGATACTGCATTTACACTCTATACCGGACCGAGTGTTTATTCGGACGCCGCAGGAACCGTAGCTCTGAACGATACGGTCACCGTGCTTGACAAACAAAACGGACGATGGTCCCATATCCGCCTTTTGGACGGAACTGTAGGTTACTGCAAAAGCCATTTACTGCAGATCAACCATGAGGATGACACCACAGAGCGTATGAGAACCGCCTGCGTCACGAAGCTGCTGCTCGCTCCCGATGACAGCGCCGAAGTCATTTCGGTTCTTCCTGCCGGTCTTCAGCTCGCTAAAGTATCCGAAACCGAAAACGGATTTACAGAGGTCACCTTGAAGACAGGTAAAACGGGATATCTTCCTTCTTCGGCACTGACGGATGATCCTTTGTGCACGGCGATCGTCCTGCCAATTCCGGAATTGACCGCACACACCGGAATCACTACGGAAGCCGCGGTCAAAGCACGCTTAGAGGAGCTCTCCGCATATTTTGAAAACGGACGATACTGGAATAATTTCGACGCGGACTCATCTCCTATCAACAACAAGGCATTTATCCTCTCCGACACCCCTTGCCTGCACGAAGCACAGGGCTACGGACACTGTAATTTTTAAACGAGCAAGATCAGTA
>JAGAOD010000120.1 GCA_017623855.1 Clostridia bacterium
GCACCGAAAAATTCCGGTGTGCCCCTTAAAACTTTATTTTCTGTTCAGCCATTCCTCACGTGTGATCCTGTACACGCGGGTCTTGATATTCACCGGGTCGTCGTATTCTTCGACAAAGCGCATCCCGTTTTTCAGTGCGACCCCATAGGACGCCGCGTTCGTGTACTTCATGTAAGAGTATACCGCAGAGAGCTTTAGGGTTTCGAAAGCGTATTTCATCGAGGCCAAAGCCGCTTCGGAGCCGTAGCCGTTTCGCCACAGATCCCGTCGGATGTGATATCCGATCTCGGGCAGCATTTCGCCGTGAATGGGCTGTAAGGTGATGCCGCAGTCGCCGATCACTTCGCCGGTTTTCTTCAAAACGACAGCCCATAAGCCGAATCCGTCTTCCTTGTAGCGGCGCTGATTTCTGTCGATCCAGCTTTTTACCTTCGCTTTGTCAAACGGCGCGGGATAATGCCGCATGGTTTCCGCATCGGAGAGAATGCCGTACAGCGCGTCGAAATCTTCAAAGTTCATTTCGCGCAGGATCAGGCGTTCGGTTTCAATAAGCATATATCTTGCCTCCTTCGGTTTTATTTCAGTGTCTGCCGCTTTTTTGCGAGATAGGCGCTTAAAAAGCGGTCGGCGTATTTTTCGGTGAGACGCTCCACAAAGCGGTTCGTAAGAAGAATGAAGGCGATCATCGCGATAAGCAGCGGGATCAGCACGGCTGCCATGTGCGCCGTCAGCGGGATCATCGAGAACAGCGGCATGAAGAACAGGTAGCCGATAACGGCGGCGCCGAACATCGTGCAAAACAGCGCGGTGCGCAGCGGATTAAACGGACGGCACAGCTTAAAGAGCAGCACAAAACCGGACGTGAACGCCGCAAATACACAGAGCGTCGAGACTTCCTCGCCGGAAAAGTGCAAAGCTTCACGGGAAAAGGTGAGGAACAGGACGCCGAGCACCATGGCCAGCGCGGAGGGGACGGCCTTTTTCAGCACGTTCGTGAGGAATATGCCGCGGATGCGGTCGGTATTCGGCTCAAGCGCGAGGATAAAGGACGGGATACCGATCGTGATCGAACTGACAAACGTAAGCTGGATCGGCTCAAACGGGTAAGAAGCCGCAATGAAAATAAACAGCACGCCCAAAACGGCGGAGAAGACGGTCTTTTGCAGGAATAGTGACGCGGAGTGCTGCAGGTTATTGATGGAGCGGCGTCCCTCTTTGACGACCTGCGGCATGGACGAGAAGTTGGAGTCGAGCAGAACGAGGTTTGAAACGGTTCGTGCGGCATCACTGCCGGAAGCCATGGCGATGCTGCAGTCCGCTTCCTTGAGCGCAAGAACATCGTTCACGCCGTCACCGGTCATGGCGACCGTATGCCCGTGCTTTTTGAGTGCGCGGACGAACTCGAGCTTCTGCTGCGGTGTGACGCGCCCGAAGACCGTGTAGTTTTCCACAGCGTTTTCAATGTCTTCCTCGGTGTGCAGTGTCGTCGCATCACAGCAGTTTTCCGCATCGGCGAGACCGGCACGCTTTGCAATGCTCGAGACCGTCACGGCGTTGTCGCCGGATATGACCTTCAGGGTCACGCCCTGCTCCGCGAAATAGCTGAGCGTCTGCGGTGCTTCGGGACGGATCTTGTCACTGATCGCCACAAGCGCCATCGGTGTGATTTTTTCGGGCAGCGCCTTATTTTCACCGAAGCCGGTATCGGCGTATGCGAGCAAAAGCACGCGCTGACC
>JAGAOD010000121.1 GCA_017623855.1 Clostridia bacterium
CGACAACATGGATATAGTCACGAACACCGGTACCGTCCTTAGTCGGATAGTCGTCGCCGAAGACACCGAGACACTTGAGCTTACCGACAGCTACCTGTGTGATGTACGGAACGAGGTTATTCGGGATGCCGTTCGGGTCTTCACCGATCATACCGCTCTTGTGCGCGCCGACCGGATTAAAGTAACGCAGAATGATCGGATTGAACTCGGGATCAGCCTTTGCTGAGTCCTTAAGGATCTGCTCGATCATCAGCTTGGTCGTACCGTACGGATTTGTTGTGGAGTTCGGGAAATCCTCCTTGATCGGCACGGATGTGGGATTACCGTAAACGGTCGCGGAAGAACTGAACACGAGGTTATTGACACCGAATTCCTTCATAACCTTAAGAAGGGTAAGCGTGGAAACGAGATTATTGTCATAATATCTGAGCGGAATGCTGACGGACTCGCCGACAGCCTTAAGGCCCGCAAAATGAATGACTACGAAGATCTCATCCTCAGCGAAGATCTTTCTCATTGCATCTTCATCGCAGACATCGGCCTCAAAAAACTTCACCTTTTTGCCGCTCAGTGTTTCGATGCGATCCACGACAAGTGCCTTGCTGTTCACAAGATTGTCGACGATCGTAACATCATAGCCCTTCTCAAGCAGAGAGATGCAGGTGTGACTGCCGATGTAACCGGTGCCGCCCGTAACCAAGATTCTCATAACATACCCAGCCTTTCAGAATAATCTTATGTTGTACCGCAAGCATTGTCCGCCGCGGTATCGGTTTCTCACTACGCTTAGATTATACACAATATCAAGCTATTTGTACAGACCGATCCGTTTTTGATTTGATGCAAAATCGTTGTTGTTTTGTTGTTTGTTTTGCACAGCGGCGGAAAAATGAAACTTTCAGAAAAAACGGGATATACTTTTAGAAAAATGAAGGGAAATGTTTTATGGTCCGAAGCTGTTTGAATTTTATTTTAGGTAGCACCTTATACCCTGTTGTCGAGATCCTCTGGAGAGGCCGCACGCATTCCTCCATGGCACTGGCCGGCGGGCTGTGCTTTGTTCTGATCGATATCGTTTGCTGCAGAAAAATGCAGAAAAAGAGCCTTGCGGTCAAATGCGCCGCAGGCTCTCTGCTCATAACCTTTGTTGAATTTGTGATCGGGGTCTGTGTTAATCTGATTTTGAAGCTGAATGTGTGGGACTATTCCGCACTGCCGCTTAACATTCTCGGTCAGATCTGCCTCCCGTTCTCGGCGATATGGTTCGTACTGACCGTACCGGCATGTGCACTGTGCAGTCTCTGCGGAAGGCTTGCCGAACGGATCAAAGCAAAACCGCAGGCACAAAGCGTGCACGACTCTGTTTCCTCCTGAATCAGAGTCCCATGAGCTTCTTCTGCTTTTCGAGCATACGACGGCGTCTGCGCTCCGTCTCTTCCGTGTCGATCTTAAGCGCACCGTCGTCCGTGATCATAAGCACGTCGCCGACCTTTGCACCTTCGGGCAGCTCTGTCTGGTCGATCGCAAAAAACGCCTTATCCTTATCCTCACAAATCGCATATACACCGTCAAAACGGTCAATGATCATTTTTTTCATAACTAATCCCTCTCTGTCTTTATTTCTATGTCGTCTCCTCTGACGGAAAAAACAACGGTTCCATGTTTATCGGTTCGATATATCTCAGCCCCTGCGTCATGCAGACGCTTCAGAACCGTATTTCTCGGCAGCAGGCTTCGATCCTCTCCTACGGAAATTACGGCATACTGCGGCTGTACCGCTTCGAGAAACGCCTTCGAGGTCGATGTATCACTGCCGTGATGCGCGACCTTCAGGACATTCGCATAAATATCCTGCCCGGACTCTAAAAGCGCCCTTTCCGCAGGCGCTTCCATATCACCGCAAAACAGCATACTGAACGGACCGTACCAAAGCCGGAATACAAGTGAGCAGTCGTTTTCGGCTTCAAATGCACGTCCGGGACCGAGAATCTCAATGAGCAGATCTCCGTAGATCAATACATCCCCGACCTGCACACATGTGGCTTTCGGAAAAGTGTCTTCAACGGATGTGAACGGAGATGTGACAATTTCATTTGTCGGAACGCTTTCAAGAAGCTTCTTTGCACCGCCTGCATGATCGCTGTCCCCGTGCGAAAGCAGCAAAGCGTCCAGCACCGATATATCTCTGCTTTTTATATATCGCCCGATCTTCTCTGCGCTGCCCGGCGTACCGGTATCGATCAGGAGTGCCGTATCGCCGCATTCCACTAAGATCGCGTCCGATTTTCCGACATCGAGCACATGAATGTTAAGCCCCTCGTGCGGTATTTCTCCGGTGAACGGCCCGAGTCCTGCGGTACGGATCAGTTCCTGCCAGAGGCGCTGTCCTCCGCCTGTAAAGCAGGATAGAAGCAGAACCGAGACCAACACCGCAGCGCAAATAAGCAAGACTGTACGAAGCTTTACCCGGATGCTTTCCGTATTATGCTCCGTCATGCGTCATCGCTCTTCTGCATGTTCATTTCGAGCCACTGCGCATAAGTGATCAGAACCTGCCGCGGCTTTGATCCCTCATGCGGGCCGACGATGCCGCGCTGCTCCATTTCGTCGATTAAACGGCCTGCACGGGCATAGCCCAAGCGAAGACGCCGCTGCAAAAGCGATGTGGACGCCTGTCCTGCCTCAACGACGCATTTAATGGCTTCGTTCATCATCGGATCGCCGCTGTCTGCGTCATCCTCACTGTCCTCATTACTCAGTTTTCCGCCTTCTGCCGCACTACGTTCGATCTCCTGTGCCACGGCTTCATCATAGATGACCGCTCTGGAATTTTTGACAAAATCGACAACGGATTCGATCTCACCGTCGCTGACAAAGCAACCCTGAATACGCAGCGGCTTCTGTGCGCCGACCGGAGAAAACAGCATGTCTCCCTGACCGAGCAGCTTTTCCGCACCGCCCGCATCCAAAATGGTTCGGGAGTCAATCGCCGAAGAAACCGCAAACGCGATTCGGCTCGGAATATTCGCCTTAATAAG
>JAGAOD010000122.1 GCA_017623855.1 Clostridia bacterium
GTGAAGGGGGCGGTCTTGGAGCCCCCTTCGCGTATAATCGGTTAACTCTGAGCGCAGCGAAGAGTTCTACTTTTTTGGCGAAGGAGAGTTAAAGATAGGTACGGGTGAAAATAGAAAAGCGTGCTCCCGGCGGGGGTTGTGTGAAGGGGGCGGTCTTGGAGCCCCCTTCGCGTATAATCGGTTAACTCTGAGCGCAGCGAAGAGTTCTACTTTTTTGGTGAACGAATGTGAAACAAAAAAGTAGACGACGCATAGGAGACAAAATCCTTTGCACCGTCTACGGAACGGGTTCTTATTTAAGATATTCGGAAGAAACGAAACCGGTCTTGCCGTTGTAGGAAACTGCGTACCACTCGCTGTTATCCTTGTTTGTGACCGCTACGGCGGTATTCTCCGGAATTACGGCGAGAACATCGCTGTTCTGACCGGCGGACTTTCTGAGGTTCAGATATGCATCCGTCACCATGATCTCCGCGGGAATCTCGCTGATATCCGTCTGAATGTACTGGCTGTATACATAGCCCGTCATGCCGTTTGCGGAAACTTCGTACCATTCGGAATTGCTTGTGTCCAGAATGATGAGCGGGGTGTGCGCGTTCAGCAGTGTTACGGTTTCATGCTCGGTACCTCTGCCCTTACGCAGATAAACACCGGCGGCCGTCCATGCGGTCGTGTCAGGCTTGACAGTGGTCGTGTTTGTATTCTCGGGAGCCGGTTCGCCGGGGAGGCTGATGTACTGGCTGCTGATAAAGCCGTTCTTGCCGTTATAGCTGACGCCGTACCAGCTGCTGTCCGAGGTATCGGTCACCGTGATCGGTGTGTTCTTGTTAACAAGAAGGAGGGAAGCGAAGTTCGTGCCCCTGCCGCTTCTCAGATGAACGCCTGCGGTCGTCATGGCCGTGCGGCTCGTCCCGGAGATGCTTGCGTTCTGCTCGGGAGCGGGTGCGCTGTCCAAACGGACATATTCGCGGAACATATAACCGGTCTTGCTGTTAACATAGACCTTGTACCAGCTGTTGTCGCCGATATCCGCAGCCTTGACGGATGTGCCGGCGGAGATGACGCCGAGGGACTTCGACGAGGTGCTCTTGCCGCTGCGCAGATGTACGGCGGTAGTGACCTTTGCGGACTCGCCTTCAGCCGCATTGACGGAGGAGTCGTCCGTTTCGGGTGCTTCGACCCCGGGTGCATCCTGCTCAACGACCGGTCCGGTGATCTTAATGTACTTCGCGCTGACGTAGCCCTTCTGGCCGGATGTGGTCTCCACGGCGTACCAAGCGCTGTTTTCCGTGTTGATCACGTTCATGCGCGTGCCCTCGGAGAGAACGGTGATCGTACCGTACTCGGTGCCGGGACCCTTGCGCAGACGGACACCTGTCGTTGTGCGGGCATTTGTGTTGCCGTCGGACTCGTCGTAGCCGTCATTGGAACCGCTGCCCGGTGCCTTGCTCGAAAGACCGTCACTGCCGAAGGTGTATGTAACGCCGTCGATCGTACGTGTCGTATTTACAACGTATTCGCCGTTTTCATAGTAGTAATAGTCGCCGTCGAAAAGATACCAGCCGTTGGTCGGGTATGTGACGCAGCCGAGCTTGTGCCATTTTCTCCAACCGTGCTTATCAATGGAATCAAGACGCATGTCAACGCCCCATGTGCTGTTGTCAACGACCGTGTTGTTGCCGACGTAAATGCCGATGTGGGAAGAACCCGAGGTCGTGATGAGCAGGCCGTGTGTGCGGGGGAGCGTGTCGAGCGTACCGGATTCCACGGAACGGTTGACCTGCTGAGTAGCGGTGCGCGGGTAGCTCCAGTTCGGGCTGACGGCGCTGCTGTCATCCGTCCAGCAAAGGTAGGAATAGATCAGACCGCTGCAGTCGGAGGAGCGGACACCACTCGATGTGAAGTTGCCGTAGCCGCCGTAAACGTATTTCCAGCCGTCGCGGTAGGCCTTGAGTCCATGCTCGGCAAGTCCGATGGACGTCTTTTCGCTCGCCGCGTGCACTCTGAGGGAAGAACCCGGATGAGCTGCACAGACGGATACGACGAGCAGCGCGATCATAAGCACTGCGGCCGTACGTGCGGCGCGTTTCAAAATCTGCATTATAAATGCCTCCTATATATATAAGGTTTCTGTAACATCTTAGAAAATGACACAGTTGCGGTTACAAACTTGTTACAACTTGGTTACATTGTAACATAGAAATTACAGAAATGCAAGCCTTATCCATCAAATAATCCCTTGTTTTTATAGGAAAAATGCGCTTTTTTCGGTTTTTTCTGCGTTTTTCCGTGTGTTTTTTGAGTAAACTTTGTCCGACGGAGCGGGACAGAGCGTGCTGTGATCGTTTTCTCCTGCGGACAAAGATACAGGGCGGAGCATCGGAAATGCGCAGAATAAGCGGATATTTCATGCTCCGTGCTTGACAAAATCCGCACGGAATGCGATAATAAATAGTCACAAGGACAAGTTATCATATAATTATATATATGTATGTATAAACGGAGGGATAAAAAGTGTCCAAGGAACTTGCAAAGGCTTACGAGCCCAGAGAAGTTGAAGACAGAATTTACGACTTTTGGATGCAGGGAAAGTATTTCCACGCAGAGGTCGACTCTAAGAAAAAACCGTATACCATCGTGATCCCGCCCCCGAACATTACGGGCCAGCTGCACCTCGGCCATGCCATGGACGAGACGCTGCAGGATACACTGATCCGTTGGCGCAGAATGCAGGGCTATTCCGCTCTGTGGCTGCCGGGCACCGACCACGCTTCCATCGCGACCGAGGCGAAGATCGTTGAGGCCATGCGCAAGGAAGGCGTCTCGAAGGAGGATCTCGGCCGTGAGAAGTTCCTCGAGCGTGCATGGGCATGGAAGGAGCAGTACGGCGGACGCATCGTTGAGCAGCTGAAGAAGCTCGGCTCCTCCTGCGACTGGGA
>JAGAOD010000123.1 GCA_017623855.1 Clostridia bacterium
CGGTTTGTGCTGCCACATGGGCATAATCCATACGCATCGGTCCGATCACAGCCACGGCGCCTGCATTTCTGCCGCCCACACTGTAACGGGACGAGATGACTGACGAGTCCCAAAGCGCTTCGCTCTCGTTTTCCGGACCGATCATGATCTGCGTGCCGTTTTTCTTGCCTTCCAGCATAGCGCAGACCGCATCGGGCTTTTCCACGAGATCCATCAGCCTGCGAACACCGGAAAGGTGATACTCGGGATAATGGAGCAGATTCATCTGTCCGCTCAGCGAAACCTCGGTATGCAGCGTTTCCTGCGCGACCTCCAAAAGCGCCGCCAAGGCCGGCGACATCAAAAGCGCCAGGTTGTTGAACGAGATCGCAAGGCTTTGAATAAAGGCTCTGTGGATCTCATCCACGTATCGGCCGGTGACCCGCTCGTTGATCACGCGGAAGAAGATCCGCATGATCTCATTCGACAGATCAAAATCACAGTGGAAAACCTTGTTTTTCATCGTGCCCGCGCTGGTCATCAGGATCAGCATGGCGGTACGGCGGCTGGTCTGTACAAACTGCACGGCTTTGATCTTCGCGCCCACACCGCTCGGCGATGTGCTCACCGCAAGACAGCGTGTGGAAACCGCCAAGGTATCCGCAGCACCCTGCAGAAGCCGTTCGGGATCGAACGCACTCTTCATCAGCATGCTGTCAAGCGAATAGCGCTCTGCATCCGAGAGTGCTTGCGGCGTCATAATGGTATCCACATACTCACGGTAACCGCGTGCCGACGGGATGCGTCCTGCCGATGTATGGGGCTGTTCCAGAAGCCCGTGCTCCGTCAGATCCGCCATTTCGTTGCGAACCGTCGCAGAAGACACGCCCACAAGCTCGCTTATGGACTTGGAACCCACGGGTTCTCCCGTTCGGATGTACCCGTTTACGATCGAGGCAAGTATATTTTGTTTCCGTTTTGTCAATTCCATACTGCACCTCTCGGTATTTTAGCACTCTTATCTCTCGAGTGCTAACCCTTGACTATACTATACTTCAAAGGTCAGGAAATGTCAATAAGCAATTTGGAAATACTTGTAAACACTTTATGAACCCATAAAAAACAAAAGACCACCGGGGGGCAGCCGGCGGTAAAAATTCAATATACAGCCCAAGGGGCTGATGATATGCCAAGCCTGCGGCTTGGATAAAAAAGAAGTAACTTTTGTTCAACAAAAGTTACTTCTTTGGAGCGGACGACGAGGCTCGAACTCGCTACCTCCACCTTGGCAAGGTGGCGCTCTACCAGATGAGCTACGTCCGCATATTCTGTTTCGCTTGCAACGTTGACTATTATAGCGTCTGACACTTCATTTGTCAATACTATTTTGAAAAAAAATTTGTAATTTATCGTACCCGTGTTGCATCTCCTGTCGAAATTCGTTATAATAAGTTGAAACTATATCGGAAAGGATATTTCACATGAACTGCAGATTTTGTGAACAACCGCTCCTGCCCACACAGAACCGATGCCCGCGCTGCGGCCGCTTTGCAGATGTACCGCAGGGTGACCATACTTTTCGTTTTTCAAAGAAGGATCGCGATAACCGCCACCTGATGGCGGCTCTCTCCTATCTGAATATCCTCGTGCTGATCCCCATCCTGTTTGCTCGCCGCTCCCAATATGTCCGTTACCACGCAAACCAGGGGCTTGTGCTGTTCATCTTCTGGTCCGCTTATACCCTGGCGACCCGCCTGTTCGTGCTGTTTCTCGACTTACTGTTCGGCGGCATCTATGCGGCGATCCCGGCGACCCTCTCGTCCATTTTCAGCTTTGTCAGCATCATCTTTTTCATTTTAGCTATTCTCGGCATCAGCAATGCCGTGAAGGGACGCGCAAAGGATCTCCCTGTCATCGGGCGCATCCGCTTCCTGTTCTGAGCTTCCGTTACACTATAATAGTATAGAAAAACCGTGCTCCGAAATTTTACGTTTTCGGAGCTTTTTTCTTGACAACTCGGTTTAATAATGTTAAACTATAAGTAAGGTTTAAGCACATTAAACCTAATTGAAAAAGAAGATTGCAATAACACAATAAAGGAGATGAATATTTATGGATAACAAGCTGGGTGCTATGGAAATGCGATTCGCCGAGCTGATCTGGGAAAACGCGCCGATCAATTCCGGTGAGCTCGTAAAGCTCTGCGAAAAGGAGCTGAGCTGGAAAAAATCCACCACCTACACCATGCTGCGCCGTCTGTGCCAGCGCGGTATTTTCCAAAACGAGGACAGCATCGTTTCCGCCGTTATGAGCCGCGCGGAATTTGATGCAAAGGAAAGTGCGGAATTCGTTGAGGAAAAATTCAACGGCTCCCTGCCGAATTTTCTTGCCGCGTTCACTTCCCGCAAGAAGCTTTCCGACACGGAGATCGCCGCGCTGCAGAAGCTGATCGACGACAGCCGCCGCTGAGAAAGGAGGACATGATGTTATATACATGCTTTCCCGATTTTCTCAACATGAGCCTGACCGCATCCATTGTAATCCTGGTTCTCATAGTGCTCCGTCCGATTTTACGCAAAGTGCCGCATTCGATTTCCGTCATGCTGTGGAGCGTCGCGCTGTTCCGTCTGCTGTGCCCCGTTTCCTTTTCTTCGGACTACGCGCTGCTGAAAAATGCGGATATAGCGAATAACCGCATCCGGTATCTGCCGACCGAACGCATCGAAGATGCACTGCGTCTCAGCGAGACGAAGCCGGTCGAGGTCATTGCAAAGACCGCTTTACAGGCGTCCTCCGGTTCTCTCGGCCGCACGGATCTCGCACATATCCTTCTGATCCTCGCCGCCTGGGGCTGGATCATCGGTATCGCTGTTTTTCTGATCCTCAATGCCGTTTCCATGTTCCGCCTGCACAGACACTGCATCGGCGCGGTACAGACCGAAAAGGGCGTGTTTCTCGCAGATCATATTGATACGCCGTTTGTACTCGGCATTATTCGCCCGCGCATCTACCTGCCGTCCACGCTGACACAGGCACAGTGTGCACTCATTCTGAAGCATGAAAGAACGCACATAGCAAGGCTCGATCCGCTTTGGAAGCTGCTCGCTTTCCTCGCACTCATGCTCCATTGGTTCAATCCGGTCGTATGGCTTGGCTTTTGCCTCTTTGTACGCGACATGGAGACTGCCTGCGACGAACGTGTTCTGTCTGACCTGAATGCGGATGAACGCGCGGATTACGCAGCAGCACTCCTGCAGCTCTCCACCGGAAAGCGCATGCTTTCCGTCTCTCCCGCATTCGGCGAGGACAGTCCGAAAACACGTATCAAGCGCATATTAAAATATAAAAAGCCGATCACGGTCGTTTCTGTTATTTCCGCCGTGCTCGCGGTCGGACTTGCCGTGATGCTCATCGCGAATCCGAAAGAAAGGCTCGCTCTCGCCGGTGAGCTCATTCCGGAGCTGCCGGGCGGTGAGTACGAATATTACGGTGTATCGATCTGCTACGACCCGGAGCGTGACGAAAGCTGCGGCGACTCCTCTTACGGCCTGACCGAAGCGGGTGAGGACACCGCTTGGGGCATCGTCTACTTCCTCGAAAACCTGCAGATCGAAGCCAAGCCGGTAAGCAAGAGCCGAAGCGAGGACAGGGATAAATCCAACACCCTGAGTCTGAGCCATACGGGCGGCGTATCGGAAGTCAGCATCCACTTCAACCATGATTTTTCAAGAATGTGGGTCGACAACCACGTAAAGCCCTCATATACGTACGCCGTATATGACAGAGAGCTTGTCCGCGAGCTCTTCACGTTCCTGCTCACAGGTCATTCGGAGGATACGCTTCTGTATGCCGTTTTTGAAGCACACCGTGTCGCCTGTACGGATCCGTATGTCTACGCCCTGTATTGCCCGCCCATGCAGCAAAACGAGGGCAGCATCAAGATCGGCAATCTGCACGCGAGCTATGTCACGGACTATCTGCACGCCTATGCAGCCGCATGGTCGCAGATGCTCCCGGTAAAGGATGCACCGCCGAGCCCCGAATCCGTCGAATTCGTTCTCGGAGACGATTATCGCATACAGATCTGGAAGGATCCGCGCCGCGCAGTCATTCGTGACGGTGAAGAGGAAACGTGGTTCAGAACGCCCGTCAATGCGTATTCCGAAGCCGTGGAGCTCGTCACAACGTACAGCCTTACACAGGAGGAAGCCGCAGAGCTGCTGCAGAGCGTAGAAGGATAAACCTTGTAAAATGCCCTGTTCTGTGCTAAGATAAACACAGTAATCAATTGATTTCGGGAGGATTTCGTATGTTTTGGGAAGAACTGAACGTAAACGATTTTGCTGCATCCGTACAAACCTGCAAGGGCGTATGTATTTTCCCCATCGGCTGCCTTGAAAAACACGGCAATCATTTGCCGCTCGGCACGGACATTTACATTGCGCGCGATATTGCCGCACGCGCAGCAAAACTGGAAGAAGTCATGATTTTTCCGAGTTATCCCCTCGGTGTCGTCGCCGAAGTCAAGCATAAGGCCGGAACGGTCGCGATCAGCAGCCGGCTGCAATTTCAGGTACTCGAAGCCATATTTGACGAGATCAGCCGCAACGGATATAAGAAGATCCTTGTCGCAAACGGACACGGCGGCAACACCAATTTCCTGAATTACTTCGCACAGGCTATGCTTGAAAAGCAGAAGGATTACATGGTCTATGTGTACGACGCATGGTCCCTCCGCCCTGAACAGGAAAAAACTCTGGTTGACAAGTACGGCCCCATTCCGGACGGCGGCCACGCAGACCATACCGAGACCAGCCAAATCATGGCGATCCGCCCGGACCTGACACACATGGAACTGGTAAAGCCGGAGGAAAGCCGCTCGCTCGGCCGTGCAGACTGGTTTTGGCAGCACGGTGTTTTCACCGGTATCAACTGGTACGCTTCTTTCCCGCACCAGTTTGCAGGCGATCCCACCGCCGCCACCTCTGAATTCGGTGAGGATATGCTCACCTACAACGCACAGAACATGGCAGAGGTCGTCAAAAAAATTAAGGAGGACGATGTCCTGCCCGCATTGATCGAAGAGTTCTATAATGCACACAGCGCACCGCAGCTGTAAGTCACACAACAACCAAAAGGGAGAAGCCGCAAAGCTCCTCCCTTTTCTGCATTTATCTCACTCTCTTGCCTGCAGAGAACACCGCCTGCACCGTGAAGGTCTTGTCGAGCACGATCACATCCGCGCGCATGCCGGGGATCAGCTCACCGCGATCCGCACAGTCCGCCGCTTTCGCCGGATTGACGCACGCCATGACCGCGATCTCCTCCGGCTTAAAGCCGCGCGCGAACATATTCTTCGCGCCGACCGCAAGGCTGACGGCACTGCCGCAGATCGTTCCGTTTTCCAGTTTGCAGAAGCCGTCCTTCACGAACATCTTTCTGCCGTCCTCACTGCCGTACTCACCCTCGGGCAGACCGGCATAAAAGCTGTTGTCGCTGATCATCGTCACCTTTTCCGGCCCCTTGCAGCGCACAACGATCTGCATTGCCGGCGGGGAAACATGATGCTCGTCGCAGATCAGCTCACAGGTCACACGGTCATCCGTAAGCGCAAGCCCCAGAATGCCCGGGTCACGGTGATTCAGCGGACGCATCGCGTTATATGTATGCGTTGCACGGGAAAACCCGGCATCCACACCGGCTTTTGCCTCCTCATACGTCGCATTTGTGTGTCCCATGGAGAGCTTGATGCCGTACTTTTTGCAGACTTCGATGACCTCTTCCGTCCCCGGAAGCTCCGGTGCCATGGTCATCAGCTTCAAAAGCCCCTTGCTGTGCACGTACATCTCTTCCGTCAGCGCCGCACTCGGCGCCTGAATGCGTTCCTCCGCCATACCGCCCTTGCGTATGACATTGATAAACGGACCTTCGGCATGAATGCCGATGATGCGGTCATCGTGCTGCCCGACGATACGGTCGACCGCACGAACGAGTCCTTCGGGATAATCCGTAGCCATTGACGGCATCACGCTCGTGACGCCCTCTAAGGTCAGCCAATCGAGCGCCGGCTTGAGGTCGCCCTCCGCGCCGTAAAACTCAACGCCGTTTGCGCCGTGAATATGCGTGTCGATAAAGCCCGGCAGCACATAGCACCCCGCCGCGTCGTATACATCGTCGGCAGCGGACACTTCTGTGATCACACCGTTTTCAAAGCAGAGCTCCTTTTCGTGCATTTTATGGTCCGCACCGAAAACCAAACCGTTGATAATCTTCATACTACAACCCCAATTTCTAAAATGGGCTGCCGCAGGGGCAGCCCGATTCTTTATTTACAGCGTAACGGTATGCTCGCCGGCGGTGAGGGTCATTCTGACCTCTTCGCCGTTCTTATCCGTCAGGATCACTTCCGCCTCGGCATCGAACGGAACAACGAATGTGTAAGTCACCTCGTCGCCGTTATATACCCAGCCGGACTCATAATAACCGGCAGCGGTGTTGACCTTCGCCTTTGCAGCACCGAGATGCCGGTCCGGCTGCGGCTTCAATACAGCACGCTTATAGCCCGGGGCGTCCTCCGTCGGATTCAGACCGCAGACAAACTTATAGACCCACTCAAAGATCGCGCCGTAGGCATAGTGGTTCATGGAGTTCATGCTGATACCGCTGATCTTTCCGTCCGGATTGACGGAGTTCCAGCGTTCCCAAACCGTGGTCGCACCCATGTTGACCTCATACAGCCAGCTCGGATAGTCCTCCTGCAGGAAGAGCGTGTATGCGTCTTCGTTGTAGCCGTTTGCGGAGAGTGCGGGACACAGGGACGGTGTACCGAGGAAGCCGGTCTTCAGGTGCATGCCTGCACGCTCCAGGAGCTCATGCAGATCCGCGGCAACGTGTGCACGCGCACTCTCCGGTGCAAGACCGAAGACAAGGGAAACCGCATTGCCCGTCTGTGTGGAGGCCGCACATCTGCCGCCCGGCGTGAAGAATTCGTGACGGATCGCGCTGAGGATCTCCTCGGCACGCTGTGCATACAGCGCGTGATCCGCTTCGTTTCCGAGTACCTTCGCCGCTTTTGCGACAAAGAGTGTGGATTTATAATAGTATGCGGAGCAGAGGAACGTGACGTTCGTGCCGCCCAGAACGGATTCCGGCTTAAATCCGGAGTCCGGCCCGTCGAGTGCCAGCCAGTCCGCGTAGTGGAATTCGTTGCCGAGCCACAGACGGGTGGAGCCGTGCGCTTCGTCGTAGCGATAGACCCAATCTGCCCACATCTTCATGCTCTCATAGCTGTTTTCGAGCATCGTCTTATCGCCGCAGGCGAGATAAGTCTCCCACGGGACGATGACCGCCGCATCCGCCCAGCCGCAGTGGCCGCCGTGCAGTGCATCACCGAACGAGCCATCCCGGTTGACGAGCATCGGGGATACGTCCGGCGTTTTGCCGCCGAGGAGCTTCTGGTCGATCAGCACGTCGTGGCTGTACTTCGTATAGAACGCCTGGCAATCCATGTTATAGTTTGCGGTCGGGCAGAACGCCTGCGCGTCGCCGGTCCAGCCCATGCGTTCGTCACGCTGCGGGCAATCGGTCGGGACGTCGAGGAAATTACCGCGCTGACCCCAAACGGAGTTCAGATACAGGCGGTTGACCTTTTCGTTTGCGGTCTCGATCTCACCGATCTTCTCGAGGTCGGAATAGAGTACCCAAGCCTGCATATTGGAAATACCGTCGAAATTCTCGACACCGCTGAACTTTACGTAACGGAAGCCGTAGAATGTGGAAACAGGGCGGATAAACTGCTTCTTACCGTTCGAAATGAAGCGGTATTCACAGAGCGCGGAGCGCATATTGTCACGGTAGAAGCATTCGTCCTGCAGAAGCTCACCGAACTGGAGTCTGAGCTGCGTGCCCGCGGGAAGATCAGCCTCAAACACGAGGAAACCGGTCACGACCTGACCGACATCGATGACAAGCTCATTTTTCGGCGTTGTGATGATCTTCGGCTTGATCACATGCTTTACAACGGTCGGCAGGGACAGGCGATCCGTCACCTCACCCACCTTCTGTGTGTAGGGCTTCACCGGGAGCCAATCAGCGTATGTGCAGCTTGCAGAGCTCCAGTTTTCGATCTCCTTCGCCGCTTCATAGCGCTCACCGTCGTAGATGTTGCCGAAGGTCAGCGGGTTCTGCGCACACTGCCAGGAGGTATCCGTGACGATAACGGTCTCACCCTTATCGGTTTCTACGTGCAGCTCGCCTAAAAGCATATATTCCCTTGTAAAGAGATTGGACGGCGCACCGATCTCGCCGGTCTCATAGCTCGCGACACCGCCGTCAAAGCCGAAGCGGCCCTTTGCCCAGCCGTTGCCGAGGATCGCACCGATGGCATTTTTGCCGGACTTAACCAGCGCCGTGACATCGTAAGTCTGCAGCTGGATCCAATCGGAATACGCCGTGCAGTTCGGGGCGAGATATTCGTTATTGGCCTTCTCGCCGTTAATATAAAGCTCGTAGATGCCGAGACCCGTAAAGTACGCACGTGCGGATTTCACCTCGCCGTCGATCTCAAAAGCCTTACGCATATACGGCGCCGTTTCTGCCGGCAGCTCGGGGGTGATCTTCTCACCAAGGAGCGCCTCCTGCATCTTGCCGGTCTCAAACCACGCAGCTTCACTTACAGCCGACTCGCCGTTGTCCGCACAAACCGTGACACGCCAGTAGTAGCGTGTGCGCGGCTCCAAATCGAGCTTCAGCGGCACGCCCAAGGAGGACAGCGTACTGTCCGCACCGGTGTCATATAGCACCTCGCAGAATTCCGGGCACTTCGACACTTCAACGCGCGCCGAGACCTGCTTTTTAGCCTCTGTATCCGTAACCGTCCACGAAACCGTCGGTGTCTTGAGATCAAAGCCCAAAGGATTCACGATTCGGTTCGTTTTCATTCTTTCGATTCTCATAAGTTATTCCCTGCCTTTTTATTCGCTGTGTA
>JAGAOD010000124.1 GCA_017623855.1 Clostridia bacterium
CCTGCTTAGTGTAATTACCTCGGTTTTGCTGCTCTGCAAAAAATCTATTATTGCAGGGCTTTTTCGTTATGCTTGTAGATAGTGCGTGAGTTTAAATCTTTCACGCTATATCCTCCTTCAAATCAATAAAGTGTGGGAAACAGGGACTGGTATTTCATTTTGATCGCCGCCGCGCATTCGGAAACGGAGACCGACACGGCATTCACGATCGTGCTGTCAAAAATAAACGGTGCGTCCGTTTTGGAGAGCAGTGCGTGATATTCGCCCGCCTTGAATACGGTGAGCAGGGAGTCGACTGCGTGCTGTGCAGAGACGGAAACGGCACGCTCCACGATCTCGCGGCGGGCGTTGTTGTCCGTGACGTGAAGCTGTTCCGCGGTACGGCTGATCGCAGTGAAAAGCGCGAGGTCGAAAAGGTCGTACGTTTCCTTTTCGGCGTAATAGAGAATGGCGGGCAATAGATCCTTATCGATCTCCTCGATCTGCATCAGTGCCTTGCCGTCGATGAGCGCCGGCGCGGTGTCGGGGGAGAGCATGCGGGAAAGCTCCGTTAAGGAGTATTTGTCCTTGTTGCCGAGGATCGCCTCGATGCGCGGCAGGATGAGCTCGCGCGGCAGGAAGGTCTCCTGTCCGGTGAATGAGGATTGCTTGATGAACCATTCCTCGGGGATCAGCTTCTCGCGCTTCCAGCGGTAGAGCTGCCCGTACGAAATGCCCGTGATCTGCAAAAGCTCCTTTTTAGAGATCAGATCCACAATTTCACTTCCTTTCGTTAACTAATCTTCTTTTTCAATCTAACGTAACAATGTTTTGTTACGAGACTAATATAACAGAACATTGTTACGTTGTCAAGAGAAAAATTTAACTGCCTCCGGCGAGCCGAAGCAGGCCGAAGGCAGTTGGTTATTTGTTTTGAAATTCCATGTACCGGTTATAGGTTCCGTCAAAGACATCAAGGCGCCGGTTTTGAAGCAGTGCGAGCTTTGTGGCGATCTTATCGATAAAGAAGCGATCGTGAGAAACGAAGAGCAAAGTGCCGGAAAACTCAAGCAGAGCCTCTTCAAGCATCTCCCGTGTCTCAATATCAATGTGATTGGTCGGCTCGTCCAAAATCAGAAGGTTCACTTGGTTTTGGAGCAGTATGCACAGCTTCAAAAGAACCTTTTCACCGCCGGAGAGCGACGAAACGCTTTTGAACACCGATGAACCGAAGAAGAAATAACGTGCAAGGATCGACCGCGCTTCTCCTTCATTACTGACACATTCGCGGCGGAATGCCTCGAGTACCGTGTCACTTTCAACCGGAAAACGGATCTCCTGTGGAATGTACCCGAGCTGTACGCCGGGGTTGAACACGATCCTGCCGCTGACCGGAACATCTCCGAGTACGGCGCGAAGCAGGGAGGTCTTTCCCGTGCCGTTGCCGCCCATCAAGCAGATGCGGTCCTTCTCCTCAACTAACAGGGAAGCGTTTTCGAGCAGTCGGTTTTCACCGAAGCTGAGGGAAAGCTGCTCTAACTTCAACACATCGTGTCCGGTTCGTGCGCCGGAGAACGCGATCGGCAGCTTCGGCTTTTCAAGCTGAGGCCGATCGAGAAGCTCCATTTTTTCGAGCCGCAGTTCAAGGGTTTTCGCTTTGCGGAAGAACTTCTCGTTGTCCGCCTGTGCACCCCATTCGCGGTAACGCTTGATCGCGGCGCGCATCGCGTCGATCTTTTTTTGCTGATTTTTGTACTGCTCAAATTCAATGAGCATCAGCCGTTCCTGTTCCTTTACGGCAAAGGAATAGTTGCCCGAAAAACTCTGGCATGTCCCGCCTTCCAAAATGACGGTTCGGGTAGCGACGCGGTCAAGAAACCAACGGTCATGCGAGACGATCAGAACCGTTCCACGGTATCTTGAGAGAAATTGCTCGAACCATTCGAGCGTTTCCATGTCGAGATGGTTTGTCGGCTCATCGAGCAGCAGGATATCCGGCTCTTTCAGAACACAGGCGGCGAGATTGACGACGGTCTTCTGACCGCCGCTGAGCACGTTGTACTGTTGATCCAAAAGATCATTCAAACGAAAGCCCTGAACGATCTTCTGCATGCGCGCTTCCATATCATAGCCGCCGAGTGAAGTGTAACGGCTTTGTGCTTCATCGTACAAGGCGGTCAGCCGTTCCCAGTCTTCGGGAGCTTCTGCCATCTGTGCTTCCAACGCACGCAGCAGGGCGTCCGTTTCGAGAATGTCCGAAAAGGATTCAAGCAGTACGTCGCGTACGGTGAAGCCTAACGGGCGAAGCCGCGGGATCTGCTCCAGCATGGTTAGACCTGCACCGCGGCGGATGCTGATCTCACCGGAATCGGGTGTTTCTAAGCCGGAGAGCAATTTCAAAATGGTGGATTTTCCGGTACCGTTGCGGCCGACCAAAGCGGCGCGCTCACCGGACATGATCTCAAAGCTGAGGTCTTTGAGGATTGGCTTGAAGCCGAAGTTCTTATAAATGTGATTTAAACTGAATTCTGTCATAACAATACTCCTTGACTTTTGAAAATGAAAAGCTTTCAAAAGGCAAATCCGCGTGTTACGCAGAATAAATGAAGGCGATCCGAAAATCGCTCCGTACAAATGGAAAGCCAATTATTCTGCGTCCATCGAATTTGCACGGAGCACATCGAATCCGATCCCGAGCGGGAAAGCATGGAATCCGACCAGAATCATAATCGATCACTTCCTTTCTGAATCAAGGTAAATTACACGGCCGAGCTGCCGTAACGGAGCAGCTCATGAAATTCAGTATATCACGTTCCCGACAAAGTGCAATATCCGTGTATGAAATTACTTCGATTCGGATATAAGGAATCTCCGATCGGTTGATTTTTGGTTTCAAATCCGCTATAATAAAACCGAGTATAGAAATTTCTCGGTCAGAGCCGAAAGGAAGGTATCGCCATGCCGGATATTTACACGCTTCCCCTTTCCAGGATCATTCACGAAATGCAGCTTGAGGAGGTTTATCTTCCGAAAAGTGCGGACGATATTCTCATTCAGTCCCGTGACGTTGTGCGTCCGGGTATTGAGCTGAGCGGTTATTACCAGTATTTTGACCCGACGCGTATTGCGATCTTCGGCCGTGCCGAGATCGCCATGCTCTATAGCTGGAAGCCCGAAAAGCGCTATATTGCGCTCGAAAGCTATTTCTCCCAGCAGCCGCCTGCAGTTATCTTCGCCCGCGGCTTTGAGCCGGATCAGGACATGCGCGCATTTGCGAGCCGCTATGCGGTGCCGCTTCTGAAGTCTCAGGATTCCACCTCGAATATCGTGTCCTCGCTCGTTGCGTTCCTCAATGTCGAGCTTGCGCCGCGTATCACACGGCACGGTGTTCTCGTCGAGGTATACGGCGAAGGTATTCTCCTCGTCGGTGACAGCGGCGTCGGTAAGAGTGAGACCGCGATCGAGCTCATCAAGCGCGGTCACCGTCTGATCGCGGACGACGCGGTCGAGATCCGCAGAGTTTCGAGCAAATCCCTTGTCGGTCAGTCCCCGGAAAATATCCGCCACTTTATCGAGCTGCGCGGCATCGGCATCATCAATGCACGCCGCATCTTCGGTATGGGCGCCGTCAAGCTCTCCGAGAAGATCGACATGTGCATCAATCTGGAGCTTTGGGACTCCTCGAAGGTCTATGACCGCATGGGCATTGACAGCGAATATACCGAGATCCTCGGTATTCGTGTGCCCGTCATGACCATTCCGGTAAAGCCCGGCCGAAACCTCGCGATCATCATCGAGGTCGCCGCCATGAATAACCGTCAGAAGAAGATGGGCTACAATGCGGCGCACGAGCTGCTTTCCGCGCTCGGCATGGACGTTTCCATGATGCCCCAGCAGGACATCAAGCGCGAGCTCGATATCTGATCCGCTGCATATATATGGGTGGTTTTCTGTATACTAAAAAGAAAAGTGCCCTACATTTTCTGAACTTATGAGGAGTAACCGAAATGCTTGATTATTCCGTTTTGGATGCCGTGCTTGACGCGGCGCATATCAAATATAAAACAGATGAGCCGATGCGTCTGCACACGACGTTTAAGATCGGCGGCCCGGCGGACCGGTTCGTTTCGGTGGAAAATGCCGAGCAGCTTAAGACCGTGCTGCGGGCGCTGAGGGAAAACGGCATGCCGTACCTTGTGCTCGGCAACGGCTCCAACATGCTCGTGCCGGATGACGGTCTCCGCGGTGCGGTGATCGTCCTTGACGGGGAGTTTAAGCAGATCTCCCTTACGGACGACAACACGGTGCTCTGCGGCAGCGGCGCCATGCTCGCGGCACTGTGCGGCTTTGCGCGCAGCAATACGCTCACTGGTCTCGAATTTGCATGGGGCATTCCCGGTGCGGTCGGCGGTGCGCTGTATATGAACGCGGGTGCGTACGGCGGCGAGATGAAGCAGGTCGTAAAGCGTGTTTTCTATATGGATGAGGACGGCACACAGGGAGTGCTGTCGGGTGACGCGCTCGGATACGGCTACAGAAAAAGTGCGTTCATGGGCACGGGAAAGATCATTCTTAAGGCGGAGCTCGCACTTTCTCACGGCGTTGAAACGGAGATCTCCGCGATGATGGACGATCTGATGCAGCGCAGAAAGTCGAAGCAGCCGGTGGAGCTGCCGAGTGCGGGCAGCGTGTTCAAGCGTCCCGAGGGGCATTTTGCCGGTGCGCTTGTCGAACAGTGCGGTCTCAAGGGCTGTACGGTCGGCGGTGCACAGGTCAGCGAAAAGCATGCCGGATTTATCGTCAACATCGGCGGCGCGACCTGCGCGGACGTCGAAGCGCTGATCGCCCATATTCAGCGTGTTGTTATGAAGGAAACGGGTGTGGCACTCGAGCCGGAGGTCCGGAGGGTGCATCTGTAAAGGGAGAAATGAAATGGAATTTGTGATCCTGACGGGGCTTTCGGGTGCGGGCAAGACCCGCGCCATGCACGCCATGGAGGATATCGGCTTTTACTGTGTCGATAACCTGCCTCCGGCGCTGATCCCCGTGTTTTATGATCTGTGCGAAAAATCGGAGGGCATCCAGCCGCGGATCGCCGTCGTTACGGATACGCGCGGCGGCGAGCTGTTTAAGTCCTTTTTTAGTGCACTCGAGACGCTGAAAGCGCAGGACAGAGCGTATAAGATCCTGTTCATGGATGCGGAGGAGCTTGTTCTCGTCAACCGCTTCCAGGAGACACGCCGCAAGCATCCGCTGGCGGAGACCATGCAGGGCTCCTTGGAGCAGGCCGTCCGTCTGGAGCGCGACATGCTGCGTCCCGTTCGGGCGATTTCCGACTACGTGATCGACACCTCGAAGATCCCCGTGGCACAGCTGAAGCAGCATATTTCGGAGCTGTTCCTGAAAAACGATAACGACGCCATTGCCGTGCACTGCATGAGCTTTGGCTTTAAGCATGGGCTGCCGCTTGCGGCAAATATGGTCTTTGACGTGCGCTGTCTGCCGAATCCGTTCTACATTCCAGAGCTCAGAAATCTGACCGGCTTGGACGCGCCGGTGCGTGATTTTGTCATGCAGTGTCCGGAAACGGAGGGCTTTAAGCGCCGCTTTACGGATATGATCGACTATATGCTGCCGCTCTATGTCAAAGAGGGCAAAAGTCAGCTCGTGATCGCTGTCGGCTGCACCGGCGGACATCACCGCTCCGTTGCGCTGGCACAGTATATACATGACCATTTGATCGAAAAGGGGATTCGTGCGAGCGTAACGCATCGCGATATGCTCAAGTGACCGATCTCGCCCCGTGAGGAAACGGAAAGGAAGTAGGATATGTCGTTTGCCTCGGACAGCAAAAGAGAATTGTGTATGATCGAAAATAAGCGGGTATGTTGCCTGAAAGCAGAATGCTACGGCCTTCTGCTTTTTTCTAAGTGCTTCTCGATCCGTGAATCAAAGATGGTTTGCGAAAACGGTGCGGTCGCCCGCCGCCTTGCGGAGGCCGCTGCGGTGTCCGCAGGTGTTTTCGCCGAGGTGCGCTCGGAGCTGCACAGGAAGAAGGTCAGTGCCTTCACGCTGAGCATTCCGGGAGAGGACGCAAGACGGCAGATGATTGAATCGTTCGGACACTCGACGACGGAAGTCAGCCTGCATATCAAGCGGGAGAATCTGAAAAACGACTGCTGCATGGCGGCGTTTCTGCGCGGTGCATTTCTGATCTGCGGTACGGTCACGGATCCGCAGAAGGAGTATCATCTGGAGTTTTCCACACCGCATCTGCATCTTGCACAGGAGCTCAAGGCGGTGCTCGAGGATGTCCGTGCGGCACAGCTTTCTCCGTCCATTGCGAAGAGAAAGAATAACTATATTGTGTACATAAAGGAAAGCAGCGCGATCGAGGATTTCCTGACACTGATCGGTGCGGTCAACTCCGCAATGGAGCTGATGCAGATCAAAATGTACAAGGAAGCCTATAATAATATGAACCGCGTGTCAAACTGTGAGACGGCGAACTTAGACAAAACGTATTCGGCGGCGTCGAAGCAGATCGCGGCGATCGCGCTCATCAACGATAAGCTTGGTCTCGACGAGCTGCCGGCGGATCTTCGTGAGGTGGCGACACTTCGCCTGCACAATCCGGAGATGTCACTGCGGGAAATGAGTGAGCGGCTCGCGATCAGCCGTTCCGGTGTCAATCACCGTCTGCGCCGCATTCTGGAATTCGCCGAAACGCTCGGCACACCGGAGGAGGAAGCCGCAGCACAGCGCGCGGAGAAATAAACCTGCTATAAACCGCAAAGGGGGATATTGATATGGCATTTACGCATCTGCATCTGCATACCGAATATAGCTTGCTGGACGGCGCCTGCCGTATCGAAAAGCTTCTCGACCGCGCAAAGGAACTGGGGCAGACCAGTGTCGCGATCACCGACCACGGCGTCATGTACGGTGTGATCGATTTTTATAAAGCCGCCAAGGCGCGCGGCATCAAGCCGATCATCGGCTGTGAGATCTATGTCGCAAAGCGCGGCAGAGCGGACAAGGTGCACGGGCTCGACAACGAGAACCGGCATCTGGTGCTGCTGTGCAAGAACGAGGTCGGCTACCGCAATCTCGTTGCCATCGTTTCCCGTGCATGGACGGAGGGCTTTTACAATAAACCGCGTGCGGACTTTGAGCTGCTCAGAAAGCACAGCGAGGGACTCATTGCGCTTTCCGCATGTCTTGCCGGTGAGATCCCGCGTGCACTTTCCGTCGGGGACTTTAAGGAAGCGAAGGAAGCGGCGCTCCGGTACGAAGAGATCTTCGGCAAGGGCAATTTCTATCTTGAGCTGCAGGATCACGGCTTGCAGGAGCAGGCGTACATCAATCCGCAGATCATCCGTCTTTCGCGCGAGACGGGCATCCCGCTCGTCGTGACGAACGACTGCCATTATATTGAAAAAGAAGACCACGAGATGCACCGTGTGCTCATGTGCATCCAGACAAACCACACGATCGAGGACGAGGACACGCTCGAGTTCGGCTCCGAGGAGTTCTATTTCAAGAGTGAAGAGGAAATGCGTGCGCTGTTCCCGGACTGCCCGGAAGCCGCGGACAATACGCAGATCATCGCCGGGCAATGCAATCTCGATTTTGAATTCGGACACACAAAGCTGCCGCGCTTCGACACACCGGACGGCAGTGATAATCGCGAATATTTCCGCCGTCTCTGCTACGAGGGTCTGCACCGCTACTACGGTGAAAACCCGGATCCGGCGATCACGGAGCGGCTCGAATATGAGATATCGACCATCGACACGATGGGTTATGTAAACTACTATCTGATCGTTTACGATTTCATCCGGCAGGCAAAGAGCATGGGCATCCCGGTCGGCCCGGGCAGAGGCTCCGGCGTCGGCAGCCTTGCCGCGTACTGCATCGGCATCACGGGCGTCGACCCGCTCCGGTATGACCTCCTTTTCGAACGCTTTCTCAATCCGGAGCGCGTCAGCATGCCGGACTTCGACGTCGACTTCTCCGACGAGAGACGGCAGGAGATCATCGAATACGTCGTCGAAAAGTACGGTGCCGATCACGTTGCGCAGATCGTCACCTTCGGTACGATGGCGGCGCGCCTTGCGATCCGTGATGTCGGCCGCGCAATGGCGATCCCGTACAATGTCTGCGATACGGTAGCAAAGCTCGTTCCGATGGAGCTCAACATGACGCTCGATCACGCGCTCGAGAGCGTTACGGAATTGAGAGATAAATACGAAGCCGACGAGCAGGTGCATGCGCTGCTCGATATGGCGAGAAAGGTGGAGGGCATGCCGCGCCATACCTCCACGCACGCAGCCGGTGTCGTGATCACCGACCGTCCGGTCATGGATTACGTCCCGCTCAGCATGAACGACGAGTCCGTCGTCACCCAGTTTACGATGACGTCGATCGAGGAGCTCGGTCTTCTTAAAATGGACTTCCTCGGTCTGAGAAATCTCTCCGTTATCGACAACGCGGAGAAGATGATCCGCAGGCAGGTTCCCGGCTTCCGTGTTGAAGACGCACCGCATGATGATCGGCATGTTTTCGGCATGATCACGAGCGGAGCCACGGAGGGTGTGTTCCAGTTTGAATCCGCCGGTATGCGCCGCGTTATCATGCAGTCGATGCCGGAGAGCATAGAGGATCTCATCGCGGTCATTTCGCTGTACCGCCCCGGCCCGATGAAGTTCATCCCGACGTATGTCGAAAACCGCAAGCATCCGGAGAAGATCACCTACCGCCATCCGCGTCTTTCGAAGATCCTCGATGTCACGTACGGCTGCATCATCTATCAGGAACAGGTCATGCGTATTTTCCGCGAGCTCGCGGGGTATTCGCTCGGACGAGCGGATATCGTGCGCCGCGCCATGAGTAAGAAAAAGCACAAGGTCATGGAGGAGGAGCGCAAATACTTCGTGCATGGCCTGAAAAGAGCGGACGGTACGGTCGAGATCGAGGGCTGCGTTGCGCGCGGCGTGGACGAGCGCACGGCGGAGATCATCTACGACGAGATGGAAAGCTTCGCGTCCTACGCGTTCAATAAATCGCATGCTGCGGCGTATGCCGTGGTTTCCTACCGCACAGCCTACCTTAAATACCATTTCCCGAAGGAATATATGGCAGCGCTCCTGACGAGCGTGCTCGGCTCGTCCGGCAAGGTGGCGGCTTACATGGAAGAATGCAGCCGCCTCGGCATCAAGGTGCTGCCGCCCCACGTCAACGAGAGCGACACGGGCTTCTCCGTGTCCGGGGACAATATCCGCTTCGGTCTGCTCGCGATCAAGAACCTCGGCCGCGGCGTGATCGCCCGCCTGATCGCCGAACGCAGATCCGGCGGCAGGTTCAAAAACTTTTACGATTTCTGCAAGCGAATGCAGGGCAGGGATCTCAACCGCAGAGCCGTGGAGAGTCTGATCCGCTGCGGTGCGCTCGACGGTATGGGCAATAACCGCCGCGAGATGATGATGGCGGTCGGCCCGGTGCTCGATCAGCTCGATTCCGATAAGCGCCGAAACATCGAAGGGCAGATCGGCCTGTTCGATCTGGGCGGAGAAGTGGACGTCGAGTCGTACAAAATGCCGCGCGCGGAGGAATTCCCGCAGGTGGAGCTCCTCGCGATGGAAAAAGAGGTTTCGGGTATGTACCTTTCCGGTCATCCCATGGCGCCGTACGCTGAGGTCTACCGCCGGGATTACGTTGCCCGCATGGATGAGATCGCACTGAGTGCCGCCGGGGAGTCCGATAAATACGCGGACGAGCAGTACGTCGATGTACTCGCTATCGTGTCCGATATCAAGAAAAAAGCGACAAAATCCGGTGCAAATATGGCTTTTGTCACGCTCGAGGATATTTACGGCTCCATGGAAGCGCTCGTCTTCCCGAAGGTTCTGGAGCGAAGTAATGATTTGCTCACGCCGGGCGGTGCGGTCAAGGCGCACGGACGCATCAGCTTTACGGAAGAAAAGGACCCGAAGCTGATCGTCGAATACCTGACGGCGCCGTTCTCTCCCGAGGAGATGCTGGCACAGGGTGGGCGTGGAAAGAACACGAACGCAGGAGAGAGAAGGCAAAATCTGCCGCAGCCCGCACATACAGGGCGGCAGGAGGTGCAGATCAAGGGCTATAACACCGCATACAGAGGACTGTATCTACGTGTGCCGTCTTTAGATCATCCGCTTTGCCAAAAGGCACTCCGGTATATCGAGGTGTTCGACGGCATTACGGATCTGTATCTGTACAGCCTTTCGGAGAAAAAGCTCGTGCGTGCACCGGCGAAATACCGCGTTGCGGTAAACTACGAGTTGGTGTCTGCACTGAAGCGTCTGCTCGGAGACGAAAATGTGGCGCTGAAGGAAAATTAACATGGCTTTTACTAAGTGAAAGTTTTGTCAAAAAAATAAGCTGACCTCTTGATTATGTCGAGAAATTGTACTATAATGTATGACGAATAAAATTTTGCATTTTGCTTTTTGCATAATTATAAAAATGGAGGAATTGTAATGAGCACAAAGAAAATTGCTGTTCTGACAAGCGGCGGCGACGCACCGGGCATGAATGCTGCTGTGCGCGCTGTAGTTCGTACTGCGATCTCTTTCGGTATGGAAGTTTACGCTGTAAGACACGGATATAACGGCCTTCTGACCGGTGAAGTTGAGAAGATGGATCTGCGCAGCGTGTCCAACATCATTCAGCGCGGCGGTACCGCTCTTCTGACAGCCCGCAGCCCGGAGTACAACACACCGGCAGGCGTTAAGAAGGCAGCGGACAAGTGCCGTGAAATGGGCATTGACGGCGTTGTTGTTGTCGGCGGCGACGGTTCCTTCCGCGGTGCACGCGACCTGACCGGCGCAGGCATCCCCTGCATCGGCATCCCGGGCACCATCGATAACGATATCGCATGCACCGATTACACCATCGGCTACGATACCGCTATGAACACCGCAATGGAAATGATCGATAAGATCCGCGAGACCACAGAGTCCCACGACCGCTGCAACGTTGTTGAGGTCATGGGCAGACGCTGCGGCGATATCGCTCTGAACACCGGCATTGCTGTCGGCGCGATCTCCACACTCGTTCCGGAAGTTGAGTATGACTTCGAGAAGGACGTCATCGAGCGCATCAAGAAGGCACAGGAGACCGGCAAGCACCACTTCATCGTTGTTGTTGCTGAGGGCATCGGTCATGTAGAGGAAATCTGCAAGAAGATCGAAGCTGCAACCGGCATCGAGAGCCGTGTGACCATCCTCGGCCACGTACAGCGCGGCGGTTCCCCGACCGTACACGACCGTGTTGTTGCAAGCCGCATGGGCTACTATGCAGTTGAGCTGCTCCGCGACGGCAAGAGCAACCGCGTTCTCGCTATGAAGGGTGAGGACATCATCGATCTGGACATCACAGAGGCGCTCGATATGCCGCGTGTATTCGATGAGAAGCTGTACAAGATCTCCATGGAGCTCTCCAGATAAAGAAAAGTCGATCGGCGCCCGCATTTTTTCGCGGGCGCTGTTTTTTGCCGCAGAAAAAGAAACGGATATTTTTTAGAAAACTGCTTGACAATTCCGACAGAAAATGATAGAATAACCAAGCGGTCAAAAATGACTGCAAGATAGGGGCATAGCTCAGTTGGTAGAGCAGCGGTCTCCAAAACCGCGTGCCGTGAGTTCGAATCTTACTGCCCCTGCCATTTGGCCCGGTAGTTCAGTTGGTTAGAACGCCA
>JAGAOD010000125.1 GCA_017623855.1 Clostridia bacterium
ATCGTATATTACGGCTCGTCCATCACACAGGGCGGCTGTGCATCCCGCCCGGGCTGCAGTTATCAGGCGATCATCCACACACGTATTAATAAAGATTATGTAAACTTAGGCTTTTCCGGAAATGCGAAGGGTGAGGACGAAATGATGCGGTATATCGCGTCGCTCGACATGTCCGCCTTCGTCTATGATTACGACTATAACGCGACGAGTAACGAGCACTACGCAGCGACACATTATAAGGGCTACCTTGCGGTGCGCGAAAAGCACCCGACGCTGCCGATCATCCTGCTGACCCGCCCGCGTCTGCATCTCGATGCGGAGGCGGAAACTCGCGTGTGCATCGCGCGCGAGACCTTCGAAAGGGCGAAGGCAGCGGGGGACGAGCATGTGTATTTTATCGAGGGCCGCGAGCTCATCGACCCCGACCTCGCCGAGCACGCCCTCGTCGACGATTGTCATCCCACCGATCTCGGGTTCTGGTCGATGGCGAAGAAGCTGCTGGGGGCGCTGCGGCGCTGCACGGCAGTGCAGTGAAATCCGCGCTGTGCGCAGGTCGCAATCCACAACTTTATACTTTCAGTTTTCAAAGCAGGAGGTCACAAAATGAAGCTTCAGTTCAATGTCAAAAACCGCACACAGCCCGATCCGTATGTATTCGAGGACGGCGGGCGGTATTATATGTTCGTCACGGCGCACGACGGAGTCGAGGCGTACACGGCGGACGATCTGTTCGGCGAGTGGGAATTTCAGGGTGCGGTCTGCTCGGTCGAGGGCTGCGTCGAGTACTGGGCGCCGTGCATCATTAAGACCGGCGGCAAATATTACCTCTATTTTTCCTGCGGCAACGAGAACATGTTTCAGTGGCTGCATGTCGCCGAGGCGGACACGCCCCTCGGGCCGTACAGAAAGCACACCGCTCTGTTCGACCGTTTTACGATCGACGCGCATGTTGTCGAGACGAGTGCGGGTCTTTTCCTGTTTTACGCGGAGGATAACCGCGAGGCGGAGCGCTTCGGCACGCGCGTTTTCGTCGATAAGCTCATAGACCCCTTCACGCCCGCAGGACTGCGTAAGGAGATCATCGTCCCGACCTTCGACGAGGAGATCTTCATGCGCAACCGAGAGGGCGACGGGCGCGACTGGCACACGATCGAGGGCGCGTTCTGGTTCGAGGAAAACGGCTGGCAGTACGTCATGTACAGCGGCGGCTGCTACGAGAACGATACATATCATATCGGCTATGCGGCGGCGAAATCGACCGAGCCCGATCTCACCAAGGTCGATTACGTCAAATACACCGACGGTGGCAAATTCGCCCCGGTGCTCATCAAAAACGACGTCGAGGAGGGCACGGGCCACCACAGCGTCGTGAAATACAACGGCGAATATTACGCCGTCTACCACGGCCGCGACGTCAAGACCGCCGAGAATGACGGCTACGTCGAGGAACGCACCGCGCGCATATGCAAGCTTCTCGTGAAGGACGGGAAGATCACTGCGCTTCGCGCTTGAATTGTTAACTCGCGCGGAGCGCGAATAAAACTGCATGGCAATAAAACTGCGCAGCAATAAAACTCGCCGAACGGCGAATAACACTTTGCGCCTTCGCGCTTGACTTCCCGTTTTCAAAATGCTATACTGACTTCGAAATAACTGCCACCGGGTAGAAAGATGCAAAAAGCATCCGACACACATCGTTAGGTCATAGAAGATGTGTGCGGGTGCTTTTTTGATTGTTGGAGGAATATGGATGAAACTGCTTCTGAATTACTTTTCGAAGGGGGAACTCGTGCTTTGGTCGGTCTCCGTGTGTTTGACGGTCGCTGCGTTCTGCCTTTTCGACCGGGAAAATTATATGACGCTCGCAGCGTCCCTTGTCGGGGTGACGTCGCTGATTTTCAACGCGAAGGGCAATCCGATCGGGCAGGTTTTGATGATCATTTTCAGCGTGCTGTACGGGATCATCTCGTTCGGACAGCAGTACTACGGGGAGATGATCACCTATCTCGGTATGACGATGCCGATGGCGGCGGTCGCGCTCGTTACGTGGTTCTGCCACCCGTTTCGCGGCAATCGCGCCGAGGTCACTGTCAGCCGCGTCAGCTTTCGCGAGCTCCTTTTCATGCTTGCCCTGACCGCCGTCGTCACCGCGATATTTTGGTTTATCCTTAAGTATTTCAACACCGCCGAGCTGCCGCTGAGCACGCTCTCCGTCGCGACCAGCTTCGCCGCCGCGTACCTTACGTTCCGCCGCAGCCCGTATTTTGCGCTCGCGTATGCGATGAACGATGTTGTCCTCATCGCGCTGTGGATCATTGCCGGCACCGCCGACCCCCGCTGCGTCTCCGTTATCGTCTGCTTCATGGCATTTTTAGCGAACGATATCTACGGGTTTGTGAGCTGGAGAAAGAGAGAACTCGCGCAAAGGGCATGAACTGTGCGTGGGTAGATGAAAGTTGAAAGTGTAAAGTGGAAAGTTGTAGTGGCTCGCGTTCGCTCGCTATTGTAAGCGGCGATCTGCCGCAAAAAAAGAGCGTGTCGCGGTGACATGCTCCTTTTTTGATCATTTTTGAAAATATGCGAGGATGTAGGCGATGTTTTCTTCGACGGGTGCGGTGCCGCAAAGTGTGATCATCGGGCAGGGAAGCTTTTCGGCGCTTGCGCGTGCGGCGTTCGGGTCGCGGCCCGCAGCCATTTCTCTGAACTCCGCCTGCTGTGCATGCATATCGCCGCCGGGGAGGACACGGTCGCCGAAACGGCGCTTTTCGCGGTCCTCGATGCGGTTGAGACGTGTCTCAAGGGGCGTTTCGAGCAGGACGGCCAAATCAAGCCGGGAGAGGATATCCGCACCGAAATTCAGCGTGACGCCTGCCAAAACGAATCCGCCCTCTGCGGGGATCGCGTCTCTGAGCAGGGCTTCCACCTCCGGTTTCGGGCGCGGCACGGAAAAGGGCAGCTCGCCGAGATGCTCTGTCTCGATGATCGTGTCATGCTCCAAAGCGTGCAGCCGCGAAGCGCGCTGCTCGGGGAAATAATAATCCTCCACGTCCATTTCCGCAAAGCCCGTCACCTTGGCGAGCGCATGCGCTAAGGTGGATTTTTCCGCGCCGTTCATGCCGAGAATGGCGATGCCGACCGGTTTATCTGTGGGAAATGCCATTTTTGCTTACTCCTTAACGAGCACATCGACGACCTCGGCAATGTACAGGTCGTGATAGTCGTGCTCGGGATAGTTCTTCGCGTCGGCATCCTTATCGAGGAAGTTTTCCCCGGTGAACGGTGCCTGATACATCTTGCGGCAGACGAGGACGAGCTCGGCTTCTTCAAAATACGAAGTGCCGTGGGAGAAAACCGGGGTAAACCCGACGTGCGCGACCTTGTCACCGTCGCGTCCGGATGC
>JAGAOD010000126.1 GCA_017623855.1 Clostridia bacterium
ATATCATAAAAGAAAAGCGCCCTCATCCGTAAGGATGGGGCGCAAATTATGAAATAGGGTATGGGGAGTCGAATCCCATAAAAGTTGTTGTTCATCAATAACTTTTCAACTTTGTAGTAGTTTTATTTTTTAGGCAATGGAGTTTCTTCCTTCTTAGGGGAGTGTTTGTCAGTTCAATAAATTGGGATTCGTAGAATATACACAGTCTTTAGAAGCATATGCCAAAATTAGTAGAGCCCGAAATGTAACATCACACTTTTTACGGATTTCCGTACGCCAATTCTCTTCTATTTTCAGTCCGCTATAAGCTCCCCAGTTTTTGAAGTATCTCTCATCTACATTAACATTGCATATTCCATTAATGTCTATTGATTGTTTTAGTAATTCTAATTCATTTGATAAATATTTAGAATAGGGGATTACTCCACACCTAGCGAACAATTCCATTTTGTAAATCCAATCTCCCGAAACACAAATAGGGGTATATTGTTGTACTGGTCTTTTAATAAATGCATCACAAGGTGCAATATAGGAATTCTTGATTTTTGAATAAATTGTTCTTTCCGGTTCTGAGAATGTAAATAAATGATCAATCGCCATTGCCAGTTTTCTTATATTATCATAATTTCTCCAACTATGTGTATATGCAAGAATTTCTAAGTGATATTTGCAAGGCCACAGCACATTCTTTGAGAAATAAGATGTACCATTCTTGGAAATTGAACAAGCGCTCTCTATACTGTCATAATTCATTACCTCAAGGAAGCTATTTAAAGATAGATCAATCTCTCTTGACATCTTGACATATCTATGTCTTTTTCTTTTCCGATTCGTGCTAAACCGGCTGCTCGAATAAGCCACAAGCCCCACGCAGAAAAGTCGTATGAATCATAATATTTTTCGAACCCATCATATATTGGATCATTTTTCTTCCTTGTAATGTATGCGTTAGTAACATTAGCAAACACTTCGTGTTCTAAAGAAACACCTTTTTCCTGAAGAAACTTTAGCGCTGCTTCACAAACATCAAGGTTCTTAGATCCACGCATTCTGGAATGAAAGCATGTACCTAACCATCCGTCTTTTTGTCTATTATTAAGGATATATTGAATATCTTTTTCTTGCAAAATTCTTTTTTGCAATTCGTATGTTTCTTGATTTGTAATGTCAATCAATATTTCCTTTTTTATTCGATAAATGATACTTGTACCAGCATTGTTAAGCAGAAAGTTAATTATATGGTTCATATTCCTTCTCCACGTGATTTTCTATACATCTCATAGCACTAATGTTGTATGAGTCATTCATCTTGAGAATATCTCTATTATACTTCCGATATCTTCTCCCATAACCTAAGGTGAACTCCAACTGCTCATGTACACCTATAAACTCGCGAATATCTAACTGAATTATACTTATGAGAAGAAAGAAAATCAAGCTCTCACAGAAATAACTGTAAAAGCTTGACATGGAGCAGGGTACGGGAGTCGGCCCACTTTGCCTTTACCCGCGTTCCGCGGCAGCGTTTTGTGGCTGTATTTTGAAGATTGGTTTGATGCACTACACAGCTTGCGCTCCTGCGTTCGACTCTGATACGCAACCCAACTCCATAAAAAAAGTACCCGCAAGGGGTACTCTTTTTATGGAGCAGGGTACGGGAGTCGAACCCGCCTTAACGGCTTGGGAAGCCGCTGTAATACCGATATACCAACCCTGCGTATTCGGCTGTTCTTTTATTTTAGTACAAACGCATGGAAAATGCAAGCAAAATGTGTTAAGGGGACGGATATTTCGTTCGTCTTCTTTCGGCTTTTTCCGCGTGACAAAAGAATGCCGCCTGCTTTTTGTGAGCGGGCGGCATCATTCTGCGTTATTATATTACAGACCGAACTTTACCATGTTGTCGAAGCTGACCTTCAGGCAATCGAACGGATCCTTGCCGTAGCAGTTATCCTGCTCGACGATGCAGGAGCGGGCTTCCGTTTCGCGGCAGGCAGCGATGATCTCAGGCCAGTTGAGGTTGCCCTCGCCGACTTCACCGAACGCCTTGACGACCTGCTCGATGTATTCCGCGCCGCCGATGATCTTATAATCCTTGAAATGCACGACGGGCAGGCGTCCTTTGCACTTTCTGATGTAATCCGCCGGATTTTTGCCGCCGGAGTGGATCCAGTGCGTGTCGAGGCAGTACCAGAAGGCCTCGGGGTCGGTCTCGCTAAAGAGCAGATCGAAGCCGTTTTCTCCGCCGCCGAGGGAATAGAACTCGAGCGCGTGGGAGTGATACAAAAGATGCAGACCTTCCTTTTTCAGTTCTGCACCGAGCTTATTGACGTCCTCGGCATACTTGAGAAAGCCCTCGCGGCTGTCGCGCAGCTCGACGGGCAGTGTGCCGACGGACACGAGATCCGTGCCGTAAAAATGTGCGGTCTCGATGGCTTTTTTGAGTGCCGCGGGATCATTCAGCATCGTCTCATAATCGCCGCCGGTCGACTCGAGCGTCAGCCCGAGATCGTCAAGGAAAGCCTTGTGCTCCACATCGGAGCATTTCCAGCCGTAGGTCTGGACACTGTCGTAGCCGATCGCACGGATCTTGCGGAGCGTGCTTTCGTATTCTTCCTGCGTGCTTATATGATCGCGTACAGTGTAGATTTGCACGCCTTTGCGCATATTCTGCATGGTTATGTCCTTTCCGCTTTTATCCCTTACAGGATGAAGCCTGTTTCCTTCATGTTGTAATACGCGGCGGTCAGGGTCTCGAGCTGTGTGAGGTTATACTGGAAATCCTGCTCGACGATCGCATACGGGATGCCCATTTCGCTTGCGGTCTCAAGGCAGCCCTTGAGGTTCAGCAGACCGGTGCCCGGTGTCGTGAAGCGCGGCATGATCTTCGGATGTCCGTCCTCACGCGGCACAGCACCTTCCGTGAAGTCCTTGATGTGCACGGCATACAGACGGTCGCCGAGCTTCTTCATGACCTTGACGGGATCCTCGCCGCCGTAGGTGACCCAGCCCACGTCGAGCTCGAACTTCAAAGAGGGAGCGTTTGCAGCCATCAGCCAGTACATCGGCACGCCGTTCATCGTAAAGGTGAACTCGATGTCGTGGTTGTGGAAGCAGAAATTGATATCTTCCTTTTTCAGCTCCTGTGCGATCTTCTCGAACTGCTCGGCTTCCTTCAAAAGCGCATCCAGTGTCGGGACGGGCGCGTCGTTGCTGAAACGGTATGCACAGCCGATGCCGCCGTAGCAGGTGACCTGCTTGACGCCGATCTTGTGTGCGTCGCGGATGAGCTGAGCGACGTCCGTGTCTTCCTTGCCGCTGCAGCCGAGAGAAATGGGCTCCATGCCGATCGCTTCGACGCGCTTCAGGTTTTCGGAAACATCACCCTTTAAGAGCAGCCCACCGCCCTCAAATGCGCGGTAACCGATCTTTGCATACGTTTCAAGGGTCTCATACGGATCGACATCCTGCGGCAGGAAACCGATCATGGCAGCTTTCATTTTATTCATATATTTTCCTCCCCGGCAGCGGCCGATTTTTGCTCCGCGGCCAATTCTTACTTTCATTATAAAAGCGCGCAGACGGAAAAGCAAGCGGCACGGATAAAAGATACAGCCTAATTTTATCCTTCTACACCCGCTACAAATCGTTTCTCTGTTTTTTAGCGATGTTTCCTCTTGAAAAGAGAGCGTATTTTCGGTATCATAAAGATTAAGTTGTTCGTACAATTTTACAAGTTGGAAAAGACGAAAAAACATGGATATAAATACGATCGGTACATTTATCACGTCCGGCGAAGCCGTGCTCGGTCTGGAGCTCGGCTCCACGCGCATCAAGGCGGTTTTGATCGGCGATCAGGGCACTCCGCTGGCTTCCGGCAGCTTTGACTGGGAAAACCGACTGGAAGATAATATTTGGACATATCACCTTGACGATGTATGGACGGGCGTGCAGACCGCATATAAAAATTTAGCCGAGGATGTTTCGGCGAAATACGGCGTGAAGCTCACGAAGCTCAAGGCACTCGGCTTCTCCGCGATGATGCACGGCTATCTGGCTTTTGACAAGGACGACAACCTCCTCGTGCCGTTCCGCACATGGCGCAATACCATGACGGAGCAGGCGGCAAGCGAGCTCACCGAGGCGTTCGGCTTCAATATTCCGCAGCGCTGGAGCATCGCACATCTGCATCAGGCAATTCTGAACGGGGAAGAGCATGTGAAGGATATCGCCTTCATCACGACCCTTGCGGGCTATGTGCATTGGCAGCTCACGGGCGAAAAGGTGCTCGGCATCGGCGACGCATCCGGCATGCTGCCGATCGACAGCAATGTAAATGATTTTGACGCGGAGATGATCCGCAAGTTTGACGCGATCCATGCCGACATGGGCTTTAGCTGGAAGCTCGCCGGGATCCTGCCCGCGGTTCGTTCCGCAGGCGAATATGCCGGTGTGCTGACCGCAGAGGGCACAAAGCTGCTCGACCCGACCGGCACACTCGAAGCCGGCGCACCGATCGCGCCGCCGGAGGGCGACGCCGGAACCGGTATGGCTGCGACGAACAGCGTCCGTGTCCGCACGGGCAATGTTTCCGCAGGCACATCCATTTTCTCCATGGTCGTTCTTGAAAAGGCGCTTTCGAAGGTGCATGTGGAGATCGACATGGTCACGACCCCAAGCGGCAAGCCGGTCGCGATGGCGCATTGCAACAACTGCACCTCCGACATCAATGCATGGGCATCAGTCTTTAAGTCCTTTGCGGAGGCTCTGGGCGTTTCCTGCTCCATGCCGCAGGCGCTTGACGCCATGTTTTACGGCGCTTTGGAGGCCGATCCCGAT
>JAGAOD010000127.1 GCA_017623855.1 Clostridia bacterium
ATCATCACAAGGGTGTGTGTATCGGACTGCTTTAAGAGATATTCGATCTCATGGATCTTATACGCCGTGTTGACCGTAACGAGCACCGCACCGATCTTCGTTGTTGCCCAGAAGGTGATATACCATTCCGGCACATTCGTTGCCCAAACCGCGACGTGGTCACCGGCCTTTACGCCGAGGGAAATCAGCGCGGCAGCGCATTCGTCGACATCACGGCGGAACTGTGCATACGTTCTCGTGTAGTCGAGAGTCGGGTATTTGAACGCATACTGATCGGGATATTTTTCCACCATTTTATCCAGCACGTTTGAAAAAGTCGCGTCAATAACGTCGTACTTTTTCCACACGAACGTGCCGGTCTTCGAGCGGTTATAGTACCGGCTCTCGTAGGATTTCTTTTCACGGCTCAGTGTGGAAATATAATTTACAAAATGTGTGAGCACGATGTCGGCATCGTTGATCTCTTCGTTCCACGCAGCACAGATAAAGCCGTCGTAATTCAGAGACGAAAGCGCATTGATAAGCTTTTCGACCGGCAGATCACCCTCACCGATCAGAACGGTCCTGCCGTCCTTCATATCGCCGAGACGAACATACTTAATATATGCGCCGAGCGTCTTAATCGTCGTTTCGGTGCTCTCGCCCGCGCCGAAATACGTTCCGCGGACATTCCACGATGCACCGATCGCAGCGGAGGAGAAAAAGCTGATGATGTCGAGAATGTTCTCGGTGTTCGAAAGCCAGTCAACGGTTTCGAACAGGATGCGAACGTCGCTTCTTTCTGCGCGGCTGACCGCCGGAGCGAGCTTTTCCTTCAGCACATCAAACGGAATCGACTCTTCCACGCGCACGATCACGTCTGTGATACCGGCCTCCGCAGCCATGTCCACATATTTTTCCAAGGTATCCGCATTGGCTTCCTCACTGTCGAGAGAGAAGGGATAACGAAGTGCGGACACACTGAGTCCGCGGTTGATGAGCTTTCTCTTGGCGTCCGCTACACCCTCACGGCGCAGAACGCTGTCATAGTGCACGGTACGTTCCTTGACGGCGTCATAGATCTCAAAGCCGGAGAAACCGTAGTCGTACGCATAGCGGCACAGATCGAGGAATGACGCACGGTTCACATGCTTTGTTGAAAATACGATCTTCATTTTACTCCTCCTCGAAGACGATCTTATTCAGCGCGTTGATATAGGCACGGATGCTTGCCGCTACAATGTCCGTGGAAATTCCGTTGCCGGAATAGAGCTTACCGTTGCTGCGCAGACGGACAACCGCAGAGCCGAGTGCTTCTTTACCCTCGGTAACGGCCTGAACCTGGAAATCATCCAGCTCATAATGATGACCGATGCACTGTTCGATCGCGCGGAACGCGGAGTCGATCGGGCCGTCGCCCATGCTTACACCGCCCATCACTTCTCCGTTGCAGGTCAGCGTGACCTGAGACATGGAGTTTGTGAGGTTGCTGCTGTTTGTTGTATAGCTTTCAAGGTGATAGGTGGACGGCGCCTGCATCGCGGAGCTCGCGATCAGGGCCTCCAGCTCTCTTGCACCCACGGCGTTTTTCTTTTCGCAGACCTGCAGAAGCGCTCTGTGTACGTTTCCGCAGTCGGATTCGGAAAGATCATAACCCAAAATACCGGCAGCCTGAGCCACCTGTGCGATCGTGCAGCTTGCATCCAGCAGGATCTTCTGTTCCTCGCTGACGACCGTCTCACGCTCGAACGCCGTGTGATTGATGCTCTCGAGCAGATCATCGATGTTGGCGTGGATCCTTGTATTGTTGAGACCGCACTCAGCCCCGATCTGTGCGAAGCAAACACGGAGTGCGTCGGACAGTGCACCGGTGGACAGAACATTCTTGCCCGCCATAGCACATTTGAGCCCGTCGGCGCCCGCAGAAACTGCAGACAGTGCAGATGCCACTGCCATGTGAATGCGGTCTGAAACCTGTGCATATACCGGAACGGAAACCGCAGCCTTTACCTTTGTCACAAGAGCTGCAATATCCTCGGGCAAGGATACACCCGCATCATCGCATACCGTGACGGCGGATGCACCGGCCGCCTCCGCTTCTTTTACAGCCGAAATCAAGAATTCTTCGTCTGCACGGGTTGCGTCGAGCGCGGAAAACTCCACATCATCGCAAAGCGCCTTGGCAGCAGCAACGAGCTCCGTGATCTTTATCAGCATTTTGTCGGATTTCAAATGATATGTGTACTCCATCTGTACGGTGGACACAGGAAGCTCAACGAGCAGACGCGGGTGCTTTGCATCCTTGACGCACGCCCAAGCCGCAGCCACACCGTCGGCGTCAAAACCGACCGGCAGAGAAACAGCCGCATCCGTCACCTTCTGCGCGACCGTCTTATAGATGATCGTATCCTCACGAAGATTCTTGATCGGAGCAAGCTCGATGCTGTCGGCGCCGATCGAATCGGCACAGGCTGCAATGGCTGTTTTCTCCCTGAACAGAAGCGCGACCTCGCGATCCTCCGAAAGCTTCTTCAGCGTAATGTCTGCTACATGGATCTTCTTCATTTTTCATTACCCCTTCCATCAGGACACTAAGAATATATGGGCTTTCAGCAACAAAAAAACGCTTCCGTCTCCTTGCTGCTTCAAAGAGACGAAAACGTTCGAAATCACTAAAGTTTCCGCGGTACCACTCTTTTTCATCCGTTCGGATGCCCTCAAGGTGCAAACACACCTTCACTCTGTCTCGGGAGTTCCCGTCTGCCCCTACTGTATTGTTCACGGCAGCCGCTCTGCGGTGAGTTCGGCGGTTCAACCTCAATGCCTCGCACCGACCGGCATCTCTCTTCAAAGGAATTCTCCGCTTACTATTCCGCTTCATCGCGTTTATGATGTAAACTAAAATAGCACAACTTTTTCGTTCTGTCAAGTCAAATTCAAGATTTTTTCCGTCGGCACAGTGTAAAGCTTACTCCTGCGTGACCGGAATGATCTCGTCCGTTTCCGTGGTTTTCTTCAACGGTTCCAATCCGTAAAGCCGCACCTGCAGCGGTTGGATCTCGAGCAGCCTGGATACAGGCGCATCGAGATAAAAATACGCCGTCGTCGTAATATCATCGCAGCGTCAGAGAGCGCAAAGCCGCCTCGGATCGATCACCGGCCGTCATCCAGATGCGCCTGATCTCACCTGCACTGCTGTATTCCATCAGTGTGACCGTTTTTCCGGCATACAGCCACCGACTCATATCACAAAAGCACGCCGGCAAAGCAGCGTGCTTCTGAAGACTGACTTTATTGTTTCAGGATCTGTTCAGCGTATTCGCAGTAATAGCCTCTGCCGACATAATACGAGCCAATGTCGCTGCCGCAGTTTTTGCAGCGGACGACCGCGTAAATATATCCGGTTCTGTGCGAGTGAAATTTGGAGCCGTATCTGCAGTAAAGATCCTCTGATCCGTTCCGCTTCATCGTGTAGGAGAGCTCCATGCCGGCGCTGTGGACATACGGACAGCATTTCAGTTCGGCGATAGAGATGCCGTTTGCGTTGATGCTGATATCGTCCTCCACCGTGAACACATAATCCGCATCCGTAAACTCCACACTCGGTGTGCCGATCCACCCGGAACTAACCGACGCTGTTTCTTCGGCAGAGTCGGTGATCTCCTCCGTTACAGCCGCAGTGACGGGATCCGTTAATAAGCACACTGCAAGAACGACGCACATGGCACTTGCTGTCAGCGCACGCCAACGCGTCTGCTTGCGGTAACTCAGCACGGACACGATTCGCTCCTGTATGCCGATCTCACCGAAGGCCACAGGACACAAAAGGCGCATTTTTCGTTCCATACCACACAAGAGAAGGGTCTCGGAATAAGCTCTGCGCTCGGCAAGGTCAAGATTTTTGACCGTAGCTTCGTCACAGGCAAGCTCCACGTCCTGACCGAAAAGCTTATATGAGAGCCACAGGAGCGGATTAAACCAATGCAGCGCAAGGAGCAGGAAGCTCAGAGGCTTCCAGATATGATCCCCGCGCTTTAAGTGTGCGCGTTCGTGAAGAATGACAAACGCTCTCTGTTCCTCCGGCATATCGGACGGCAGACAGATCCTCGGGTTGAATACACCGAAGATAAACGGCTTGTCGATATCATCGCAAAGATACACTCTTTTTTCAAGCTCAACGGACACCGCGATCCGACGGTACATCCTGTAATACGAAAACGCCGCATACAGAAGCAGACCGGTCGCGCCGACGAACCATATCAAACCAAGCACATGCAGGATATCCGCACCGCTTTCCGTCAACGCAGACACCGTTTCCGGCTCTGCCAACGAATGCAGCGGTCCGGCCAGCATAACCGTCTCGACAACTTCCCTGCTCGGAACAAGACTCAGAACACTCTCCGTCGAAAAAGGCAGGATCAGACGCAGTGCGACGACCGCCCACAGGAAGCAGTGTGTCCATTTCGGTGCCGATTTCAAAAGCAGGCGCATAAACAGCACCGCAAGCACCGCCCAACTCGCTTTTAGGCTAAGGCTAAAAAGCAGAGCAGGGAAATCATTCATCCGCGCTGCCTCCCCAGGCGTCGATCATGCGGTGCAGAGTTTCGATCTCCTCCGCTGTCGGCTTTTTACGGGTCGCAAATGCAGCGAAGAAATCCGGGAGAGAGCCCTTAAAGGAAGACTCGACGAACTGCTCGCTCTGGATCGCATAGAACTCATCCCTGGACATCAATGTGCTGACAACAGCATTTTCTGTGACGAAAAGACCTCTGTCGCACAGTCTCTTCAGCACGGTGTATGTGGTGGTGCGCTTCCAGTTAAACGCCTCCTCACCGTACTTGACGAGATCTCTCGACCTGATGGGAGCATTTGCCCAAATGTAATCCGCAAAACGTGATTCAAGGACACCGATCGTTAATTTACGCATGATCTATTACCTCTTTCATTCTGCCGAAGATCCGACAGATATATTTTTCTAATTTAAGTCTACGATAGCAAATTTCGTTTGTCAACAAAATGTAAAAAGATTTTTTGAATAAGGCTCAATGAATGATCCCGTTCAGTCGCTCGCCGCTGTGTACTTATCGGCATACTCACAGTAGTAGCCGTTTCCGACATAATATGCACCGAGATCGCTGCCGCAGCTTTTGCAGCGTACCACAGCATAGATAACGCCGCTGCTGTGATCATGGTGGTATCTCGACTCCTTACACATGATATTGTACACCGTTCGTTTCGACTGATCCGATATCATAAAGATCATCTCCATACTGTCACCAGAAGCCTTTGCGCAGCATTTCAGTTCAGTGATCGCAATGCCGTTGCCTACAACCTTCACGTCGTCTTCCAACACAAGGTTCGTGCTGAAGAATTTGCCGACATACTGTTTGGAGCGCCCACCCTCCTTCAGCTGCTGCACCGCTGACATTTTGTCCGGCTCCTCCGTTTCAGGCGCCTCGGTCTCCTCCGTTTCGGATGCCGTGACCTCCTCGACCACGGTCGCCGTGACCGGATCGGTCAAAAAGCATACCGCCATGACGACGCACATCGCGGCGGCTGTAACAGCACGCCAAAACGATTGTCTGCGATAACTCAGCACGAATACGATACGCTCCTGTATGCCCTCCTCACCGAAGGCCACGGGATACAAAAGACGTTTTCTGTGTTCCGTTCCGCAGACGACAAGTGCTTCCGTATATTCTCTGCGCTGCGCCGCGTCGAGCGCCCGGATCGTCGCCTCATCACATGCAAGCTCCATATCCTGCCCGAAAAGTCTGTATGCAAGCCACAGGAGCGGATTGAACCAATGCAGCGCAAGAAGCAGGAAGCTTAAGGGCTTCCAGATGTGATCCCCACGCTTTAAGTGTGCACGCTCGTGGCGGATAACGTATGCCATCTGCTCGTCCGGCATACCGCACGGCAGACAGATCTTCGGCTTCAGAATCCCGAGGATAAACGGCTTGTCGATCTCATCACATACATATATCCCGTCGTCCGGCCGTCTCGCCGCAGAGACACGACGATACAGGCGAAAATACGAAAACACACCGTACAGAAAAAGCAGGAGAACACCGGACAGCCAGACGGTGCAAAGCACGGAGAGTATCTGCACGCGCTTTTCCGTCGGCAGTACCGTATCACCCGACTCCGCTAAAACGCGCAGCGGACCCGAAAGCACTAAGACCCTCACCGTCTCCGTCCTCGGAACAAGACTCAGGACGCTCTCTAAGGAAAAGGGCAGCACAAGACGAAGTGCCGCGACCGCCCACAAAAGGCAATGTGTCCATTTCGGTGCGGACTGCAGAACGAACCGAAAAAACAACACGGCAAGAACAGCCCAGCTTGCCTTTAAGCTGACCGACAACAGTACGGTTAAAACATCATGCATGGTCGCACCTCCCTTCAATATAAATCTACCTTAAGTCGTCTCATTTGTCAATAAAAACACGGAACATAAATTTCAAACTTCAGTTCATAATATATTTGTAAGACTTTACAGTTTTTTTACACGAAAAAATCAGAAAATAATAACGCTGTACATTGACGAATTTTCTGAGATTTGGTAAAATTATGAAGTTAAAAAACACTCGAGGAAAGACCGGAATATCCCGGCCCGGTGTCGGCTCTCAGCTGTCAGCGGCATGCACCGCCGAACGGAACACTGCTTGCACGCCTCGCGGAAAGGAAGTTTGAACATGGATAACAATAGAAGACCGGACAACATGGCTCGTATCACAACAAAAGAGCTTGCAGAAGCGTTTATCGCTGAGCAGATAGAGCTTGTCCGCAAGCAGGTCGGCGATAAGAAGGTTCTGCTGGCGCTTTCCGGCGGCGTAGATTCCTCCGTTGTTGCAGCGCTTCTGATCAAGGCAATCGGCAAGCAGCTTGTATGCGTGCACGTTAACCACGGTCTGATGCGTAAGGATGAATCCGAAAACGTCATCAAGCTCTTTGAAGGCGAGCTCGACGCTAACCTCATTTATGTTGACGCTACCGACCGTTTCCTCGGTCTGCTCGAGAACGTCTCCGAGCCGGAAAAGAAGAGAAAGATCATCGGCGCTGAGTTCATCAATGTCTTCGCGGAAGAAGCACGCAAGCTTGACGATATCGATTATCTTGCACAGGGCACGATCTATCCCGATATCCTCGAGAGCATCAAGCAGGCTGAAGGCAAGAAGGCCGTTAAGTCCCACCACAACGTCGGCGGTCTCCCGGAAGACCTCAAGTTCGAGCTCGTTGAGCCGATCAAGCTGCTGTTTAAGGACGAGGTTCGCGTTGTAGGCGAAGCACTCGGCCTGCCGCACGCTATGGTTTACCGTCAGCCGTTCCCGGGCCCGGGTCTCGGCGTTCGCTGCCTCGGCGCGATCACACGCGACAGACTCCACGCACTGCGCGAAGCTGATGCGATCCTCCGTGAGGAGTTCGATAAGAACGGTCTCGCAGGCAAGGTTTGGCAGTACTTTGTTGTCATCCCGGACATCAAGAGCGTCGGCGTCAAGGATGACAGCCGTTATGAGGGCTGGCCGGCGATCATCCGCGCTGTCAACACAAAGGATGCTATGACCGCAACCATCGAAGAGATCCCCTACGCCCTGCTCCACCACCTCACCTATCGTATCACCCATGAAGTCGAAGGCATCAACCGTGTCCTCCTCGACCTCACCCCGAAGCCCATCGGCACAATCGAGTGGGAATGACCCACGG
>JAGAOD010000128.1 GCA_017623855.1 Clostridia bacterium
ACGCGGGCGGCTCCGGCTGTGGCTGTGCCGCCGGGGTGCTCTGCGGGCATATTTTGAGCGAGATGGAGCACGGGAATCTGCACGATATCCTCTTCATGGCGACCGGCGCCCTCATGTCCACGACCTCCTCAGGGCAGGGAGAGAGCATACCGGGGATTGCACATTTAGTTCACCTTAGGGTGAACTAAATGCGCCGTGATATTCCGACTTCGTCAGAGTGATTTTTATGCCTTACGGCAAAAGTGATATTGCCCTTCGGGCAGTGATATATTTGCTTCGCAAATGTTGTGGATGGCGACCTGCGGTCGCTGTTATAACGGCAATTCGCCAACGCTCTTGCCTGTATTTACCTGCGCTTCGCGCCAGTAAAACGCACAAAAGCTCCCTCGTAAGGGAGCTTTTGCATTTCGGAATATTTAAGTTTTATAGATCTCGCTTCTGTGTCCTGCCGTGACGACAAGGATGATGAGCTCGCTGTCCCGAATCTCACAGAGCAGCCGATAATCACCCACGCGATACCGCCACTGCCCGCTTCGGTTTGCCGTCAGTCCCTTTCCGTGCTGTCTGGGATCTGAGCAGCCTTCAAGATTCTTTCGTATCCAGCCCAAAATGAACGCCGCAACATGCTTATCCATCATTTTAAGCTGTTTTTTCGCGGTTTCCGTAAACTGAACGTGATAAGTCATTGTAGTCCGAGTTCCTTTTCCACTTCATCCAGAGAGTACGTCACCGGATTCTTCAGATAATCCGCCATTGCCTTTTCGAAGGCTTTGAGATCGTACTCATCCTCAATACGCTGCAGAACCGATTGACGCACGAGCTCGGACACGGTGATCCCGTTCATCTCGGCATATTTCTTAAACAGCATGGAATCCTCCTGCGTCAGTCTTAAAGATATTGTCACTCAGCTCACCCCTTTCTGTAATACATTGTATTACAAGGTTTCCGTTTTGTCAATAGTCTGCACAGCGAAGCGGTGAGATATTAGCCTTCGGCGGCGTGGCGTTTGCGGCGGGAGCAAGCCCGTACAATCGCTTCAGCGATTTGCGCCCATACGTATCGCCTTTGGTGCGCAGATATACCTTCGGCGCGGCAAGAGCGCAGCGAATTGCCGCTAAAATTACGAGCAACGCGAGCCACCATAATCCGCGGAAGGCGGATTTCACTGCGCCTCGCGCCAGCGAAGCGCCACCTCTCCCGTGATTCCCGTCGGGGCGGGATCGTACGGGGTGGGGTCAAAATTATTCGGGGTTTTCGGGTTTTCGCGCTCCAATGTCGTCGCGACCTCGATGCGCAGGGTGTTTTCGCCCGGCTTTACGAGCCGCGTGATATCGAACAGGTACGGCGGGAGAATCTCGATGCCGGCGTTTTCACCGTTCACGAAGACCTCGATGCCCTCGTGTGCGTCGGTGATCTCAAGCAGCGCGCGGGAAACCTTGCCGAGCGTGAAGCGCGTCTCGTAGGCGATGAAACCGCTGAAGTCGGTATCGACCGCATCGAAGCTCTTCGGGAGCGTCAGCATGCCGCGAGGCGCAAAATTCGGGTAATCGATGCTGCGGCAGGTGGCAATATCGAACGTATCGAGCACGGTCTCCGTGTCGGTCTCCAGCGCCCACACCGGCTCCGCGGCGTTTTCGGCTGTGCCGCGGACGATCACACAGCTTTCGGACGGACGGATGCGCACGTGCACCGTGTTGTCCACACCGCAAAGCTTCTCCGCACGGTTCTCCCACGCGTTATACATATAGCTTTCGCCCTGCCACGGCAGCGTGACCTCGCCCTCAAAGACCTCGCCGCCCTCATTCACGAGCAGCACGAGCTCATTTTCGCCGACGCTGTGCAGTGCACGGATGCGATTGTTATTCGGCGCAAGCGTCACGGTCTCGAGACCTCTGCCGCAGACCGCATCCTCCAAATCGAGCAGATCGAGCGTCTTACAGGTCTTCAAAATCTCCGGCACGGGCTCGCCCGTCGGGGCGCTTTCGGGGAGATTTTCGAGGAAAATGACCTCGCAGCCGCGCTCGACAAGCGTCTTCAGGCCCTCGAGCGCCTCTTTCGGCAGGAATTCGGCGTATGGGACAAGGACGAGCTTATGCGCATAGCCGTTTACGGTGAGCGCTGAGCCGAGCTCGGTCTTATAGAAATCGGGCTCTGCGAAGACGTCGCCCGGGATAAAACGGAAATCGATCTGATGATCCATGAGAACGTGCGCGGGCTTTTGCATCAGCATGCGTTCGCCGCACCATTCCGCCTCGCCGTGGTACAGCACCGCGACCGGCGCTTCGGTGCGTCCGCCTTCGAGCGCAGAGAGGACACGGTTCGTGTACAGCATCAGGCGTCCGAAGTGGCGGTAGAGCGGGTCATTGCCGTGCGCATAGAAATGCGGCGGGCAGTCGGGATCGGGGTACGCCATGCAGCTGAAGGCATGCGGCACGATGTGATTGATGCCGCGGACGAGGCAGTGGTCGATGATGTACTTTTCAAGCTGCACGCCCTCGCTCCAGCCGTACGCGCCGAAAATCTCCGCCATCGTGCGGCCCTTCATGTGCGGCGCGAGCTCGCCGAGCGACGAACCCAGCTTCGCAAGGCCGTAGTGGAAGAATTCCATGTCGCTCTTGTCGCCCCAGAGAGTCTTGCGGCGTGCATTTTCACCCTGCGGATACACCTGTCCGCCGATGACGTCAATGCCGGACATGCTCTGCCCGATGAGACCGCGATAGAAATGGCCGAGGCTCGAGCCGGTTCTCGCGTGCTGGTTCTGATCCTCGATCACGTGGCCGATGTACTCGACGCCGTGCGCACGGCACCAGCTGCCGATCTGCTCGGAGAATGCCTTCTGCACGAGACGAGTGACGGTGTCCATGTAGATATAGCGGATCTTCGCGGTTTTCGCCGCGTCGAAATCGTTGTTCCATAAAAGCGGCAGCAGGCTATGCAGCTCGTCGCCGAGCTTCTCGCGGAGCGCTTCTTCGAGCGGACGGCTCCACGGGAGATCCTGCTTCGTGCCGAGGAAATTATACATTTTGTATAATTCGCCGTTGCCGAGCTCCGGTTCGTCGGAGAAGAAACCGGCGATCACGCTGCCGAATTTGTCGCCGAAATGCTGATAATGCGTCTCACAGACGGCGTCGATCAGAATGCGGCAGGACTTTTCGTCCATCATGTTGATGTAGCTGCGGTGCACGCCGGCGTTGCCGGTGATCCGGCTGACGGCGATTTTCCACGTGCCCTCGGGCGGGGTCCAGTTGAGGACGCCGTTTTCGACGTTTGAATTCAGCGGGATCGGCGCCGAAATGCCGCCCATCGTAGCGGTCATGCCGGTCGGGATCGCCGCGACGGAAAAGATACGGTCGTCGTCGAAGGTGTTTTCGGGCTTCAGATTGTCGTTCACCGTGTCGGTGATCACCTGCAGGGGGGATTTTTCCTCGACGCAGGCGGAGAACAGGTCAAGGCTTACGGGACCCGTGACGGGGATCTCCTTGTAACACACACTGCGGCGGCGAAGCTCGGGCGCGGCGGTCTCGGCAGCACCTGCGGCAAAGCCGGTCGGGAAGTGCTTGTCGTCAAGGATCCACACCTTCATCCCGCGCTTTTCGGCTTCGTCCAAAATGACCGCCATGTCCTGCCACCACCCATCGCGGCAGAACTCGGGATGCGGACGTGCCTCGACGCAGATCGCCTTGATGTTCGCCTCATCGATCGCGCGGACGGTCTCGCGGTACACGCTTTCCGGCTCCCCGTGCACCCACATGAACGGAAATATCGCATTATTCGGCTGATTATTCAGTAAATCGCAAATTTTCACACTACACGCCCCCAAAACAAGCGGATTTTTTCTCATTGTATCATACAGCGATATCAAGTGTAAAGTTGAAAGCGGAAAGTTAATGTGGCTCGCGCTGTTCGCTATTCTATGTGACGAGACGAAGAGGGCGAGATTTTTGCCGAGCCCATTCCGCCATGTCACGCTGCAGAATAAGAAAGAGAAGTAGAATAAGACAAAGAAGGAGAAAAGAATGAGAGTATGTTCGTTCAGACGCACATTTGCTTGTTTTTGATTTTGGGACGTGGTAAACTTTCACCACACATGTATGTAGAGAACGAAAGTCCCCTATGCTATAATGGCTTCAGAAACCCGATTTGAGAGGAAAATTTATGAAAAAACTGCTTTCTCCCCTGAACATCATCCTGGCGCTCGTTTTGGTGCTGTTCATCATTTCGGCGGCGGTCGTCATCACGCTGAATTTTAAGCCGCTCAATTATATCGACATCGACTTTCTGGACATCCCCGCATATTCCGGGCTCAGCCGCGAGGTGATCGTCGAAAATTACGATGTGCTCATTCGCTATAATTCCGTCTTCGGGCCGGATACACTCCATTTCCCGTCGCTCGCGATGAGCGAAAGCGGGCGCATCCACTTCGAGGAAGTGAAGGTCGTCTTCAATTTCTTTGAGATCACCTTCTTCGTGACTGCTCTGCTTTCGGCTGTCGGCATTTTTCTGCAGAGTCGAAGGAGAAACCGGGGCTATCTGCTCCTCGCCGGCATTCTGACGGTCGCCATTCCGGCGGTGCTCGCCGTACTGATCGCCCTCAACTGGCAGCAGGTGTTCGTGCTGTTTCACAAAATCGTCTTCAACAACGACTACTGGATCTTCGACCCGCGGACCGACCCGGTCATCATGATCCTGCCCGACGCTTTTTTCATGCACTGCGCCCTCATGATCATCGCACTCGTCATCCTCGGCAGCGCCCTGTGCCTCATCCTCTACGGCATCCGCCGCAAAAAGAAAGGAAAGCATTATGCAGCTTGAGCTTGTTCCGGTTTCAAAGGACGAAAAAGAGATCCTTCGAAATCTCATGGAAAAATACGACTATGAGTTTTCGCAGTATGTGGACCTCGACGTCAATCCGCTCGGTCTGTACGGTTATGATTATTTCGACTGCTACTGGACCGAAGATACACGCCACCCGTTCTTCATCAAGGCGGACGGCAAGCTCGCCGGTTTCGTAATGGTCGGCAATTATATGGAGTTTTTCCCTGAAGCAAAGCACAGCATGGCGGAATTCTTCGTCATGTACAAGTACCGCCGCCACGGTGTAGGTACCTTCGCCGCAACGGAAGTTTTCAAACGCTTCCCCGGACTTTGGGAGCTGCGCTGTCATCCAAAAAACACCGCGTCCGTTTTCTTTTGGGATAAGATCATCCGCGAAAACACACAGGATGTACTCTGTATTCCCGAGCATCCGGAAAACCCGTATGACGACGGCAGCCCGTCCCGCGTATACCGGTTTGACACTTCGAAATAAGGAGATCTACCCATGAATACGATCGACAGAATTATGACGCGCCGCAGCTACCGCGGCAAATATAAGAATATACCCGTTCCGCGTGAAGACCTAATAAAAATCATGGAAGCCGGCCTTGCCGCGCCCTCCGGCTGCAACAAGCAGACGACGAGCCTTATTGCGGTGGATGATCCGGAAATTCTGAGTAAAGTCGTTTCCGTCATTGATCCTCCTGTCGGAGAAACCGCTCCGGCCGGTATCTTTGTTCTCACACAGCGCGTTTGCGCTTATCGCGATAAGTGCTTTGCTGTACAGGACTACTCTGCAGCCATTCAGAATATGCTGCTCGCGATTTCCGAGCTCGGCTATGAGAGCTGCTGGTTCGAGGGGCACATCACGGACGATGACCGCATCGACCTCAAAATGGCGGCCATTTTGAATGTCCCCGAGGAGTATGATCTCGTCTGCTTCCTGCCCGTGGGCGTAGCGGAAAAGACGCCGACCGCGCCGAAGAAGAAGCCCTTTGAGGAACGCGCGTGGTTCAATTCCTTCCCGCAGAAATAAAAAAGAGGACTGCCGCAGACGTTTGCAGCAGTCCCTTGTTATCTCTGATATATGACCTCGAATTCTTCGAACACGACCGGCATATCCTCGGTGAATTCGTAACCGAGCTCTGCGCCCTCCGCCTTGAAAAACGCGGTGTGCCCTTTCTGCCAGCTTTCGAGCGTATCGTCCTCGCCTTCAAGCTTTGCAAGGTCGAAGGTAATCTCGCGGTACGGCAGAATGCGCACGCCTGTGGTTTTGATCACGCAGTGCGGCTCGCCGTCCCAATCCGTCACGATGCTGAGGTCACCGACCTGCGGCACACGGTCGCCGTCGATCGCATAGCCCAAAAAGCTGCTCGATGTCGCGTGTTTCTGCCCGATGAGGACAAGCCGCAGCAGCTCGTTTGCGAGCGCTTCCGTCATGCCGAAGCTGAAGGTATCAACGCATTCCGTCGTTTCAGGAAGACCGCTGTGAAGCAAAAACCGTTCCCAAAATGCGTTCACTTCCATGCTCAGTCCTCCCGTCTGTACTCGTGAATGAGACCCGCGACGCCGGGGATCATCATCAGAACGCCGACGATGAGCAGTGCGAGATTTCCCGTGTGGAACAGACCCGTGCCGAATCTGCCCCAATCCGTGTACCACCAATCGGTGTTCATCGCCCACTGATTGGCGAAAACGAGTGACAGAATGACGAAGACCCAGCCGAACACGAGGAATAAGATCCACCCCGCCATGCGGAATTTCCTGCGGCGTTCCTTGACGCGCACCTTTAGAAACTGATCCATCGTCCACGGATTTTCGACGGCTTCCGGCTTTTCCTCCGGCTCATTTTCCGGTTTTGCGGGCTTTTCTGCCGTCTCCGTCACTTCATCCAAAAGCAGATAATCCGTGCTGACGCAGAACACGCGGCTCAGCTGGATGATCTTCTCCGTGTCGGGCATCGCCGCGCCCGTTTCCCAGCGCGACACCGCCTGTCTTGATATATTGAGCATCGCCGCAAGCTCCTCCTGCGAGATGCCGAGCGCCTTTCTGCACAGCGCGATTTTTTCCGAGATCGTCATAGGTTTACCTCCTCTTCTGCCCACATTATACGAAAAAAGGCGTGAGCACGCAAGCGTGTCCGCCTTGAATTTCCGCAATTTTCGGTTGCGGGCTATATTTTTCGGCCAAAATCCGAATTATGTAAACTTCAATTCGGCTTATCCATCCGCATGATGAGGCTGTCAAACACCTCGTCGAAATGTGCTTCACGCTGCGGCACGACAAAGCAATCCTTGAAGCCGCATTTGTGATAGCAGGCGATGGCGCGGGCGTTATGCGTTTTCGGGTCAACGACAAGGGCATCTGCGCCGTATTTATCAAAAATCGCACGGCTCAAAAGCGTGAGCATCTGCGTGCCGACGCCGCGGTTTCGGTCTGCATCGGCGGCGATGAACATATCGACGCCGTATATCATTTCGCCCGGCTGAAAGAAGCGCGCCCAATCCGCCTCAGGGCACTCGTAGCCGTCGGCGTCCGGGATGCGGTCGAACTGCACATAGCCGATCGCTCTGCCGTCGAGCTCGATGAAGCAGGGCGTCACGCCCTCCCGCATATGGTCGTAATACATCTCGCGAATGGAGCCGTCGTCGTATTCGCCGTCCCAGTATTCAAGCACCTCGGGACTCGTCATCCAGCGCAGGTGCTGGTCAAAATCCGCCGCGCACGCTTCCATCTCACGTATGCATATATGTTCATTCTTTGCTATGATCGCCATATTTCCTCCAAAGCAGAAACGGGCAGGAAACCCTGCCCGCTTGATCAATGCTTAGTTTTTGATCAGGAATTGATCAGCTGCTTGTACAGTCTGATGTACTCGTTTGCGGAACGACCCCAGCTGAAGTCGCACTTCATAGCACGGTCAACGAGAACTTCCCATGCTTCCTTATCGTTGTTGTACAGGTTGATGCCGCGGTTGATCGCGTCGATCATATCCTGCACGTTGTAGGTCTGGAAGGTGAAGCCGTTGCCCTTGCCGTCGCCGCAGTCCTTGATGGAGTCCTTCAGACCGCCGGTCTCGCGGATGATCGGAATAGAGCCGTAACGGACAGCAACCATCTGAGACAGGCCGCAGGGCTCGCTCTTACTGGGCATCAGGAACAGATCGGAACCGCCGTAGATCTTTCTTGCGAGCTCCGGAACGAAGCCAAGGCACAGGACGAAACGGCCCGGATACTTAGCCTGCATTTCCTTGAAGAACTGCTCGTACTCCCAGTCGCCGCTGCCGAGAACGGCAAACTGTGCGTTTGTTGTTGCCATGACCTCATCCACAGCACCCTTAACGAGGTCGAGACCCTTATGGGAAACGAGACGGGTAACCATGCCGATGAGCGGTGCATCCATATTCGGCTCAAGACCGAGACGCTCCTGCAGCTTTGCCTTGTTGACAGCCTTGTTGCTCTTGTCTTCAACGCTGTAGTTCGCGAAGAGGTTTGCGTCCGTCTGCGGGTCATAGCCGACGACGTCGATGCCGTTCAGGATGCCGGAGAGCTTCCAGGAACGCTCGCGGAGGATCGGATCGAGCTTGTGGGCGAACCACGGGTCAAGGATCTCCTCAGCGTAAGTCGGGCTGACGGTGGAGACCCAGTTGGAGGCCTCGATCGCCGCTTTCATCAGGTTGACGCAGTTGTTGTACTCCATAAGGCCTCTGTCGTTCTGGGTGATGCCGAAAACGTCCTCGAGGATCTCATAGCCGTACTGGCCCTGATACTGGATGTTATGAATGGTAAAGAGGGTCTTGATGCCGCTGTACCAATCGTTGTTTGCGTAGAACAGGCGATAATAGACCGGAACGAGTGCGGTCTGCCAGTCATTTGCATGGATGACGTCGGGCTTGAACTCGATGTACGGGAGCATCTCGAGAACGGCGCGGGAGAAGAACGCATAGCGCTCTGCGTCGTCGAAATGACCGTAGAGACCCTGACGCTTGAAATAGTACTGGTTGTCGAGGAGATAGTAGATCACATTACCGACCTTCGCCTCGAAGATACCGCAGTACTGACGGCGCCATGCTACCGGAACGCTGATGCTGGTGATGAACTTCATCTTCTCACGCAGCTCCTGCGGGACGCTCTCATAGAGCGGCATGACGACGCGGCAGCCGATCAGACGGGTGCGCAGCGCGGTCGGCAGAGAACCGGCAACGTCAGCCAGACCGCCCGTTGCGGCAAAAGGCAGTGCCTCACTGGCACAGAATAAAACTTTCATAAATTTGACCTTCCTTTCCGAAAGAGAAAATTCGGGACTTTACTGAATGTGCGCGCTGCGTTTTCGCAACGCGCACAGATCTGCGAAAAATTAAACCTTGCTGTCCTTAGCAATGTATACCGGATAGGTCTGGTAGCCCATCAGTGTACGGTTTGCTTCGATCTCAACGTTCTTGTCAGCAACAACATAGTCGAGACGGCTGTTTTCGCCGATCACGGTATCCTGCATGATGACACAGTTGCGGACTCTTGCGCCGCGGGCGATCTTAACGCCGCGGAACAGGACACAGTTCTCGACCTCGCCGTCGATGACGCAGCCGTCAGCAACGAGGGAGTTGGAAACTGCGGAGTTGAGGCCGTACTTTGCCGGCATATCGTCACGAACCTTGGTGTAGATCGGACGGTTCGGATCAAAGAGCTCAGCGCGGACCTTCGGATCCATCAGAGCCATATTTGCCTCGAAGTATGCTTCGAAGGAGGAAACCTGATATGCGGTGCCCTTGAACTCATAGCCCATGACCTTGAGCTCCGGGATGATGCGCTGGATGATGTCCTTGTCGAAATCATACTCGTTGCGGCTCATGCAGCCCTCAACGAGCTGAAGGAGCAGCTGACGGCCGATGACGGACATACCGATGCCGTAGTTGACGCCGTGCTCGCTGCCACGGTGAATAAGCATTTCGCGGATGCGGCCGGACGGATCGAGTGTGTAGATGCTGTTGCGCTCTACGTCCGGGGAATCGCCGTGGCGATAGATGATGGTCATGTCAGCGCCGGTTGCGATGTGCTGGTCCACTGCCTCGCGGTAGTTGATGTTGGCAACGGTATCGCAGTCGGAGAGGATGACGTAGTCTTCAAGAGAGTTCTTGAGGAAACGGCGGATGGAGTCGAGGGACTCGATCTTGCCGTCCGTTCTGGAGCTTGTCTTGCCGAACGGCGGCAGCAGATACAGACCTTCTCTCTTTCTGGAGAGGTCCCAAGCCTTACCGGAACCGAGGTGATCCATCAGAGACTGATAATTCTCGTCTGTGACGACGCCGACCTTTGTGATGCCGGAGTTAACGATATTCGAGAGCGTGAAGTCCACCAGACGGTAACGGCCGCCGTAGGGGACAGACGCCATAACGCGGTGTTCGGTCAGATCTCTGACTCTTTCATCATGAACATAGGCGAAGAGAACGCCCATTACATTGTTGCCCAGCATTATGCCTGCACCTCCTTAGCTTCGATCATTTCCTTGGGTGCGACAACGCTGCCCTCGGCAAGCTTTACGTCCGGACCGACAACGGCAACGCCCCAGTCGTCACGGTTTTCCATTTCCTCGGGACGCATGCCGACGACAGAGTTCTTGCCGACAACAGCATTCTCGGAAACGATTGCGTACTGTACAACAGCACCTTCTTCAATGACGGCACCCGGCATGACGATGGAGTCTGTGACGGTTGCGCCCGGTGCTACATAAACACCCTGGAACAAAATGGAGAATTCCAGATCGCCGTAAACATTGCAGCCTTCTGCAATGAGGGAGTTCTGAACCTTTGCTCCCTTCGCAATGTACTGCGGGGGAGCTGCAGGGTTTCTGGAGAAGATCTTCCAGTCTTCCTTAGAAAGGTCGAGACCGGTCTTCGGGTTAAGCATATCCATATTGGATTCCCAGAGGCTGTCGATCGTGCCGACGTCTTTCCAGTAGCCTTCGAACTTGTAAGCAAACATGCGCTCGCCTGCGTTGAGCATGGTCGGGAGAACGTTCTTACCGAAGTCGTTGGAGGAATTCGGGTCCTTCTCGTCAGCGATGAGGTATGCGCGGAGCTTCTGCCAGGAGAAGACGTAGATACCCATGGAAGCCTGATTGCTCTTCGGAACTGCCGGCTTCTCGTCGAACTCGTAGATGGAGCCGTCCGGGTTGGTATTCAGAATACCGAAACGCGGAGCTTCTTCCATCGGAACCTCGTAAACGGCGATGGTGCAGGCTGCGTCCTGTGCCTTGTGGTATTCGATCATCTTGGAGTAATCCATCTTATAGATGTGGTCGCCGGA
>JAGAOD010000129.1 GCA_017623855.1 Clostridia bacterium
CATTTTCTCGAAACAGGCGGTGCTACCCCTCGACTCCTTGGAGGTCACCCTCCTCGATACCCCCGGCCATGTGGATTTCTCGAGCGAAATGGAGCGCACGCTGCAGGTTCTGGACTGTGCGGTGCTCGTCATCAGCGGCACGGACGGCGTGCAGAGCCACACCCGCACGCTTTGGCGGCTTTTGGAGCGATACAGCGTACCGACCTTCCTCTTTATCAACAAGATGGATCTGAGCGGCGCGGATCGTGACGCGCTGATGCAGACCCTGCAGACGCAGCTGAGTGCCGCCTGCGTGGACTTTTCCACAGAGGACGAGACCTTTCTTGAAAATATCGCCGTCTGCGACGAGGCCCTCTTGGGCAGATATCTCGAGAGCGGGGAAGTGGACACGGGGGAGATCCGCTCCCTCATTGCCGCCCGCCGCGTATTCCCGTGTTATTTCGGCTCGGCGCTCAAAAACGAGGGCGTGGAGGCGTTTTTGAAGGGCCTCGAGCAGTATGTAAGCATTCCCGAATACCCTGCGGCATTCGGCGCGAAGGTCTATAAGATCGCCCACGACGCACAGGGCACGCGCCTGACGTATATGAAGATCACCGGCGGCAGTCTGCCGGTCAAGACCCTGCTGCAGGGCGGCGAGGGTGAGAAGGCATGGGCGGAGAAGGCGGATCAGCTCAGAGTGTATTCCGGCAGTAAATATAAACTCATCGATACGGCGGAGGCGGGCAGCGTATGCGCGGTGACCGGTCTCACGCACACCTACCCGGGACAGGGTCTCGGCATCGAGCCGGACACCCCGGCACCTGTTTTGGACAGCTTTCTCACCTATCAGGTGCTGCTGCCGATCGGCGTGGAGCCGCACACGGCGGTACAGAAGCTGCGCCTGTTGGAGGAGGAAGACCCGCAGCTGCACGTCATGTGGAACGAGCATTTGAGAGAGATCCACGTACAGCTCATGGGTGAGGTGCAGCTCGAGGTCCTGCAGCGCGCGATCGCCGACCGCTTCAACATGCAGGTCGCCTTCGGCACGGGCAATATCGTGTACAGGGAGACGATCGAGCTGCCGGTGGAAGGTATGGGACATTTTGAGCCGCTCCGCCACTATGCGGAGGTACATCTGCTTTTGGAGCCCGGTGAGCCGGGCAGCGGCATGCAATTTGGCTCGCTCCTCAGCGAGGACGTCCTCGACCGCAACTGGCAGCGTCTCATTATGACACATCTCGAAGAAAGAACGTACCCCGGCGTCCTCACCGGTTCTCCGATCACGGACATGAAGATCTCCCTCGTTGCGGGTCGCGCGCACTTGAAGCACACCGAGGGCGGCGATTTCCGACAGGCGACGTACCGCGCGGTGCGTCACGGGCTGCTCCGCACAAAGAGTAAGCTTTTGGAGCCGTAGTATGATTTTCGTCTGGAAGTCCCCTCGCAGCACGTCGGACGCGCGATCTCGGACTTGCAGAGGATGTCCGCGACCTTCGATCCCCCGGAGACGGACGGCGCTTCGGCTGTGATCACCGGCTTTGCGCCCGTCTCGGAAATGCGCGGCTATCCGCTTGAGATCACCGCCTACACGCGCGGCGAGGGCAGCCTCGTCTGTATGCCGAAGGGCTATCTCCCGTGCCACAACGCCGAGGAGGTCATCGCGGAGATCGGCTACGACGCGGAACGTGACTTGGAAAACACCGGCGACTCCGTATTCTGCTCGCACGGCGCGGGCGTCATCATCAAGTGGTATGAGGCCGAATCCCACATGCACGTGGAGAGTGGCTTGAGCTTTCAGGAGGACGAGCCCGAACCGGAGTCCGAGCCCGTTGTGACCCGCGGCGCGGTCTATCAGGCGCCCGCCTTTGACAAGGAGCTGCAGGCGATCTTCGAGCGCACGTACGGGCCCGTAAAACGCCGCGACATCCGTCCGCAGGGTACGATCAGCGGCGAGGAGATCAACCAAAAGTCCTACTGGCCGGTGCCCGAGCGTAATAATGATCCCGAATATCTTTTGATCGACGGTTACAACATCATGTACGCATGGGACGATCTTAAGGATGTCGCCGAACGCGATATTGACACCGCGCGGCAGATCCTTATGGACCGCATCTGTCACTATCAGAGCGTCAGCCGCTGCATCTGCATCCTCGTTTTCGACGCATACCGCGTGCCGCGTGACGTGGAGGATGTTATTCAGTACCACAATATTTCCGTCGTCTTCACGAAGCAGGCGGAGACCGCGGACACGTATATCGAGCGCGCGACGTATGAGATCGGCAAAAAGCACCGCGTGCGTGTTGCGACCTCCGACATGGCGGAGCAGATGATCGTTATGGGTCACGGTGCAAGGCGTGTTTCGGCAAATGAGCTTAAAATGGACGTCGATGACGCGATCCGCCGCCTGCGCGACACGGTGACGGATTTCAACGAAAAGGAAAGCATGAAGCACAGGCACAAGCCGTTTCAGAATATCGGCAAGTGATTTTTGAAAACAGCTTGACCTGTAGTTGATACAGGGTTATATACTGAATATAAATTAGTACCGAAACAGGAAAGGTGAGCATGATGAAAGTTTTACTCGTGAACGGAAGCCCGAAGGCTGAGGGCAATACCTACACCGCACTGCACGAAATGGAGAAGATCTTCCTCGCAGAAGGCGTTGAGGCGGAGATCATCCACGTCGGCAACAAGGACATCCGCGGCTGCATCGCCTGCGGCAAGTGCAGGGAGCTCGGCAAATGCGTATTTAACGACATGGTAAACGAAACCGCGGAAAAGCTCAGGGAAGCGGACGGCCTCGTCATCGGCTCCCCGGTCTATTATGCTTCCGCGAACGCGACGCTGATAGCGTATATGACCCGTCTGTTTTACAGCACCCCGCACATCAACAAGACCATGAAGGTCGGTGCAAGCGTCTGTGTTGCCCGCCGCGGCGGTCTGTCTTCGACTTATGACGAAATGAATAAGTTCTTCGGCATTTCCGGTATGCCGATCGCCTCCGGTCAGTACTGGAACAGCCTGCACGGCGCAGCACCGGGGCAGGCGGCGGAGGACGTTGAGGGCATGCAGGGCATGCGTACCCTCGCCCGCAACATGACCTTCCTCATGAAGAGCATCGCGCTCGGCAAGGAACAGCTCGGTCTCCCGGAAAAAGAACCGGCCACTTTTATGAATTTCATCAGATAAAAAAGAACCGCTCAGCTAAGTTACAAGCTGAGCAGTTTTTGCTATTCTATCGTTTTACCGCAGAATCTCTGCGGTTTCTTGCCGTAATTTACTGCGATCACGGCGTCGATGATCTCTTGCTTTCGGCTTCCTGCGTCGGGCAGGTCGCAGACGATGTCGTTCAGGTCATACGGCCCGTTTCTGAAATGTCCGACCGAAGCGGCGCGGAACTCCCCGTCGATCAGAAGGTACTGCAGCGGCTCCGCGTCATAGGGAAGGTTTTCCGTGAGGGTCTTTGCCCACGCCTTGAGCTGCGGCTCGTTCGCCTTATAGAGCGGGTCGTTCCGATGAATGGCATAGACGAAATACATGGGTTCGGCTTCGTAATTTTCCAAAATCCGTGCATCCGCCCGAAGCATGTAGCCGCCCTCGAACGGTTCAAAAATACCTTCATTTTCGAGGTCGGTGAGTGCCGCCTTGATTTCCTTTTCGGGGAGCTTATAGAACGATTTTGCCATTGCGGACGTGAATTGTACGAAACGGTACGAAAAGCGCTGCAGGACGGTTTTCAGTGCGTCGTGGCGCGTGTATCGGTCGGGGTCAATGTCGGGGAACATCTCAGAAAATGCGTACCAGCCGCGATCCCACTCGCCGTCGGTCTGATCCTCGTAAATGAGGAACGCCTCCTGCAGGCGGTGGAGCGCCGGGGTGATCTCCTTGACGAGCAGCCCGGTCTCGTCCTTCATCTGCTGAATATTGAGCGGGCCCTCGCTTTCGATGAGGCGCAGAAGCAGGCTCTGCGTGTCGCTGACCGTTTTCAGCGGCTTTTTATAAAGCGCAATGAACAGCTCGAGGTCCTCGGGGACGATCCAGCCCAAATTGCCGCCCGCAAAGCGACCCTTGATGAGCTTTCGCTCCTGCTGCCGCGTGCGGTTAAATTCGATATCGTCAAACGCGGCGCGGAAGGAGAGCGTCGGCGGCTGACCGAAGCCGTTCCAGTAGACATTCTGTCCCGGCTGCAGGTCGCGGTACAGCGAAAGATATTCCGCTTCATTGGCTTTCTTTGTGAAATGCTGCCGCTCCATGCGAAGGGCGTTGATCTTTGTAAGGTTCATTATGCATTCTCCGCTTTCCATTTTTTGCACTGTTCGATGCGCGCGCCCTGCGGGTGGTCACCGTGGACGGGATCGCACGAATACTGTGTGAGCAGCGCGCAGGGGATCTCGGGACATTCGCCGCAGTGGGTGATGCCCTTATCCTGACAGCAGACCGCCACGGGGCATTCGCCGTGGAACGGGTGTCCGTTCGTTTCGATGCAGCCCTTGCAGCCGTTTGTCTCCTTATATTCGCAGCCGATGCAATGCAGGCCGCAGCGGGAATCGACGATTTGAGCGCGCCATTTTTTGAGGTTGCTAAGCCGGTCAGGGTTGTGTCCGTTTTCAATGAATTCCGTGAGCTTCGCACAGGGCATTTGATCACACATACCGCAGTGTGCGTATTCTTTTCCGGATGCGCAGGAATAAATATCACATTCGCCCCAGAAGATCTTCCCTTTTTGTTCGAGGCAGCCCTTGCAGCTGAATTTATCTTTAAAAGAGCAGGTGCTGCAATCGGTTCCGCATTTGCCTTTGATTATTTCCATACATCGTCCTCCTAAATTATGTAAACTAAACTTTCCGAATGGATCAAGCTAATAATGATTATATACTCAGCGCGGTGCCGTGTCTTGTAAATTTGCGACATCTTTCGCGGCGTGGCGGAGCGCTTCGTTCACGGTGAGCGTGTGGAAGCGCTTGAATTCGTGGGCAAGATGCGCCTGGTCGGTGTAGCCTAATTCCAGCGCAGCATCGGCGAGGCTTCGAAAACGGCGGTGCAATAGGCCGTCCCATAGATATTGGTAGCGGATCATCGCGGACAGCTGCTTCGGCGATACGCCGATCTCCTCGTGAAAGCGGCGCTCAAGCTGCCGCGCACTGATGTGCAGTGTCCGGGAAAGCATTTCCGTTTTGAGATTGCCGCGCTGCCGGAGAATTTCATACAGCGCGTTTTGAACGTTTGCGCTGCTTCGCTCGGGGCGAAAATGGCGCAGGAGACAGCTTTCGGCTAACTGCATGCGCGCGGAGAGTGACGTAATATCAAAAAGCTTCGTCTCCATTTCTTTTCGAAAGAACGAGAAATGGGAGTCGGCGTGTGAGTTTTCGTTTTTCGTGTCTTTGAGGGAGTCCTCCGAGAAAGCGGCGGCGCCCCACGCATAGAAGCGCACCGCAAAAACGGAGCGCAGATGCGGCTTTTGCAGATAGCTGAATGCGGCAAACGAGGTGTCGCTCGTGCCGCAGAAGGCGCTGTCGACGGTGTTTTCCGTGTGGTTCACGGTGAAGATCACGTCACAGCAGGTGTCGGGGATGACGAGGTCGCTGAGCCCGCTTTCGGGCGCCCAAAACGGCTGTACGGAGCCCCAGAAGCAGCGTATATACGGCTTCAGCGCAGCACAGGGCTCCGCTTCCCAGTAGGAGACGGTGCGCTCAAAGGGATGTGCCGTAAGCGGCTTGTAGAGGTCGGACAGCTGCATGATCAGGGCTCCTTCAGAAGCATCGGTACCATATAGCTCGCGTTCAGCTCAAAGGCTTTCACGGGCTGGACTAAAGCGGTTTTCGGGGTGTAGAACAGGCGGCGCAGGATCTCGATACACGCGGCGTCCGTCTCACCGGCACCGTGTGCCGCATGGATGCGGTCATGCGCTTCCACTGCCCAGTGGCGGGCTTTTGTAAGGAAATCTGCGCAGGCATCTTTGCCGATGACGCAGCCGTTGTGCGGCACGACGATGTGTTCGGGGGAGAGCGCAGCGACGCGGTCGATCGAGTCCAGCGTCATTTGATATCCGACAAGATACGTCGGGGAGACGACATCCTCGGAGGCGGGCACACCCAAAGTCTCGCTTGCAAGCAGCAGGCGGTATTCTTCACACCAATAGCCGACGGAGCAGCGCGTGTGTCCCGGCAGATGCAGTACGGTGAAGGTGTGCGCGCCGAGCTGCACCGTGTCGCCGTCGAGCACAACACGGTCGGCGTGGAGGATGTCGAAAAGATCATCATATTCGAGAACGCCGCGAATATGGGCTTCGGTGCTGTCCAATTCCTTCATGGTGCGCTTTGCGCCGTCCTTTTGAAATACCTTTTCGGCGTATTCATGCGCGATGATCTCCGCATTCGGATAGAGACTCTTCACGTGCATCGCGCCGCCGGCGTGGTCGTAGTGCGAATGCGTCAGCAAAATCGCGTCGAGCGGGCGGTCGCCGAGCTTTTCGCGGATCTGCTCTGCAAGCTTTCCGCCGCTGAAGGCAAAGCCGCTGTCCAAAAGAAAGGCTGTGGTGTTGTCTGAAAGTAAGAAGGCATCGCCGCCGGGGATGCCGAGTTTTTGTACGGTAAGCATGGGGTCATCTCCTGAATTCGATGTATTCAGTATAACACCGCAGACTCCGATTGTAAATCGAACACCGGATATTTGCGCATAACAAAACGCGGACAGAAAACCTGCCCGCGCTGATGTTTATTTTGTGATCCGCTTATCAGAGGATGATGCTTGTGCCGCTCATCTCTTCCGGCTGCGGGAGACCCATGATCTTGAGCATGGTCGGAGCGATGTCCGCGAGGACGCCGCCTTCACGCAGCTCGCAGGGGTAACCGACAACACAGAACGGAACCGGGTTAGTGGTGTGTGCCGTGAACGGCTCGCCGTCGGTATCGACCATCTTGTCCGCGTTGCCGTGGTCAGCGGTGATCAGCAGAACGCCGCCCATCTCTTCGACAGCCGCTGCAACATTGCCGACGCAGGTGTCAACAGCCTCAACGGCTGCCTTTGCTGCATCAAACACGCCGGTGTGACCGACCATGTCGCAGTTTGCGAAGTTCAGGATGATCATATCATACTTGCCGGACTTAACAGCCTCGACCATCTTCTCGGAAACCTCATATGCGCTCATCTCCGGCTGCAGGTCGTAGGTTGCGACCTTCGGGGAGTTGACGAGGATGCGGTCCTCGCCCTCGTACTGCTTCTCAACGCCGCCGTTGAAGAAGAAGGTTACGTGTGCATACTTCTCGGTCTCAGCGATACGAAGCTGGGAGAGACCCTTCGAGGAAACATACTCGCCGAGGGTGTTCTTGAGGCTCTGCGGCTTGAAAGCGATGTCTACGTTCGGCATGGTCGCATCGTACTGGGTCATGCAGACGTAATTTACCGGGAAGAAGCCGTTCTTGCGCTCGAAGCCGGAGAAATCCGGATCGACGAAGGTACGGGTGATCTCACGTGCGCGGTCGGGACGGAAGTTGAAGAATACGATGGAGTCGCCGGCTGCGATCGGGTCGCCGCCCTTAACGGTGCACGGAACGACGAATTCGTCCGTTACGCCGTCCTCGTAGGACTTGGAAACAGCGCAAACCGGGCAATCGAACTCTTCGCCCTCACGGCAGACCATAGCGTCGTAAGCCTTAACAACGCGCTCCCAGCGGTTGTCACGGTCCATTGCATAGTAACGGCCCATAACGGTTGCGACCTTGCCTGCGCCGATCTTCTTCATTTCGTTCATCAGCTGAATGATAAAGTCCTTACCGGAGGAAGGCGGAACGTCGCGGCCGTCGAGCAGAGCGTGGACATTGATCTTCTCAAGACCCATCTTCTTAGCCATCTCGATGAGGCCGTAGAGGTGGGTGTTGTGGCTGTGCACGCCGCCGTCGGACAGAAGACCGATGAGGTGAAGTGCTGTGCCGTTTTCCTTAGCTGCGGTCATAGCCTTGACGAGTGCTTCGTTCTCGAAGAAGGTGCCGTCTTGAACAGCCTTGGTGATACGGGTGAGCTCCTGATAAACGATGCGGCCTGCACC
>JAGAOD010000130.1 GCA_017623855.1 Clostridia bacterium
CTGTCGAATTGCAGAAAGGAATATAACATGCTGAAATTCTTCTCCAAAAATGACGCGCCGAGCGGTGCGGACTGGCTCATCGTCGGTCTCGGCAACCCCGGCAGCAAATATGACGGCACGCGCCACAACACCGGCTTTATGATGCTCGATGCGCTCGCCGAAAACGCGGGCTGCGAGGTGCGCCGCATCAAATTCAAGGGTCTGTACGGCAAGTGCCGCATCGCCGGAAAGGACGTCATCCTCTTAAAGCCGTCCACCTTTATGAACCTCAGCGGACAGAGCGTCACCGAGGCCATGAATTTCTTCCACATCCCGCCCGAGCGCACGCTCCTGCTGTTCGACGACATCTCGCTCGATGTCGGCAAGACACGCATCCGCACGAAGGGCAGCCACGGCGGACAGAACGGCGTGAAGAACATCATCTATCTGAGCGGCAGCGACATGTTCCCGCGCATCAAGGTCGGCATCGGTCACAAGCCCGAGGGCTGGGATCTCGCCGATTGGGTCCTGTCCCGCTTTACAAAGGATGAGTTGAAACTCCTTGAGGGCGTTGCGAAAAACGTGTGCGGCGCCGTCGAGCTGATCCTGAACGGCCAGACCGACCGCGCCATGAATCGTTATAATTGAGGCGTGAGGGTTTATCGACAATCCGTAATTCTTAAAATGAAGGTACTGTTATGAGTATGCATTTTTTAGTGGACGCCGTTTCCCGCGTCCCCGAATACAGAGCTCTCGAAAACGCCGTAAAGCGCCGCAAAACACCGGCAGCCGTCACGGGACTTTCCTCCGTGCACAAGGCAGCCGTCCTGCACGCGCTTCTTGCGGCAGCACCGAAAAACACGCTGCTGTTAGCCGGTGACGAGGCGGAGGCTGCGCGCCTTACGGAGGATCTGAACGCGATGGGCACGTCGAGCGTGTTCTATCCGCTCAGAGACTTCAGCCTGCGCGACACCGAGGGCAGCTCGCACGAATACGAGCGCCAGCGCATCGAAGCGCTCACGCTCTTACAGAACGGCAAATGCCGATGCATCGTTACGACGGTCGACGCCGCACTGCAGTATACCCTGCCGCCGAAGAAGCTCAGAGAACGCACGGTGGAGCTCTCCGCCGGGCAGGAGATCACGGTGGAGGAAACGGTCAAGGCGCTCGTGCGCTGCGGCTACGTCCGCGCCGATCAGATCGACGGCACGGGTCAGTTTGCGCGCCGCGGCGGCATCGTCGACTTCTTCTCCCCCGGCGGCGGATCCCCGGTGCGCATCGAGTTCTGGGGCGACGAGATCGACACCGTTTCCTATTTTGACCCCGAAACGCAGCGCCGCACCGACCCGATCGACACTGTCACGATCTCCCCCGCCGTGGAGGTCGTGCCCGACAGCGTCTCCCTGCTCGCAAAACGGATCACGGAGCACGCAAAGACGCTGCGCGGCAAATCCGCCCCCACCGCGAAGGAAACGCTCCTGCGCGAAGCCGAAAAGCTTCAAAGCGGTCTACACATCGGCTGCATGGACAAATATTACCCCTTTATATACGAAGAGACCGCCACGCTGTTCAGCTATTTTGACACGAACAGCCTGCTCGTTTTCTCCGAGGGCGCAAAGCTTAAGGAGCGCATGCGCACGACGCTGTGGCAGTGGGGCGAGGACGTGCGCGGTCTGCTCACGGAGGGCGTGCTGTGCCGCGGGCTCGACATGTACACCGAGACGTACGAATTCGCACTCGGTCGTGCTTTGGACACAACGAGCGTCTATATGGACGCATTCGCACGCGGCAGCTATGACACGCCGATCGAGCTGCTTTCGAACATGACCGTCCGCCAGCTTTCCGCATGGGGCGGCAGCACACAGCTCCTTGTGGAGGATCTTTCCTCGCCGCTGCACAATAAGCACGCCTGCATCGTTCTGGCGGGCACCGAACGTGCCGCCATGACCGTCGCCGCCGACTTAAAGGCCGCCGGTCTGCCCGCAGGCTATTTCGAAACGCTCTCCGCCGTCCCCGCCGGCTCCGTCGCCGTCACGACCGGCACGCTGTCCGCCGGCTTCGAGCTGCCGAACGCGCGCTTCACGCTCATCTCCCACGGGCGCATGAACACCGTGAAGCAGAAGCCGAAGAAAAAGGACAAAAACAGCAAGGAGATCTACAGCCTCGCCGAGCTCACGGTCGGCGACTACGTCGTTCACTCCACGCACGGCATCGGCATCTTCGAGGGCATCCACAAGGTCAACATGCAGGGCATCACGAAGGACTACATCAAGGTGCGCTACGCAAAGAA
>JAGAOD010000131.1 GCA_017623855.1 Clostridia bacterium
CGTTCACACGTATCATCGAACACAAGCACTTTGAGTTTGGAAAGCAGCCCACGACGGTCATCAGCCGTGAGTATTCCGCCGAGTGGAAGCCCGGCATGGAGCCGTATTATCCCGTAAACGACGAGGAAAACGGCGCACTGTATGCAAAGTACAAGGCGCTGGCTGATGCGGAGGGTAATGTCCTCTTCGGCGGCAGACTCGGCCAGTACAAATATTACGACATGGACAAAGTCATCCGCGCTGCGCTGGATGATCTGAAGACACTGTAATAATTGCCGGAGGCAGTTCTATGGAAAAAATTCGAGAGAAATTTGCGTTTGGCTATTTGTTTAATTACATGCCGCTGATCCGCGAGCTTGTGCAGCGCGACCTCAAGGTCAAATACAGACGCAGTTTTTTAGGCTATCTTTGGAGCCTTTTGAACCCGCTGATGATGATGTGCATCATGTCCTATATTTTTTCGGAGATCTTCCAGTCTACGATCCCGAATTTCCCCCTGTATCTGATCTGCGGTCAGACTCTGTGGGCGTTTTTTAGTGAGTCGACAAGTATGGCGATGCACTCCGTTGTTCAGAGCGGCGCGCTGATCAAAAAAGTGTATATCCCGAAGTTTATTTTCCCCGTTTCGCGTGTGCTCTCCAGCTTCGTGACGATGTCCTTCAGTTTGCTTGCCATCCTGATCGTCATGCTGTTTACGCGGGCGACCGTTTACTGGACGATCCTGCTGTTCTGGGTGCCGCTTGCGTTCCTGTTCGTTTTCTCCTGCGGCATGGGTCTCGTCCTGTCCGCGCTTTCCACGTATTTCAGAGACATCACGCACCTGTACGGTGTTCTCACGCTGGCATGGATGTACATGACGCCGATCTTCTACGATCCGGCCATTCTTCCCGAAACCGTTCGGGGCACCCTGCAGTGGAACCCCATCTACCACTTCATCACCTTTTTCAGAGAGCTGATCCTGTTCGGGCAGATCCCGGCGGGACATGTCTGGGCGATCTGCATCGGCTCAAGTGCCGCCATGCTCCTTGTGGGCATGCTGGTCTTCAAAAAGCTGCAGAGAAACTTCATTTTGTATATTTAAGGGAGAAGTACGATGGAAGACAAGAAATATATCGTATCCGTTAAGGATGTGTCCATGGTCTTTAACCTGGCAACGGAAAAAGTCGATTCGCTGAAGGAATATGTTTTGAAGCTCTTAAAGCGCGAGCTGATGATGCAGAAGTTTTTCGCGCTGCAGGACATCAACCTGAACATTGAATCCGGCGACGCCGTGGCGTTGATCGGCGTGAACGGCAGCGGCAAGAGCACGCTTTTGAAGGTCATTGCCGGTGTTATGCACCCGACCACGGGTTCCGTAAAGGTTCGCGGCAGCATCGCACCGATGATCGAGCTCGGTGCCGGCTTCGACATGGAGCTGACTGCCCGCGAAAACGTCTTTCTGAACGGCGCCGTTCTGGGGCATGACAGAAAGTTCATGGAGGAGCATTTTAAGAGCATCATCGACTTTGCGGAGCTTTGGGATTTCGTCGATGTACCGGTTAAGAACTATTCTTCCGGTATGGTCGCCCGTCTCGGTTTTGCCATCGCGACGGAGATCAAGGCGGACGTCCTGATCGTCGATGAGGTGCTCGCCGTCGGTGACTTCCGTTTCCAGGAAAAGTGCAAAAAGCGCATGGAGGAAATGATGTCCGGCGGAACAACGCTGCTGTTCGTCAGCCACAGCACGGATCAGGTCAAAGAGCTTTGCAATAAGGCGGTTTGGCTGAAAAAAGGACGCATGCAGATGTTCGGCGAGGTAAATGAAGTTTGCGCCTGCTATGAAGCGGATGTATAAGATATAGAGGATAAGGAAGGATGAACAAAATGTATTCAGAAAAGCCGTTTCTCACAGTTGTTGTACCGGTGTACAACGTGGAGAAGTATTTAGCGGAATGTCTGGACAGCCTGATCAATCAGACAGTCATGGACCATAAGGTCATCGTGGTCAACGACGGCTCGAAGGACTCCTCCGGCGAGATCGCAAAGGATTATGCAAATAAACACCCCGAGCTGATCCGCTACGTGGAGCAGGTGAATAAGGGTCTCGGTGCCGCCAGAAATACGGGCATGGCACTCGTCGACACGGAATACGTCACCTTCCTCGACAGTGACGATTGGTGGGACTGCATGTTCGTTGAGAAGGTAAAGCAGGAATTTGCCCGCCATGAGGAAAATCCGGACATTGCCTTCACACTGCCGTGGATCTTCAACGATGCGACCCGCAGAACGGAGGAATGGCACGACAAATACCAGATGGAGCTTCTGTTCTATCCGAACGGCGGCGACGAAAACTCTCCGTCCGCGGTGACGAATATCAGAGAAAAGCACGGCATGAATCTCTACAGCCTCGAGGCAAGCTCCTGCCGTCGTATTTACCGCATGAGCTTCCTTAAGAAGATCGGCTTCTCGTTTGCGGAAGGCGTGAAGTGGGAGGACGTCCGTCCGCACTTCCATGCCATCCACAACGCAAAGTCCTGCATCGGTATCCGCTCCACCGGTTTCTTCTACAGGATCAACACCGGCGGGCAGATCACAAGCGGCGGCGGTGTATCCCGTCTCGATATCATCCCTGTGTTCAGAGAGACACTGCAGATGGCGGTCGACGAGGGCTGGGATACCGAGGAGATCGGCTACATCATCAAGATGTTCTGGAGCTTTACGCTTTGGAGCATTGAAATGACGAACGAAGAGTATATCCTTCCGCTGCTTACAGGCGTGCATGAGTTTATTAAGACCATCCCCGAGAAGTACATCCGCCTGTTCACGAGAAAGCACACACCGTATTTCCTCAGAGATATGGTGATCATCAAGGTTCTGCAGAGCCCGTTCTACACCGTGCTGAAGGATTACCGTGTGCGCGCAAAGGGCATCGGCTTCTTCCGCAGAGTTAAGCAGGCGCTGAAGATCAATCGAATTATTGATAAGATTAGGAGAAGAAGACATGGTTGAGATGGAGCTTTTGTTAAACAGAGAATATGCAAATATTCGAAAGGCTGTATTATGCGTCGGCTCCGGATATCAGCCGTGGCGCCTGAAGGAGCTTGTTGAGCATACCCGTCTGGATACACTCATCCTGACCGGTAATCTCTCCGAAAAGCAGGCGAAGAAAATGATGGAGCCGCTTGAGATCTTCGCGAGAGCGGGGAAGCTGCGTCTGCCGTCCGTATTTAAGTTCTGCCCGATCGACGCCGTGGAATGCCCTGAGGGCGAGTTCGCACTTCTGTGCGAGGCACTGGACGAGACCGGCGACATTTTGCCCCTGTTCGGCTTAAAGCCGGCGTATTTCTTCGGCAAGATCGTCGAGGGCGGCCTTTCCGCGTTCTACCTTTGGGAGCAGCTGCGCACGTTCTCAAAGCATGTGCAGATCGTGACGACACGTCCGGAAAGTGAGGAGCAGGTGCTCGACTGGGAGAAGGATCCCGAAAACGACATCGAGCTGAGTGTCATTTTCCCGATGTACAACGTCGCAAAGTACCTCGACCAGTGCATCCGGAGCGTGACCGCATGGAAGGCGGACTACATCGAGTTCCTGTTTGTCAACGACGGCTCTCCCGACAATTCCAGAGAGATCGTCCTCGAATACGCAAAGAACGATCCGCGCATCAAGCTGCTCGACAAGCCGAACGGCGGCTGCGCTTCCGCCCGTCAGTGGGGTCTCGACCGTGCAAAGGGTCGTTATGTTGGCTTCATTGACCCGGACGACTATGTGGAAGAAAGCATGTACCGCAAGCTGCTGCGTGCCGCAATGGTCGGCTCGTACGACATCAGCTACGGCGGATACTATGAATATTACGAAAATAACGGACAGATCCGCGCGGTCGACGACGTGCTCGGCTGGCCGTACAACCTCGGCGTGACGGATCCCGCAAAGATCCAGGAGCTCATCACCTTCTGCCGTGTCGCGATCTGGCGCGGTATCTACAAGATGAGCATGCTGAAGCAGAGCAAGATCCATTTCTACACCGAGATCCGCCGCTTCGACGACCTGCCGTTCAAGATCGAGACCTTTGCGGCAGCCCGCTCCGTGATCGCGGTCAACGAGCCGCTGTATTATTACCGTCTGGCAAGACCCGGACAGGACATGGCTGCGGACGATGAGCGTCTGTATGTGCATTTCCCGATTTTCGCGCACCTCAACGAGAGCGTCGCAGGCAAGAAGGATCCTCATGTCACGGACTACCTGCAGATGGCAAAGATCCAGACCCACCGCTTTGCCGTGGAGAAGATCCAGCCGCAGTATTTGAAGGAGTACGTCCGTCAGGCGCGCGAAGACCTTGCAACGACCGGCGAATTCAGACGTACCTGCGGTCTTGCCAAGGAAATGCTCGGCAAGAGAAGCGCACTGCTCTACCGCGGGATCATGAAGAACAATATGGCTCTGATCAAGTGGCTCAAGCGCAAGGCTTGATCTGCGGAGGATACTTACGAGTATGAAAAAAGGTAAAAGCAACAAAGCGTTTATGCTTCTTTCGGCATTGGCAATCATTTTCGTTGTCGATTCCAACTGCGGAAAGCTGCTGAGTGTCGCGCGTGTTTTCCCGTATGATTCCTACCTTATGCCGATGCTTGTGTTCATTTCGGGGTATTTCTTCCGTGAGGAAGACTGCACATCCCGAAAGGCAGCTGTCGCCTTCATGAAAAATAAGGTCTTCACGCAGCTGCTTCCGTTTTTGGGATGGACGCTGTTTTACGGCGTCGTCACCGTGCTGCTCACGCGGCTCGGTGTGCTGAATTTCGCGATCCCCGATTTCCTTTCCTTCGAGAAGACGCTCCTGTTTTTCGGCATTTCCTTCGGGTATAGCGATCCTGCGTGGATCATTCCTGTAATCTTCACGGTCAATATCATGTACTGCCTGTCAAGGTCCGTTTTCAAAAAGGTTTGGAACGATATCGCCGCGATGGCGGTCATGGCGGGGCTCGGCGCTTTTGCGGTATATTTGGCTGCGAACGGCCTTTGCCCTGCAATGTACGAGGTCTTTTTCGTGAAGCTTCTGTTCTTTCTGCAGTTCTTCGAGCTCGGTGTTTTCTTCAAAAAGTATCTCGAGAAAGCATTCGACAGGGTGCACCTGCTGATCATGCTTCCTGTGTGCATCGGCATCAACCTGTTTCTGCTTTGGATCTACGGAACGGATATTGCCTTCCCGAACTGTACCTTTATGATCGGATTTAAGACCGCGAACCTGGTCCTGCCGCTGATCACTTCGGTGACGGGCATCGCCTTCTACCTGAAGCTGTGCAAGGCTTTGACGCGTTTCCTCGGTGAAAGCAGGCTGATCCGATTTATATCCGACAATACATTCTTTATTATGATAAATCATCTGGGCTGCAAGGCGATCGTGAGCCTGCTGTTTTATTTCGGCGGTACGCTCGGCATCCGGGGGCTGCAAGCGGTCGACCTCAACCAGCTGCGGACGAATGCATGGTACATCTATCTCGCGGATCCCGTCTTCTCCGTAGTCGGGCTCTGTCTGACGATCGTGCTCGTCGTGCTCGCCTGCTTTGCGTACACTGCGGTCAAAGGAAAGCTGAAAGCATGCTTTGCCTTGGATCGGCCGGATGAAAACAGAGAGGTTGAGTCCTGATGCAGACTGCAAAAGACGGCCGTAAAAAATTTGACGGGATCGGAGGCCTTAAGTTCGCAGCAATCATTTTCATGTTCCTGTGGCATTCTCCCGTCCCGAAACCGCCAATCGACATGGGCGGAAGACTTTGTGAATTTTTCTTTGTTGTGTCCGGCTTTCTGTTCTGCATTTCGCGTTTTCGCAGTGCGGACACCGTAACGCTCGGTTCCGTAGTCGAATATATGAGAAAAAAGATCGTGCAGATGTGGCCGGTCCATCTTGTCGGCTTTGTTGCCGGTCTGCTTTTGCTGCCGGTCGGCGACTGGTTCCTGCCGAAAACGCTTGTAAATGCCTTTTTGAACCTGACGCTGCTGCATTCCTGGGTGAACAGCCAGTACGTTTTCTGGGGATTTAACGGCGTTTCGTGGTATCTTTCGTCCCTGATGTTTGCTTATGTATTCGGCTTCCTGTTCTTGAAGCTGATGCGTCGGGTGAGACATCGCTGGATCCTGTATGCGGTCGTGTTTGCCGTTCGGTATGCTTTTGAGGCGATACCGATCCACGTTCCCGATCTGTTCTGGAATGTGAGCGCACATATTTCGCCGATCGCAAGAGCGCTCGAATTTGCGCTGGGCATGCTGACTGCCGATCTGTTTATGAAGATCGACGCAGCAAGCGCCAAACCGATGCCGCGGGTCCTCGGCAGTGTTCTGGAGCTCGGCAGCTTGGCCGGCTCGGTACTCATCATGCTTTGGGCGCATCAGAAGTGGCTGCGTGCGTCCTACGTGCCGATGTTCTGCGTTCTGACGCTTTGCTTTGCGTTTGATCGCGGCATTCTGTCCGGCTTTTTCTCCCTGAAGCCGATCCGTTGGCTTTCCAAATTCCAGCTCGAAATCTATCTGTTCCATGTCCTGACGTTTAACTGGATCACGTACAGATATCCGCTGCCGAAGCAGATGCTGATCTACTCGGCTGTGCTGATCAGCGCAGTCGTCGTGTACCGTCTGCTGCTCAAGCGTCCGTTGGAGAAGCTGGTCGATGTGTGTACCAAGCGGATCCTGCATTCAAAACCGAAACGTATAAACGAAACCGAAGTATAAAATTTCAGCCCTGTCTTAGGAACGTGAGAAGTGTTCCCGGGACAGGGCTGTTTTCGTTTTGGCATCAGCGGAATTGGGGATTGCGTTCGCTGCGGTGTGTTTGACGGAGTGCTTCGAAGAATGCGATGTCGTCGTCGCCGGCGATCTTGATGTTGTTCACGCCGCCTTCGACGAAGTGGATGTTATAGTTCAGGAAATTCAGCAGCATCGTAAAGCAGGATTCCGTCAGCGGGTGGCGGAGCTGCCGGCATTTGTGAAACACCTCGGTGAGCAGTGCCAGACGGTGTGCCTCGGGGGACTGCAAAGCGATGATGTTTTTGCGGTTCAGATATTGCGGGCGGCTGCCGGAAATATCGAACTGGACGTAATCGTCCATCGAGTGGCAGATCGTCGCGCTGCCTGTCTCCATGCACGCGAGCAGCAGCTTCGAGATGGTCTCGACGTTGATCATCGGGCGCGTGGCCTCCTGGATGATCACGATATCCTCGGGGCGGTAGTGTGCCTTGACGAGTGCGTCGACGCCGTTTTTCAGCGATACGACCGCACTTTCGCCGCCCGTAACGACGGTTTTGAGCTTTGTGATCTCAAAGCGGCCGGCGTAGGCACGGATGATGTCCTCCCAGCCTTTTGAGCACACGACGATCATATCGTCGACGGCGGGGTGCGCCTGATAGGCCTCCATGCAGTAAACGATGATGGGCTTATTATGCACGCTGACAAACTGATTCGGGATGTTCTGACGGTTCACGCTGGACTCACCGGCGGCGAGGATGATCACCGCGTTTTTGTTCCGCTTGGACGCGAAGGAGGGGCTCAGCGCGGGCGTCGGTGCGGCGGAGATTTCCTCCGAGATCAGCGCGTCGACCGTCGTGCCGAGCGCTGCGGCGAATTTGATCAGCTTTTTCTGTGACACGTCGTTTTCGCCCGACTCGATCTTCGCGATGGTCGATCTTGTACGGTAGCCGAGTGCATCGGCCAGTTCCTGCTGGGACATATTCCGCTCGAGCCGGATACGCCTTATATTTTCACCTAAAGACAGAAAAATCACCTCGTTTCGTGATACGCGTATATTATAAATCACTATTGCGTGATTTTCAAGAGAAAAAACGTGTTTTCTGCCGATTATTGTTGACAAATAAGAACTTACGGCTATAATGAATTTGTTATACGGAAATTCTTCTGAAAGGAAACGGTAATATGAAAGCAATCATTTTTAACTCCGGTTACGGCAACAGAATGGGTGAATTCACGAAGACCCACCACAAGTCCATGGCTCCGCTGAAGAACGGGGAGAGCATTTTCCACAGACAGCTGCGTATCCTCATCGCGGAGGGCGTCAAGGATTTCATCGTCACCACGGGTCCTTTTGAGGATCAGCTCAAGGCGGTTGCCGCAGAATTTCCGGAGGCGAACTTTACTTTCGTTCGCAACGAGATCTTCGACAAGACGAATTATATCTACTCGATGTATCTCGCCCGCGAGCACATCAATGACGACATGATCTTCCTGCACGGTGATCTCGTGTTCAGCCGCAAGCTCATCCACGATGTGCTGAACTGTGAAGAGGAAAACACCGCGACCGTCAATTTCGTGAAGGCGCTTCCCGAAAAGGACTTCAAGGGCAGAGTACACGACGGCAAGGTCGTGGAGGTCTCCATTAAGATCTTCGACGAGGATTGCTTTGCATTCCAGCCGTTCTATAAGCTGAGTAAAGCGACCGCATCCGCATGGGTCGGCAAGGTCGTGGAGTTCATCCACAAGGGCGAGGACAAGTGCTACGCCGAAAATGCTCTGAATGAGATCTTCCCGGCACTCAATATCCGTGCGTACGACTATAAGGATTACTACATCGACGAGATCGACAATCTCGAGGATCACGCACGCGTGACCGCAGAGATCCTGCCCTTTGATGAAGCGGACAGCAAGATCTTCGGTTGATCATAGGAGGAACATACATGAGCTCTAATCACCTGACTTACGGCTACGATCGGAAGGACTATGCAAAATTTAAGAATTTTGCATGGAAAATGCTTCTGAGCTTCGGCTTGACATACTTGTTCTTCTATAACGGCCGTCAGAACATCAACCTTGTTATGACGCAGATGGCCGAGGGCCTCGGCTCCACGACGGCGGCGATGGGCGTTGTTTCCTCCGCTTTGTTCTGGTGCTATGCATTCGGTCAGCTTGTAAACGGCCGTCTCGGCGCATTTTTCGGTTACAAGCGCTACATGATGTTCGGCGTTGCGGCTTCCGCCGTGCTGAACGTGATCATCTCCTTCCAGCATTCCATTCCCGTCATTGCCATTCTTTGGGGCATCAACGGCTTCTGCCAGTCCATGGTCTGGTCCAACGGCGTCGGCGTTCTGAATAAGTGGTGGCCGAAGAAGGAGCGCGGCTTCGCTTCCGGTCTGGCTACGGCATTTTCCGGCATCGCACAGGTCGTCACCTATCTGACGGTGCTCCTGTGCATGGAGCTCAACCCCGAGTGGGGCTGGCGCGCGGGCTTCCGTTTCCCGATGATCCCGATGGTCCTCATGCTCATCGCATTCGCGATGCTCTTCAAGGAAAAGCCGGAGGATATCGGTCTGAAGCCCTTTGAGGAAGAGGACGCAGCCGCTGCGGCAAGGGACGCGGCACTCACGGAAGAGATCGAAAAGAAGGGCTTCCTCTATCCGTACAAGGTTCTGTTCTCTGAGCCGAAGGTCATCGTTTTCTGCCTTATTTCCGCGATCGCCGGTGTCGGCAGATACGGCCTTCTGACCTGGGTTCCGACCTATTTCATGGAGTCCATGGGTCTTTCCATCAAGGCGGGCATCTTCAGCTCCATTCTGCTGCCCTTCGGTCAGGCATGTGCCATGTTCGTTTTCCCGCTCATCACCGACAAGGTCTTTAAGGGCAAGCGTGAGCCGATGCTCGCGTTGGCTTCCGTCATTACCTTCTGCGGTATGATCTGCTTTCCGCTCATCAAAACGCAGATGCCGGCATCCGTTATGCTGTTCGTTGTCGGCGTTTCCGGCATGGTCACGGGTGTCATCTGGGCCGTGGCGGGCGACATGGGCGGCAGAGCATTCTCCTCCACGGTCGTCGGCGTACTCGACTGGGCGGTCTATATGGGCGCTGCCATTCAGGCTTCCGTCTTCGGCTTTGTGAAGGATACCTTCGGCTGGCCGGCGATCTTCATCACCATCGGCTGCCTGTACATCATCATGCTCGTCCTGACCCTGCTTGCCAGAAAGATGAAAATGAAGAAGCTGTAAATTGCAATACGTACTCGGATAATCGGAGTTTCTTTTCGGGAGCTCCGATTTTTTATGTTTGAAAAACGACTTTCCGGTTGTATATCGGATGATTTTGTGCTATCATAGTAACAATAATGCCATATCCTGCGGTTTTGCCGCATATCGTTTATTCAGTAAGTCACAGAGGTCGGGTTTATGGATATCGTTTCAATAATCAAGCGGCTTTTGATCAAATACCGGGACATTGTCCTGTACGGCGTTTTCGGGGTTCTGACAACGCTTGTGAATATCGTGTCCTACTGGTTCATGGCGCATCCGCTCTCTATGGGCACGATGATAAGCACGGTGCTCGCGTGGGTGCTCTCGGTGCTGTTTGCATATTTTACAAACCGCAAGTGGGTGTTCCGCAGCAAGGCGACCGGCTATGACGCGATCGTCAAGGAGATCGTTTCATTCTTCGCCTGCCGCATCGCAACGGGTGTCGTTGACTGGGCGTGCATGTTCGTTTTCGTGGAGCTTCTGCGCTTTGACGATGTGGTCATCAAGGTGCTCGCGAATATCGTTGTGATCGTTCTGAATTATGTGGGCAGCCGTCTTTTTGTGTTCAGACAGAAATGAGCAAGGCGCGGGAAGGAAACCGCGGTACAGTTTTTGCGAAATTTGTCGAAACCGTGCATCGGTTCGGCTTGATAATGAATTTATAATAAGAGAGTGATGTTTTATGATGATGTACATAGATCCCGGTACGGGCAGTATGCTGTTTACGGTTTTGCTCGGTCTCGTCGGTGCAGCGGTCTATTCCGCGCGCATGCTGTGGATCAAGCTGCGCTTTAAGCTCAGCGGCGGCAAGGCGGAGACCGATGCGAAGAAGATCCCGATCGCGATCTTCTCGGACGACAAGCGTTACTGGTCCATTTTTGACCCGATCTGCCGTGAGCTCGACAAGCACGGTGTGGACGTCGTGTACATGACGGCTTCCGAGGATGATCCCGGCCTTAAGAACACATACGAGCACGTAAAGGCGGAGTTCATCGGCGCCGGCAACAAGGCATTCACAAGACTGAACTATCTGAACGCGACGATCCTTTTCTCCACGACCCCCGGTCTCGACGTGTACCAGTGGAAGAGAAGCAAGAACGTCGATTATTACATTCATATTTTCCACACCGCAGGTGAGGTCACACGCTACCGCCTGTTCGGCATCGACTATTACGACGCGCTGATGATCGCCGGCGAGCATCAGGCACGCGATATCCGCGACATCGAGAAGTTCAGAAAGCTTCCGGAGAAGGAGCTCGTCATGGTCGGCATCCCGTTCATGGATGAAATGGCAAAGCGTCTCGAGCGTGAAGGCCCCGCGCCGGAGCATCCGCGCACCGTGCTGCTTGCGCCGACATGGGGACAGAGTGCGATCTTCGCAAAGCACGGCGGCGGCATCATCGATACACTGTTAAAGACCGGTTATCACGTGATCATCCGTCCGCATCCGCAGTCCTTTGCGTCCGAAAAGGAGCTTATGGACCGGCTTATGGCGGAATATCCGGAGTCGGAGCAGCTCGAGTGGAACCGTGACACGGACAATTTCTACGTTCTGCGCCGCAGCGATATTTTGATCTCCGATTTTTCCGGTGTTGTTTTTGATTTCTCTCTGATTTACGATAAACCCGTTATTTACACGGATCCGAATTTCGACCTCGCGCCGTACGACGCGTTCTTTCTCGACCATCCGCTGTGGACGTTCTCCGCGCTGCCGCGCATCGGCAAGGAGCTGAACGACGAAAACATCCATGACCTCAAGGGGCTCATTGACTCCTGCATCGAGGACAGCCGTTATCAGCAGGGCAGGGATGAGGTCAGACGCGAGACATGGGCGCATTTCGGTGAGGGTGCCGTCCGTGCGGCGGATTACCTCATGCAGAAGTACGAAGAGTTAACGAACAAAAAGGGCGAGAGTAAATGACATTTTTTGAAATGCTCGGAACGGTCCTGCTCGGGCCGTTAAAGCTTGTCTTCGAGCTGATCTTTTCCGTAGTCAACGGCGCGGTGAATAACCCCGGTCTTGCGATCATAGCGCTGAGTCTCTGCATGAACACGCTTTTGATGCCGCTCTATAAGAGGGCGGACGCGGTGCAGATCGAAGCAAGGGACAAGGAAGCCGAGATGAAGCCGGTTTCGGACCATATTAAGAAGACCTTCTCGGGCGACGAGCGCATGATGCTCCTGC
>JAGAOD010000132.1 GCA_017623855.1 Clostridia bacterium
GACGTCATCATGGTTCTTGACCACGGACGCATCATCGAGCGCGGCAGCCACGAGGAGCTCATCGCACAGCACGGTACGTACTACCGCCTCTACACCGGCGCATTCGAGCTCGAATAAAACCGCATAATCCTCATTTACATCCTCCGCTTCAAGCCTCCTTGTGCGGGGGATGTCTTTTTTTACAGCAAAAAAGGACTTCGGAGTTTAGTCGGATGTCCATAAAACAGTTAATGGGGGGCGTTGCAAAATGCAACGCCCCCTTAGAAATATGCAGGGACAGTTTCTGTCACCGCATATTTCGTTCTGATTATACGCGAAAGGGGCTCCAAGACCGTTCCCTCGCCGGGAACGGCCCCCTTTTGTCGGCTTTACCGACATTTCCCCCGCCAGGCGGTGGAATCGACCTTTCACACTATCCCCGCCAGGAGATCGCGTCTCTATTGTATATTATTCCATTTTGCAACAGACCCCATTTTTGTATCCATATATTCGATTGCGGGCAGCCTTGGCTCTCCCTTTGGGATAGCTGTCGCCGCAGGTGACAGAGAGGGCCATGGGGAGAGACAAGCTCCATGCCGTACGCACTACGCCGAATGGTGTATAGAAGTGCGCCCTTCTTCTGTTAGACAAATTGGAATTTTCTTACTTGTTTACAATTTTAACCGCGGTACCGTAAACAATAACCTCAGCGGCACCTTGCATAACAGCGGAGGAAGCATAACGAATATTTATGACCGCATCCGCTCCCAATGCTTCCGCTTCCTCGACCATTCTTTTTGTGGCAAGTGCTCTTGCGTCATTCATCATTTCATTATAGGCTTTCAATTCTCCACCTACCAAAGTTTTAAAACTTTGTGCAATATCTTTCCCGATATGCTTTGATTGAATTGTACTCCCTTTTACCAGAGCAAGGGTTTCTAACTCTTTTCCGCTAATGTAATCAGTATTTACTAATATCATCTTCTTCACCTTTCTTGATTTCATTTATTCTTTCTATGCAAACCTTGACTATTATTGCTGAAAAAACAAGCGGAATAATGCCTAAAGCATATTTCCATACCGTATTGAGCAGTGATATTAATAAGCCAAAGTAAACAACATAATATAATACCACAACGACAGTAATTATAATTGGTGCAATCATTTTATTTTTGTAATATTTCACTTTCATCACCTCATCAAATTCAAGTTTGTCTACCTGTCTCACAAATTGGAATCTGTTATTCGGCAATGATCTGTCTAATCATATTTGCATAATCCTTACCATGGTTTATAGAAAACTCACCGTGATAAAGCCCGGGAAGAACCTGCATCAAACTGTTTTGCAGACTTTGGTGAATAATTTCGGAAGATTTGCGCATGATACGATTTTCCTTACTGCCAACAAATATATAAACCCTCGTCATACAATTCTTTACAGAATCTTTCAGGGAATACACGGAGTTTTCTTGCAAAAAAGCAATCATATCCTTCTTTGCTATGGCACAACTATCTTTAAAGTAATCATCAAACAGTTCTGCTTTCATTTTAAGTGATTTGAACTGCAGTTTTGAAAACCATTTATGTTGTATGAATCCATAACAACTACCGAAGGCAGGTTTAATCATAGAATATGTGAATCTTGATGGTATGACAAGCGCGCTTTCGATGATGGCACATTTGCAAACATTCTTGCGCTGAGATAAAATTTCCAATGCGATTTGACCACCTAACGATAGCCCTCCGATCAGCAATACAGAACCGCCTAAGTGTGTATCAATAAATGAAATGATTTCGGCGGCATTATCCGCTATGGTTGTAAAAGGCTGATCGCTACCTGCATGGCCATCCAGTATAGGTAGAATTATGCGATAATCCTTTTGCAGCGCCTCGGCTGCTTCTTTATAATTCCACCACGACAAACCGCCGCCATGCATAAGTATAATTACGTCCTGGTTTTCCTTGCCATATTCAACATAATGCAAAGCTTTTCACCTCGCTTACAAATTCAAGTTTGATTAACTCATTCCGGTATATCATAACTTGACCGGATACGCAAGAACAGGCACAGCAGATCAAACTGTTGTGCCCGTCAACTGTCTTATGTGCCCCGCCCTTTTCCGAAGCCCTTTGATTTTGTATTTTACTGTGCGGCTTTCTCCTCGTGCAGCAGCTTTAAGAGACTGCCGGCGGCTTTTTCTTCGCAGACGGCGATGATCTCGTCGCCGCCCTGCAGTACCGTGGTACCGCTCGGGATGATGAGCTTTTCGCGGCGCACGACGGAAATGAGCAGCGAGCCCTTCGGGAAGACGATATCCTTGACCATGCGTCCCTCGAGCGCGGTGTTTGCTTCCAGTTTCACGGAGAGGATCTGTCCCTTGCCCTTATTCAGGGACGCGACCAGATGGAACTCCATGAGGTTCGCTTCCTGCTCGATGATGCGCGCGATGATCTCGGTGCTGCTGACCGCATAGTCCACGCCGAGAACGTGCATCATTTCCATGTTGCGCGGGTCGTTCGCGCGGGCGACGACCTTCTTTGCGCCGAAATGATTTTTCGCAAGCTGGGACGCGACGATGTTGTCCGCGTCGTTGCCGGAGACCGCAATGAAGCAGTCTGCATCACCGACGCCGGCAGTTTCCAGCACGCGCACGTCGGTGCCGTCGCCGCAGATGACCTCGATGTCGAGCTCATTTGCAAGGCGCACACAGCGATCCCTGTCCGTTTCGATCAGCGTCAATTCGTGCTGATCCTCCATAATGCGGCGCGTCAGGCTTTCGCCGACCTTACCGCCGCCCATAACTACAATGATCATAAAAAGAAACCTTTCAATCCACTGCCTTCGCGAAAATGATGCTGTCGCCGTTTTCGGGGCGCGCCTCGTCGATCGTGTTCAGGAGCAGTGCGCCGTTTTTGCGGATGATGCCGAACAGCACCTCGTTCGGGTAGCCGCGCAGCTCACTGAGCGTTCTGCCGACCTGATAGCGGTCCGCAGGACGCACGACGAACTCCACGCGGTGCATACCGAAGGAGATCTGCGCCTCGCTCTTTTCGCCGAGCAATGCACGCACCAGCGTGTCGCCCGCCAAATTCGTCGGACAGACCGTCCGAAGGCCCAGATTCTCAAACGCCGCCTCGCGTTCGGGCTCCGAGATGCACGCAACGACATTTTCGATGCCGAAATAATCGCGTGCGATCTGCGCGACGGCGATATTCAGATTGTCATCATCCGTTGTAACCGCGACCGCATGGCAGCTTTCGATGCCGGCTTCACGCAGGCTTCTCAGATCCATCGGAAAGCCGCGGAACAGCACGCCGCCGAAATCCGTTTCCAAAAGCTCCAGCTCCTCACCCGAGGAGGAGAGCGCCGAAACGTCCCAGCCGAACGCGTCCATCGTCCGTGCGATCTTCCTGCCCAAAAGGCCGCAGCCAATGACCAGTATATTCATGATATTCTCCCGTGTTTATCTGCGCGAAGGATCTTCCGTATCCTCGATGGACTCCGTTGTCATGCCCTCGCCGCTGCTTTCCTCCGCCGCTTCCTCACGGCCGCTGCCGTTCACGATGATCATCGCGTTCGGATCGGGCGTCGGGGTGGGCGCTGCCTGCAGCTCCTCCGCGACCGTTACATAGTCCGCGGAGATATAAGCCTTGCCGCCCTTGTAGGCGATCTCATGCCAGCCGACCTGGCAGTTCTCGGTCAGGACCTCAAAACGGTCACCGGCAAGTGCGGTCTCGAGGATCTCACAGTCGGTATTCGGCTCGTTGCGGATATTCAGCTTGCCGCTGATATCGTTGACAGTCGCGATCTTGACCCTGACGGTCGTCGGCTGCGATGTGGGGGTGATCTCCGGCTGAGACACGGAGGACTCTTCCGCCGGATCCTCTTTATCCTTATTCTTGCCGCCGCAGGCCGCAAGCGCCAAAAGCAGCGTTAAAGCCAGAAGGGCCGCTAAAATTCTTTTTGTCAGGTTGATTCTTCTCGTTTTCATACTCATCCGCCTTTCGGTTTTCTTTACTGTTTCCGAATTTCATGGGTTTTCGGGCTATAATATCCCTATGTTACCCTATTTTAGCACATTCTACAGAATAATCCAAGAGACAATGCAAATTTTTTATTTTCTTTTGCAATTCCCCGTCCTATCCTTGATTATATTTCCGTTTTCGTGTAAAATTCATTTATCATGATCCTTGCGATTGGAGGAATTTTTATGCTTAAACCCGAACAGATCGCATCCGTCAAGGGACGCGGCTTTTTGCTCAACCGCGGCACGGACTCGTTTTCCGGCCGCATCGTCGCACCCGGCGCCGTATTTACCGCGAAGGACTTAAGGACGATTTCCGAGATCGCCGAGAAATTCGGCAGCGGCACCGTCGGCTTCACCTCCCGCCTTTCCGCCGAGGTCGTCGGCATCCCGTTCGAGAAGATCGACGAAGCCTGTGCATACGCCGCGGAGCGCGGATTGTATTTCGGCGGCACCGGTGCGAAGATCCGCCCGGTCACGGCCTGCAAGGGTACGACCTGCGTATACGGCAACTACGACACGCAGGCGCTTGCAAAGGAGATCCACGAAAATTACTATATCGGCTGGAATAAGGATCAGCTGCCGCATAAATTCAAGATCGGCCTCGGCGGCTGCCCGAACAGCTGCATGAAGCCCTCCCTGAACGATTTCGGCGTGGAGGGCCGCAAAGTCCCCGTGTTCGACGCCGCACTCTGCCGCGGCTGTAAGGTCTGCGCCGTGGAAAAGGCTTGCCCGAGTAAAGCGGCACACGTGAAGGACGGCAAACTCGAGATCACGGACGGCTGCCTTTCCTGCGGTGTCTGCGTCGGTAAGTGCCCGTTCAAGGCGGTCGCGCACGAAAGCGAGACGGTCTACCGCATCTACGTCGGCGGCACATGGGGCAAATCCACCCGCATGGGCACACCGCTCACCCGCTTTGTGACGCGCGAGGAGATCGCTCCTGTTCTGGAGAAGACCATGCTTTGGTTTAAGGAGAACGCCTATCAGAAGGAGCGTCTCGGCAAGGCGATCGACCGCATCGGTTTTGAAAAATTCGAAGCCGATATCGCGTCCGATGATCTTCTGAACCGCCGTGAGGAGATCCTCGCAGCGCCGATGAAGACATGCTGAGGAGATCCTGCCGCTTGTTTGCGGCCTTTCTCGCACTTTTGCTGCTCACCGCCTGCACGCAATACACGTCCTATGCGGAGACTTCTGTGATATCCGGTCTTTCGAAGGACGCGCGCGTCGTCTCGCTTTCCGGCTCCCTTGCGCAGTGCTGGGTGCTTTCGGGCGGCTCGCTCGTCGGCGTGACGCAGGACGCCGTGGACGACCACGGCATGGAAACGGGCCCCGACCTCGCCCTTGTCGGCACGGTCAAGGAGCCGAATTTGGAAGCCGTCGCGGCGCTTTCGCCCGACTTCATCCTGCTGTCCGCGGATCTCACGCAGCATCTGCAGCTTGACGCCGCACTTTCCGACATGCAGATCGCACACGCGTACTATCAAATGGACACATTTGAGGATTACCGCGCGATCATGGAGAATTTCTGCAGTGTGAACGACCCGACCGGCGCGCGCTTCACGGCACATGTGGAAAAGGTCGGTGAGAACATCGAACGCATCCGCACGGACACCAAAGCGGCACTCGAGAGCAATACGCCGCGTGTCCTGCTGCTGCGCGCCTTTTCGACCGGCGTCAAGGCAAAGACCGACGACAATCTGGCCGGTGTCATCCTCGACGAGCTCGGCGCGCACAACATCGCGTACGACACGCCGAGCCTTTTGGAGGAGCTGAGCGTCGAGGCGATCATCGAAGCCGACCCCGACTATATCTTCGTCACGACCATGGGCAGTGCGGACGCCGCAAAGGAATACATGCAGAAAGCCGCGGAAAGCAACCCGGCATGGGCGGAACTTTCCGCCGTCAAAAACGGAAATTACATCTTCCTTCCAAAGGAACTTTTCCACTTAAAGCCTTTAGACAGATGGGACGAGAGCTATGCGTACCTCAGCGAATGCCTGCTCGAAAAAAACGAATGACCGCATGAACCGCGGGCTGTTTCCGCTCCTTATTCTGGGAACAGCCCTTTCCTTTATGCTGAGCCTTTTGATCGGCGCGGCGGAGATCTCCGTCGTGGAGAGCGTTCGTGCCATGATGACGGGTGACCTTGCACACCCGGGCTGCCGCATACTCTTTTTCGTGCGCCTACCGCGCGCCGTCGCCGCGCTTTTATCGGGTGCCGCGCTCAGTGTTTCGGGCGTTGTGATCCAAAATGTGCTGCACAATCCGCTTGCGGCACCGAACATCATCGGCGTAAATGCCGGTGCGGGCTTCTCCGCACTTCTGATCATCGCACTTTTCCCGGCGGCTGTCGGGTTCATCCCGCTTGCCGCCTTTCTCGGTGCGCTCATGACGTCCCTGCTCATTTTCGCGGCGGCGGCAAAGACGGGTGCACAGCGCGTGACGATCACCTTAGCCGGCGTTGCGATCGGCAGTGTATTCACGGCATGCAGCAATGCACTGCGCACCTTTTTCCCCGACTCCGTTTATAACGCGAACTCGTTTTTCGTCGGCGGCTTTTCCGGCATCGCGTGGCGGCAGCTTTCGCCCGCGTGGTGCGTGATCCTTTTGGGACTCATCCTCAGCCTCATTTTCTCGGGCGATATGGATATTCTGTCGCTCGGTGACGAGACCGCGCTGTCGCTCGGTCTGCCCGTTCGCATGAGACGGTTCGTGCTGCTCGTCACCGCAAGCCTTTTGGCGGGCGGCGCGGTCAGCTTTTCCGGTCTGCTCGGCTTTGTCGGGCTCATCGTGCCGCACATCCTGCGCCGGTTCACCGGACAGCGTCACCGTCTCCTCGTGCCCCTCGCCGCGTTCGGCGGCGGTACGTTCGTGCTGCTCTGCGATACGCTGAGCCGCACGCTGTTCGCCCCTTATGAA
>JAGAOD010000133.1 GCA_017623855.1 Clostridia bacterium
ATCCGGGAGACCGGTACCGACGCATTCCCCCGCATCCGCTTCGGCGTCGGCCAGAAGCCCCATCCCCAGTATGAACTGGCGAAAAAACAGATGACCGGTGCCTGCGGTCTTATGAGCGTTGTCTTTGACCTTCCCGGTGAAAAACTGGTTCAACTGGGCAAGGAACTGCAGTGCTTCCATGTGGGACCCAGCTGGGGCGGCTACGAAAGCATGTACACCTGCGCCGGTGCATTCCTGGAAGAAGATACACCTACCTGCAAAAAAGGCATGGCGTCGGACAGATTATCGTTCGTGATGCTCGTCAGATCCGTGATGACGGAGCTGATCCGCTTGCCCACCTGCGGCTTAACAAAGCAGGAAAACCGGTCAATAATATTCAGTTTTTGATCGAGCTTGACAGCGCCGAACTCGATGATCTCGTTGATATATCCGTGGAGACGCTTGGAATACGCGCCGTTCCACTCCAAATCCAAAACAACTATATTCATGTGACTCGTTCCCGCAGCTTAAATCAGTTCTGAAATTCGATTACTTCTTATTCTTCGAAGCCTGCTTCATGCGCAGCTCCTTGCTGAGCACCATCTTGCGCATGCGGATGCTCTTCGGTGTGACCTCAACGAGCTCATCCTCCGCGATAAACTCAAGGGACTGCTCAAGGCTGAGCACGGTATGCGGTGTGAGCTTCAGCGCTTCGTCGGAACCGGAAGCACGGGTGTTCGTTGCATGCTTCTTCTTGCAGACGTTGATGACGATATCGTCGCCCTTCGGGTTGCTGCCGACGATCATGCCCTCATAGACCGGGACGCCCGGCCCGATGAACAGGCGGCCTCTGTCCTGTGCATAGAACAGACCGTAAGCCGTGGACTCGCCGGTCTCATGTACGACGAGGGAGCCGGAATTTCTCTGCTGAATATCGCCCTTATACGGCTCATAGCCGTCGAAAATATGGTTCATGATACCGTTGCCGTTCGTGTCGGTCAAAAACTCGGAACGGTAGCCCATGATGCCGCGCGCCGGGATCTTGAACTCAAGGTGCGTTGTACCGCTTTCGCGTGTACCCATGTTCAGAAGCTCCGCCTTTCTTGTGCCGAGCTTTTCCATGACCGCACCGACGTAATTGTCCGGCACTTCGATCATCAGAAGCTCCATCGGCTCCATTCTGACGCCGCCGACATCCTTATAAATAACATTCGGTCTCGAGACCTGGAATTCGTAGTTCTGACGGCGCATCTGCTCGATCAGAATGGACAGGTGCAGCTCGCCTCTGCCGGAGACCTTAAAGGTATCCGCGGAATCGGTCTCCTCCACGCGCATCGCAACGTTTGTCTCGACTTCCTTGAAGAGACGGTCACGAATGTTGCGGGACGTGACGTACTTGCCTTCCTTGCCCGCAAACGGAGAGTTGTTGACCATGAAGAGCATGGAGACGGTCGGCTCGTCGATCTTGACGAACGGCATCGGCTCCACACATTCGGGATCACAGGCTGTCTCGCCGATGTTGAGGTCTGCCATACCGGAAACGGCAACGATGTCGCCGAGGGATGCACTTTCCGCATCCACGCGCTTCAGACCTTCGAACTGATACAGCTTCGTGACGCGTGCATTGCGGCACTGGTCGTTGAGGCTGTTGCAGATCGTGACGGTCTGACCGACCTTCACCGTACCGCGTTCTACACGGCCGATGCCGATCCTGCCGACATACTCGTCGTAGTCGACGTTCGAGAACAGGACCTGTGTCGGGCCCTCAAGGTCGCCCTCGGGCGCCGGGACCTCGTTGACGATCGCCTCAAAGAGCGGCTTCATATCCTTGCCTGCCTCGTCCGGTGTATTCATCGCGTAGCCGTCACGGCCGGAAGCGTAAACGACCGGGAACTCGAGCTGATCCTCGTCCGCGCCGAGCTCGATGAACAGGTCGAGCACTTCGTCGACGACCTCGAGCGGACGTGCACCGGGACGGTCGACCTTATTGACAACGACAACGGGCTTCTTGCCGAGGCCCAGTGCCTTCTTCAGAACGAAACGTGTCTGCGGCATGCAGCCCTCAAATGCGTCAACGAGCAGCAGAACGCCGTCGACCATCATGAGGATACGCTCGACCTCGCCGCCGAAATCGGCATGACCCGGTGTGTCGACGATGTTGATCTTGATGTCGTTATACATGACAGCCGTATTCTTCGACAGAATGGTGATGCCGCGCTCACGCTCAAGATCGTTGGAGTCCATGACACGCTCCGCTACGTTTTCGTTGCTTCTGAAAATGCCGCTCTGGCGCAGAAGCTGGTCGACAAGCGTAGTCTTGCCGTGGTCAACGTGTGCGATGATCGCAACATTACGAAGATTTCCCCTTACACCCATGTTTAACCATTCCCTTTCATTTTGTGACTCTATCTGAAATTTTATCTCTTTTCTGCATTACAATAAAGAACGGAAACCCCGAAATCACAAGGTAACCCATTATCCATTAGATTATACTACTTTCCCGCATATTTGTGAACCCCTTCCCCTTTGGTTATTCCTATAAAATTCCGCATGCTTCCCCGCATTACTTTTGCTTTTCTTGACGTACCGCAAAGAACATGGTATGCTTATTTTATACTGACTTTCAAAGGTAAGGGTTTGATCTTATGAAAAAGATCCTGAACTTCGGTTCGCTGAATGCGGACTACGTCTACACCACCGACCACATCGTTCGCGGCGGCGAAACCGCGGCAAGCCATAAAATGGAGATCTTTGCGGGCGGCAAGGGATTAAATCAATCCATTGCGCTCTCCCGCGCCGGTCTTTCCGTATATCACGCCGGTCTGATCGGTGACGACGGCGATTTTCTCCTCAGCACACTCGCGGAAAACGGCGTCGACACACGGTTTGTCGGTAAAATTCCCGGCCGCGGCGGTCACACGGTCATTCAGGTGGACAAAAATGCGCAGAACGCCATTTTGCTGTTCGGCGGCTCGAACCGTGCAGTCACACCGGAATACGCCGACGAGGTTCTGTCTCATTTCGAAAAAGGCGATCTTTTACTGCTGCAGAATGAGATCAGCGCTCTGCCGTACATCATTGACAGAGCTTTTGAACTGGGGCTTTTGATCTGGCTGAACCCCTCCCCGATGGACAGCGGTGTTCTTGCCTGTGATCTTCAAAAAATCTCCGGCTTTTTCCTTAACGAGATCGAGGGCGCTGAGTTGACGGGATCAAATGACCCGCAGATTATCCTTGACCGCATGGCCGAGATCTATCCGACCGCCGCCGTTGTACTGACACTCGGCGAAAACGGTGCATGGTACGCAAAAGACGGTACGCGCGTCTTCTGCCCTGCAGAAAAGGCGGACGCCGTCGACACGACCGCCGCCGGAGACACGTTCACCGGCTATTTTCTGCGCGGCACGCTGGAGGGGCTTTCCCCCGACGCTGCCCTTTCTCTTGCAGCAAAAGCCGCGGCGATCACCGTAAGCCGCCCCGGCGCATCCCCGTCCATTCCGAAGTACGATGAGGTCGTACGCTGAATATAAATCCACAAAGCTTAAAGGAGTTATTTTGTATGAGAGTAGCCGTCAGAAGAATCAACGAATGGGACGCACCGTCCATGCTGAAGGTCTATGCGCCCTACGTTGAGAATACACATTTCACACCGGACACAACCGTTCCGACGCTTGCGGAGTACGTGCAGCGCATCGACACCTACACCTACGGCCGCGGCTGGATCATGACCGAGATCGACGGTGTTACAACGGGATTCTGTCTTCTGACCGACCGTGACGTCGAAAAAGGCGACTGGTTCACAGCGGACATTCAGCTCTATGTCGCTCCGAATTATCAGCGCCGCGGTGTCGGCACATCTCTCTACAGCCTGATGCTGAACATTATGCACTACGGCAACTACCGCCGCGTCACCGCACACATCAATCTGCCGAACGACGCCGCGATCGCCTTCCACGAGAAAATGGGCTTCCATAAGGTCGAAGAAAAGGACGGTGTGCTCTTGATGGAACGCGCCATCGAGCAGGACGACCCGAATGCAGAGCGCTTCACAAAGCCGTACCTCATCGACAAATTCGACTACGAGCGCAGCCGTGAATATGCCGCAACGCTCGTCCGCGAGGTGTGATATGGGACCGTATGAGTATATCGTAGCCCGCATCGACGGGGATTATGCCGTTTTGCAGCGCACGGACATTGACACCCACGACGAGATCCTCGTCGCCCGCGCCCTGCTGCCCGAGGAAATCGACATCGGCACCGCACTGCATTACGAGATGTTCAGCTACACAGTTATATAAATAGTTGTATGTTTTCTTGCAGTGTGAAATAACTAAACAAAAATACTTTATATTTAAGCGCTTAACATATTGATTTTCCATAAATCGAGTGCTATTATAGGGGTGTGCCCAAACGGCACACCTTTATTTTTACTTTTCTATGGGAAAAGGGGTATGTTTCATGGCTAAAAAATCCAAAGCGATCGATATGACGCAGGGTAATCCGGTCAATCTGATGCTACGCTTTGCACTTCCGATGATGATCGGCGGCGTTTTCCAGTCGCTTTACCACATGGTCGACTCCGCGGTACTCGGTCGGTATGTCGGTTCTGAGGCGCTCGCTGCCATCGGTTCTTCGTCTTCCTCCGTCCACATGCTGCTGATGCTCGCAACAAGCATCACGAGTGCGGTCTCCATCGTTATCTCGCAGCAGATCGGCTCCGGAAACAAGGAAAAGATCCGTACCGGTATGGTCAGTACGATCTATCTTACCGTGATCGTCGGCGTTTTCCTCGGCTTACTCAGCTTCTTTATCGCACGTCCGCTCATGCAGCTGCTCGACACACCGGAGAACGTCATCGACGGCGCTGTAACCTACATCAAGTTCATCGGCGGTCTGTGCATCATTTCGTTTACATACAATTCCGCATCGTCCATTCTCAGAGCGATCGGCGACAGCACCACACCGCTTATCTGCCTCATCATCTGCTCCGTTCTGAACGTCATCTTCGACCTCATCGCGGTCATCGCATTCGATATGGGCGTTGCAGGTGTTGCGATCGCGACGCTGATCTCTCAGGCGATCTCTGCCGTGATCTGCATCATCTACATGTTCAAGAAATATCCGATGCTGCGCATCACCCTCGCTGACATGAAGCCCGACATGAAGGTCACGCTTGAGATCTTCCTCATGGGCGCACAGATGGCTCTGCAGAGCGCACTGCTCTCCGTCGGCATGATGGTCATCACAGGTGTCATCAACGGCTACGGCTCCAATGTTGTTGCGGCATTCACCGTCGGCAGCAATGTTCAGGGTCTTGCAGCTATGCTGTTCTCTAACTTCGCATTCGGCTTCTCCGTTTATGTCGGTCAGAACTACGGCGCCCGCAACATCGAGCGCATTCAGCGCGGTGTACGCCACATCTTCCTGCTCGTCGGCGGCCTGACTCTCGTAGCTACAACGCTGTCCCTCATCTTCGCACGCTTCCTCGTCGGTCTGTATGTCAAGGCGGAAGAGGTTGAGGTTGTCAAGGCTTCCCTGAGCTTCGTCCGCATTCAGGCATGCTTCTTCCCGTTCCTCGGCTGGATCTGGCTTTATAACAGCACACTGAAGGGCATGGGTAAGATCACCATCACGATGATCTCCTCCTTCGTAGAGCTCGGCAGCAAGATCGGTCTCTCCATTTTGCTCCCGATCCTCATGGGCAGCTACATCGGCATCTGGTATGCAGCGCCGATCGGCTGGGTACTCGGCATCATCCCGAACATCATCTACTACTACGGCGGCTTCTGGAAGAAGTCCCTCAAAAAGCTCATGGAAAAGGAAGCTGCTGAAAAGGCGAAAGCCGAAGCGGAAGCCGCAGCCGAACCTGCAGAAGCTTGATCTTCCACTGAACAAATTTTGGGCACACGGTATATTGCCGTGTGCCCGTTTTGTTTATCTTCGTTTTCTGTAATTTGCTTTCTTGTGTTCTTCTATCTGCCGGCGCTTTCTCTCCTCCGTACGCTGACGGATGTACGCGTTCGGGTCGTCGCTGTAGCGTGCTTCCTTTTTGAGCTTTCGGTACTGAATGAGCCGGATTTCCGGCAGCTCGCCGCGTTCGATCGCTGCGCGCACCGCACAGCCGGGCTCCGCATCGTGTTGGCAATCCGAAAAACGGCAGCCCTGTGCAAGCCCTGTAATGTCGCCGAATGCGTCGCCGAGCCCCTCTGTAACGTCCCACATACCGAGCTCACGCATGCCGGGTGTGTCGATGACAAGCGCGCCGCAGGGCAAACAAAGCATCTGCCGGTGTGTTGTGGTGTGACGGCCGCGCGCATCCTCCTCACGCACGGCGCCCGTCTTCATCAGCGTTTCGCCCGCCAAAGCGTTAATAAGGCTCGATTTACCCGCGCCGGAGGAGCCGAGCAGCGCAGCGGTTTTTCCCGGCTGCAGAAAAGCTTTCAGCGCATCCAGCCCTTCACCCGTGAGCGAGCTCACCGGGCAGACCGGCACACCGAACGCCGCATTTTCGGCATGGGATATCATCCGCTCTGAGCCATCCTCCCTGAGGTCGAGCTTCGTCAGCACAATGACCGGCTGCGCGCCGCTCTGCCACGAGAGCGTGAGGTAACGTGCAAGCTTCTTGTCGTTAAAGTCGCGGTTTAAGGACAGCACGATGAACACATAGTCAAAATTGGCTGCGACCGCCTGCGGTCTCTGTCTGCCGTAGGACGGGTCGGGTCTTTCGAATACGGACGTGCGCGGCAGCGTGCGCACAATGCGGCTGTCACCCGTTTCGTTATAGTCGACCAAAACGAAATCACCAACCGTCGGGAAGGTCTCCGCCGCATTTTCTCCGAAATACTCCGCAGTTTTCAGCTTTCCGAAAAAGGCGCCCTGTGAACCCATAAGCTCGTATCGCTCCCTGTGCTCAGCCGTAACGCGTGCGGGCGTATAGGGGGCGAATTCTTCTTTATAAACGATATTGTAATTTTCCGTGAAATTCAAATAAGTTCCTTCTTTCTTCCAAACAGAATTTGTATCGGCGTACGTTGTTTCTTTTCATGGCACATCATCCTCTCTTAATCGTTCCCTGCGTAAAAATGAGCGCAAAAAAGGACGCCTAAAGCGTCCCACAAAATACCGGTTCACTTTACGCAGAAAAATATTCGGTTAGTCGTTAAAAGCCTCTCTGTTCTTTGCCATAATACATACTCCCTTTCTGCGTGGATTACAAAGTAACTATAACACCACAAGCAGAAAATGTCAATGCAAAATACCCCCGGACAGCCGAAGCCGTCCGAGGGCACCCCAAAAGACTGATTTATGCTTTCTTTTTCTGCGCGGCGCGGATCACAAAAAGTGTGCCGAGCGTCAGAACGACACCGATCGGCAGGCAGACCCATGCGTTCGGGATAAAGCCCGCGATGAGGTAAACGACGAAGGAGATGCCCGCAATGAGCAAAGCATACGGCAGCTGCGTCGACACGTGATTGATATGATTCGACTGCGAACCGGCGGACGCCATGATCGTCGTATCGGAGATCGGCGAGCAGTGGTCGCCGCAGACCGCACCGGCCATGCAGGCGGAGATCGCAACAACGCAGATCGGCATATCGAGTGCGCCGGTGCCGAAAACCGCAAGAACGATCGGGATAAGGATGCCGAAGGTGCCCCAGGATGTACCCGTTGCAAAAGCCAGACCGACGGCAATCAGGAACACGACAGCCGGCAGGAAGGAAATGAAGCTGCCTGCGGAGGTGCGGACGAACTCGGCAATGAAGACCTTTGCGCCGAGGCTGTCCGTCATCGCCTTCAGTGTCCATGCGCAGGTAAGGATCATGATCGCGGAGACCATTGCCTTAAAGCCCTCCGGAACACATTCCATGCACTGCTTGAAGTTCATCACGCGGCGGCACATGAAGTAGATGATCGCGAAGATCAGGCCGCCGAAGGAACCGTATACCAGACCGACAGAGGCATCCGCCTGAGAGAATGCAACGACGAAATTGTTGTAGCCCTCCGTGCCCGGTGTGAACATACCGCCGGAGTAGATGAGACCCAGCACACAGAACACGATCAGTACGAGAACCGGAGCGACGAGATCCCAAAGGCTGCCCTTTTCTTCCGGATCTGTGCTCTCGACTGCCTTGAACAGCTCCGCGTCCTCGGACGAGAAGAGGTCGCCGTTTGCGGCATTCAGCTCATGCTGACGCATCGGACCGAAGTCAAACTTCATAAGGCAAAGGGTCACCATTGCAAGAATGGTCAGCAGCGCATAGAAATTGAACGGGATCGCACGGATGAACAGCTCAAAGCCGCTCTGTCCCTCCGGAACAAAGCCCGCGACCGCTGCCGCCCAAGAGGAGACCGGCGCAATGATGCAGACCGGCGCCGCAGTGGCATCGATCAAATACGCGAGCTTTGCGCGGGAAACCTTGAACTTATCCGTGACCGGGCGCATAACGCTGCCGACGGTCAGGCAGTTGAAATAGTCGTCGATAAAGATCAGAACACCGAGCGCGACCGTCGCAAGCTGTGCGCCGACGCGGCTCTTGATGTGCTTTGCCGCCCAGCGGCCGAACGCCGCAGAGCCGCCCGCGCGGTTCATCATAACGGTGATCGCGCCGAGAACAACAAGGAACAGGATGATGCCGACATTATAGGCATCCGCGAGGGAGCCGATGAAGCCGTCCACAAATAAGTGGTCGATCGTACCCGAAAAGCTGAAGCCGGAATACAGCAGTGCACCGGACAGAATGCCGACGAACAGGGAGGAATACACCTCTTTTGTCAAAAGTGCCAGCACGATTGCGATGATCGGCGGCAGGAGCGAGAACCATGTGCCGTACACTTTAACCTCGCTTCGTGCAGCGGTCAGCGCATTGCTCAGATTTTCGCTGAATGCAGGGTCACCCTCCACGTTTTCATCGTACGCGTCGATGTACTCCCATGCGTCAAACTCCGTTGTGACCGCCTCGGGGGTCTCCACACCGCAGTACAGAATGCCAAGAACGGCAAGCACCGCGACGATCAGCACAGCCGCGACGATGCGGCGTGTCTTTGTTGAATTCATTTTGATCTCTCCTAAAAATACTCATCAAAAAACCGCTCTCTGCAGAACGCAGAAAGCGGCAAGCCTTTCTCATTCGTTCTGACAGCGCAACATACCCCTTCGGGGCAGACAGTCGCATACATCTTCTGCATGCGCCCAGCTGCGGTACTTTTCGGCTTCATACCGCGCTTCGGCGTTCTCCCCTTTCCCGTGTGCCTGCCGCGGCATATGTCCCGGTACTCTTGTCGAACGCGCCTCTATCTTGAAACGGTTTATTTAACTTTGTCTATGCTATCATCCGAAAGACGAAAAGTCAACAGATAATCCGCATTTTCATCATAATTTTCTTAAAACAAAAACCGGAGGTGTATCCCCCGGTTCATGAATATCTTTTTAGTGCACCATCTGCGCAAAGTCCTTCTTGCGCTGCTCGTATGCGGCAACGGTCTCCGCTTCAAACGCGAGCTCCGTATTTTCCGCGCCCATCAGCTTCAAAAGGTACTTTGTAAACGGCGGGTTTGCAACTAAGATCGGCGCGACAAGGTACGTGCCGAAGAAGTTGTGGAAACGGATGCCCTCGAAGTCCGCCTTCGGGTTCAAACCGACACCGCGTGTTTTCTTAAACAGCGCGAGGGAATCGTCCGGCGTGTACGCCATTGTGAACTGTGTCTTGAAGCCCATGACGGTCTCACCCTCAAAAGTGCCTTCGAATGCGCTGTTGTGGCGGTGCATCATGTCGCGCTTTGCCCACAGGCGGTAAATGCCGAGTGCCTCGACACGGCTGCCGTCCTCGTTTTCGATGTAATCGCCGAAGATCTCCAGCGCATTGCCGGTGAACAGAAAGACCGTACCGCTCTCGACCGCTTTCATGATCTTTTCGCGGATGGGCTTAAATTTCTTGATGATCAGCTCCTGCACGCGCTCGGACATCGGCCCCATGTACACGAGGTCGATCTTCTCCTCGGTGAAACGGACATCGTCACCGATCGCCGTGCGGATAAACTCCGCTTCCGGCAGCGTTTTCTGCAGATACACCATATTGTAGGCGTCGCCGAAGAGGTTGCAGAATTCGGGAAAAAGGATCTCTATTTTCATTTTGCAGCCTCCTTTTCCTTTGCTATGAGCTTATCGCGGATGATATTCGCCGAGCGGATCGTGTAAACATCGTGCAGCACGAATACGGTGTCCGCTTCGTCGGAAATGACCTCGGACGCTTCGCACTCATCCTGCATGTGGATGATCTTCTCCTTGGGCACACCGGCCAAAAGCGCACGGACGTAGGTGTCATGGTGACGGTTGCCGCCGATGATGAGCTGAACAATACTCTCGTCATTCAGAAACTCATAGTCGGTATCATAGAACCAAGCCGTATTTTCGACGGAATGGCGGTCGTCAAAATAATCGTACGGGAAGATGATGACGGACTTTTTGCCCGGTGCATTGCGGACGATCTCGTAAACGCGGGAGCTTGCGATCGGGTTCTTCGCCTTTGTCAGGTGCAAAATCACGCGCTTGCCGCCGATCATCGACTCGGAATAGCGGGACTCGGTGATCTCCATCTTCTCGAAGGATTTTTGGATCTGCTCGTCCGAAAGCCCTGCTTCGCGCAGAACGGCGACGGCAGCGAGGGAGTTATAGATATTGATATTGCTGGTGCTTGCGAGCTTATATTCGTTCGCGACACCGTCCTTTTCGACACGCATGATGCCGTTTTCCTCATCGACATAGGACGCGCGGTAATCCGGCTCGGGCGAGCGGTAGCCGCAGTTCTCGCAGTGCACGCGGCCGATGTGGTGGTAACGCACGACATCGTGGACGAGCGGACCGCTGCAGTTCGGGCAGACGGGCATATCGTTTACGATATTATCGCACTCGTTTTTGTCGGTGCTCAGGTGATCGATGCCGTAATAGACGCGCTCGTTGTCGGGTGCAATGGAGCAGCACAGCGGGTCGTCCGCGTTCAGAATGAGCTTTGTGGTCTTCGGGATCTCCTTGTTGAGGATGCCGAGAATGAACTCCGCGTGCGCGTTGCGCTTATAGGAGTCGCGGAAGATATTCGTGCACAGCAGCATGTCGGGCTGCATGTACGGATAGAGCTTCGGGGAGGAGCGCTCGTCAAGCTCGAAAACGGCGACGTCATGCTTCGGCTTGCCGAAAAACTTACTGTTATTGATGAGTGCGGACGCGATGCCGGTGTTGACATTCGTACCGGCGCGGTTGCACATAAAGGAAACGCCGTTGTCCTCGAGGACGTCCTCGATCATATTCGAAACCGTCGTTTTACCGTTTGTGCCGGTAATACCGATGATCTTCTTCGGTTTGGGCATGCGGCCGATGAAATCCGGGCAGAGAATGATGGCCCAGGAGCCGGGCATGGAGGTGCCCTTTCGACCGATCAGCTTCAGCACGAGCTTAGTTCCGCGTGCAAACATCAGCGCAAAGTAAAAGCGCAGATTACGTTTCATACAGAAGCCTCCTATCGTTTCGCAGACAGCTCTGTCCGCGTATTATTTTTCCTGTAAAGTTTAGTATACCCCAAGTTATGTTAATAGTCAACACTCCGAAAGGGTACATTCAGCCGTCCCGTTCGCAAAAAATTCGCACAAAACATGCTTAAAAGCGGCCCCAATGATTGATTTTTCCTTTCAAATCCGTTAAAATAGAAATAGCCTATACTTAGGTATACTTATTTACATACAGGAGGAGTTCACTATGAAGACTTTACCCGTAGCAGTGCAGGTTTATTCCGTACGCGATGACGCTTCACGCGATTTTAAGGGCACCATGCAGAAGCTGAAGGAAATCGGCTATGCAGGCGTTGAGCTTGCAGGTCTCTACGGCATGAAGCCGGCAGAGGTCAAGGCTATCCTTGAGGAAGTCGGCCTTGTTCCGGTTTCCGCACACGTTCCGTTTGCAGAGCTCGAAGCTGACATCGAGGGCACTGTTGCTCAGTACGCTGAGATCGGCATGAAGTACATCGCTATCCCGTACCTCACAGAAGAGGATCGCCCGGGCCAGCCGAAGTTCCTTCAGAACATCGAGACCTTCAAGAAGATCGGCGAAGCTTGCAATAAGGTCGGCATCACTCTGCTGTACCACAACCATGACTTCGAATTCGTCAAGATGGAGAACGGCCAGTACGCTCTCGATTACATGTACGACGAGATCCCGGCTTCCCTGCTCCAGACAGAGCTCGACATTTGCTGGGTAAAGGTCGCTGGCGAAGAGCCGGTCGATTACATCAACAAGTATGCAGGCCGCGCACCGGTCGTTCATCTGAAGGACTTCTACAAGGAAGGCAAGCCGGCTAACATGTATGAGCTCATCGGCATCGAGACCGAGAAGGTCGAGGAGACCGGCAAGTTCGAGTTCCGTCCGGTTGGCTACGGCATGCAGGACATCCCGCCGGTTCTTGAGGCTGCTGTTGCTGCAGGCGCAAACTGGGTCGTTGTTGAGCAGGACCAGGCTTACGAGCGTGCTCCGATCGACGCTGTTACCCTCAGCCGTGAGTACCTGAAGACTCTGGGCTGGTAATTGAATACGCCAAACGAATTTTGGGGACGAGCCGCAAGGCCCGTCCCCGTTTTTTTATTCTCCGAGCATGCGCTGCATCCTGCGGTAATACTCATGCACGTATTCCTCTATGGGTCTTGCCATTTTCATGTCATAAACATATCCGCCCTGACAGCTCATGTACAGATCATCGAGCTCCCAATCCAGCCCACCGCGAAAGCGGGCATGTGTGATCTGCTCACGCACACGCGAAAACTCCTCGAAATTTTCCTCCGACATAAACCACACCGATGTGCCAAAGCTTTTTTCGACGATCGGCAGAGCCGTGCTCATCGCATCCATGTGAGTTGGGACTGCGTTCTCATACAGCCAGTTCCAGCCAAGCAACGAGCACTGCATCTCCTCCGGACTCAGAAGATAATCAATCACCGCAAAGGCGTCCTCGGGACGTTTTGTGTTCACATTGACAGCAGCATACGAGGCCACGGTCGCCGTAACGCCGCCGTCGCGCGAATAAAGCGGAATCATGGTAAGTGCATCACGTCTCATTATCCCGTTATATGGGTTCATGCCCTCCGCCCAGGAATAGGTTTCATTACTGGCGCTCAAATCGTAATTTACACAGAGCTGCATCTGATAGTGCGGGGAAACATTCGCAAATTCTCCCTTTCTGTATCTCTTCTGCTGCTCCAGAACCTCAAGGGTACATTGCAGCAGTTCATCCTCCGTGAACAAAAGCTCGTCGCTGTTGTAGTCCGCTAACGGCCCGAGAAGATTTTCAAGATATGCCCCTTCATGGCATGAAAACATCGTTTCATTCGCATGGTACCATGTGGACGCGGCGGACAGAACACCGGTCTTGTCGTCGAGCATGTCCTGCCACGTGGTCTCCTTCGGATATTTTTGCGGTACATCCTCTTCGCGGAACACGGTCAGTGGAAGCGTATAAGACACCGGAACGATCTGCTGCCCGTACGCATCACGGCCGGCTTCCATGACCTGCGGCTGAAGCTTATCCCAGTCAGTGAACTGCGCATGATCCTCTATGTATTCGTCAAGCGGCAGGAACAGACCGTTTGCCATGGCCTGTTCCGGCATCGCGAAAAAGGGATTTCCGTCGTTGTTGCTGTGACAACCCATGATAAATACATCCGGTCCGCCGCCGGCCATGATCTCCGCCTTGAGGTTCGTCAGTACGCCGTTGCGCGCAGTGCGACCTTCAAACGAGCCCGGAATGCACTCGATGATGACATCCGTCGGCCCGCCGGCTCCAGCCAGCCTCAAAGCAAAGCCCTTCGCTGCTTCCTCTACGGAGACCCAGGAGTACTCCGTGTGCGAATACTCTAAATCAACCACAATCCGCAGCGGCTCGGGCTCGCCGCAGCCGGAGAACAGCGCGGTTATCATCAAAACTGCAAGTAAGATACATAAAGTCTTTTTCATGGCTTCCCTCCGTTTCCCGTCATTCTCTCAGCATGATCTCCATTTTACGGTACGCCTGAGAGACGATTTCTTTTACATCCTTTGCTTCGGGCTCCATCTCTGCGTAATAGATTTCCTCAAACATGCTGTCCAAAACAAGATCCAGACCACCTTGAAAGCGTACGTTTGTTATGCTGTCGCGAATCTCACACAACTGAGCATAATTGCTCTCGGACAAATACCCAGCTCCCTCATGTCTCGTCGGATATTCCTCCTGTAACAGATCCTCATGTGTTGGAATACCAAAATTTCTTGTTAAGCACCATCCGTATATATCGGAATACTGCTGACTGTTTCGGTCCATAAGCACATCCAAAAGAAAGAATGCATCCTCCGGACGCTTTGTATTTGCATTAACCGCCGCATAATACAAAATATTTGCCGTCACGCCACCGTCATCGGAATAGAGCGGAACCATCGTGAGATCTGCCGTTTTGGATATGCCATTGAAACGAGCGGTATCCCATTCGTTTGTAAATTTTGTGGACAGACAGTCCTGAAAGCAGACAGGTGAAGCATCCAACGCCCCGCACAGATACTGCTCATGAACCCCAAAAATCTCCTCGCATCTTCGTAAAAGTTCTTCTTCCGTAAAAAGAAGTTCTTCTTCCTTATAGTCAGCCAAGTCTCCAAGGATATATTCAAGATGGTGACCTTCCCACGGAGGCAAGCGGTACAGCTCCGGCTCGTTTTCGGTCAGATGGATCCATGATGCTGCGGCTGCAAGTGTTCGGCTTTCATCCGAAAGCATGTCCTCCCAGTCAGTCTTTGCCGAAACGCTGTGTGAAACCTCAGACTTCATAAAATATGATACAGGAACTGTGTAAGTCAGCGGCAGGATCTGCTGACCGTATTCGTTTTTGCCTGCATTCATGATCGCCGGTGTCAGCTTATCCCATTCCATATACTGCGCATTTTCTATGTATTCATCAAGTGTCAGAAACATTCCGACTTCCATGGCCTTCTCCGGTATCGGGAATAATGGTTCAGCGGAATCATACGAATCCCCTGCATCGCACGCCATGATGAACACATCCGGCCCACCGCCGGCCATGATCTCGGTTCTGAGCCGTGTCAAAGCGGTATCTCGCTCTACGCCATCCTTTGGAAGCACTTCCAGTACAATATCCGAGGGTCCACCTAAGTCAGCAACCCACTCCAAAAAAGGAGCCACCGCATCCTCCGCGTATGTGCCAACGTAATTCATGAGTACATAATAATCCAGATCCACAAGCACATGCAGCGGCTCGGGCTCGCCGCAGCCGGAGAACAGCGCGGTTATCAGCAAAACTGCGAGTAAGATACATAAGGTCTTTTTCATGGCTTTCCTCCCATTTTTCGGATTTGTTATACTTTTCCGACGTTTATTCTGCGGCTGCTTTTACGGCTTCCTGCATTTCCTCATACCCCTCTGCCACAAGCTCTTTGAGTCTGTCCGCATCGTCGAGGCCGCTGCGCATGCCCTGCGCATAAAATGCCTTGTACAGCGCATCGAAGTGTGCTTCCAGTGCATTGCGGAAACGGACATGCGTGATCTCATTCAATACGCTGCGATACGCGTCGGACGACGCTTCCGGCATCGACCGTTCTCCCTTATACGTGCGGATCGCCTCACCGTCCAAAACGAGATTTGTGTGCATCGGCATACCGAGGTCGCCGAGAAAGCTCTGATAAAGCTCGGAATGCATCTGCATCGGTCGGCAGAGCAGAAGGTCAAGCACCTGAAAAGCCGCCTGCGCGTGCTTTGTGTTTGCATTCACTGCGGCAAAGCTCACGACCGTCGCCGTCACGCCGCCGTCCGTGGAGTACAGCGGGACCATAGTCAGCGGCGTATCAAAGTCGATACCGTCATAGAGCACATCTATGCCGACCGAACGCATCCTGTAGCGCACATTCATGCTGACCTGATAGTGCGCGGGAAGCGCATCGAACTTTCCGCGCGTCTCCGCATTACAGAGCTTTACGAGATCCCGAAGGACGCCCGTCAGCTCCTCTTCCTCAAAGAGCAGCTCCCCTTTTTCAAAATCTACGGACTCTCCGAGAATGTACTCGAGGTAAGTGTCCTCCCATTGGGGATAAAAGCGTGATCTTGAGCGCAGCCACAGCGCAGAAGCCTGCATGATCCAGGTTTCATCGTCCACCATATCGGCCCAGGTCAGCGTCGCAGACGGGGTGTGCTGCACCTCGGACTGCTTAAAGCAGGTCACCGGCAGCGTGTAGGAAAGCGGGACGATCATCTGCCCCTGCTCCGTTTTTCCGGCGTTTAGGATCACGCTGTACAGCTTGTTCCAATCCGTAAACTCTGCGTTTTTAATGTATTCATCCAGCGAGAGAAAGGTCCCCTTCGCCATAGCCTGCTCCGGAAACGGAAAAAGTGCATTTTCTCCGATCGTATCCTGCGTCGCATTCGAGATAAGGAATAGATCCGGTCCTCCCCCGTTTTCTATTTCCGTGCGGATGCGGTCGATCACCGCTGTCCGCTCCTCGCCCTTTTTGGGGATCAGCTCGATCTCCACACGGCCCACACCGCTGAAAGCGCGGGCATCGTCCTCAAGAAAAACCTTCAGCTCCTCACAAAGCATCTCACCCGAGTATTTTGCATTTCCCGTAAATGCCATATCCAAGCAGATGCGAAGCGGCTTCGCCGTCTGTTGTGATGCGGTGCAGCCCGAAAAGCTAAGCAGTACGCTCAGCACCAAAACGGCCGTCACAATTCTCTTTATCACACCGATACCTCCCTTCCGTATCATCGTTCGATCACCTCGAATCCGTTCTCGCTAAGCATCTCCGCCGTTTCTTCGTTCAGCGGGATCAGCCGGCCGTCGTCGTTGTAGAACGTATAACGGTCATCCCAATGCTTTACGATGTACCCGGAAAGGCGGATATTTTCCAAATAAAACACGCCTGTCTCCTCCTCCGGCATGTAGCCAGGCTGCAAAATGAACATGTAGGAAAAGATCATTAGCACGGAAAAACAAACGATGGATAAGACCTGAAAGATACGGATATTCTTCGAAACAGGATACGCAACGAGTCTGAAGCGTTCAATGAGCTCCGCGCCCGCATTATTCAGACGAAAGAACTTTGTGGAAAACGAAGCGATCTGCGCCGACTCCGCACCGCTCTTTTGCAGGCAGGAGGTAATAGTCTTAAGATATGCTGCACGCTGCAGTGTATTTAAGTCCACCGTGGCGTGCAGATCGCACTTGAGCTCTAAGATCTGCTCGACGTCCGCTTTCAGCAGGTATACGAGCGGATTCCACCAATACAGGCGGCAGAACAACTCGATCAGCATTTTCGTCCACAGATCATTGTTTTTGAAATGGATATACTCGTGCAGGAGAATGTGCCAAATCTCCTCCGGTGAATATGTCCCCGTCGGCAGGAGGATGCACCGGTCGAAAAGCCCGATCCCCATCGGCACCGTCACCGCCGCACAGCGCACAACCCGCACGCGCATACGCGAAGGATATTTCGCACGGATCTCCGAGAGAAGCCCCTCCGCTTCTTTGTCCGCCGTAAAGCTTACATCCCGGATGCTGCGGACGCTCCGTACATAGCGCATGAAATATACGGCACATAGCACCGCTGTCACTGCACCCCACAAAATAAGGAACACGTCAAACAACGTAAACCTTACAGCGCCGAAAGCGTGTTCATCCAGACAGAACGCCTTGAAAAACACGTTATATATCCCCGGCAGCTCCATGGTCTGCGTAAACGGAAATTCCAACACCACAAGCATTCTTCCAATGCAGAAAACATAAAGCTGCACCACGGTCGACATGCCGAATCCGTTCAGAAAAAACTGCTTTTTGCGCAAAAAATGCACGGACAGTATGATCACACTGCTCCAAAAAACCGACATGAAAAAGGACAAAGAGGAGACCATAGATCAGACCCCGTTATCCTTTTCCAGTTCCTTTATGAAGGACTCCAGCGTTTCAAGCAGCTGCGTTTTCTCCTCCGGCTTGATCTCCTTTGCCATAGCCACAGCGATCTGCACGAAATCACTCTGTTTGACGCCGCGCTCCAACGCCAGCCGGACATAATACTGCTCTTTTGTCATGGTTTCCGCCTCCGCTTATACCAAAAATCCTTCCAGCCACGCCAGAAGTCCGTTGTACCGTACCTCACGCCAGTCCTTCACCCGCTGGGACAGTCCGTGGTTGACCGCCACATCAGCCATCAAATCCTCCGCCGCAGCGCTGCCCCGCCGCAAAAACAGGTTCAGCTCGTTCAGCTGGCCAAAGGCCTTTTTCGTGATGTTGGTGGAGCCGAAGGACACCCAGTTTTCGTTGGCCACCAGCTTGGTGTGCACCATCTTG
>JAGAOD010000017.1 GCA_017623855.1 Clostridia bacterium
CACCGAGCTTGCCATGTATCACCTGCCCCAGCTGGGCAACCGCGGCAGCCACCTTATCCAGCAGATGCGGGATAAGCTTGTGGAGCACAAGCAGTATATCCACGAATACGGCGTGGATCTGCCCGAGATCCGCAACTGGAAGTGGAACGACGGTCAGGGTAACTACGCCAATCCCTGATTCCCACCCCTTCTTTTCTGTATGCACAGGGACCCACCGGCTGTTCGGTGTATATCTCATGGCGTGAAAAGCTTTGATATCAGCCATATAAATCATTCCTTCTAATAAAAAATTCGATGTTTTATTCTATCGCAGTATATGAGAACTGTCAAGGAAAATGCGGGAAAATCAAAAGCGGACACCGGGAGGGTGTCCGTTTTTATACTGTTATGTCATTAGTGGAACAGCAGATAAAAGACGTTGTAATAATCCAGAAGCAAAAACAAAGCGTAGATCACTGCGCCGGCCAAAAAAACGCCGAGAACACGCAAAAGCGTCAGCCATTTTCCGTCCGTGTTTCTCACCATGTGGTGGCCGATGAACTCGGAAGCTGCGTTGCTGTTCGGATAACGTCCGATCTCCGAGGGGCGAACCGGCGGCTTTGTGCTGTAGACCGCGCCGCATTCGGGACAGCGATTGTCCTGTGTGTTAAAGTCCTTACCGCATTTTGTACACAACATACTGATCCCTTCCTTTCACTGGGGTCATGCTCCGTGTGCGAGAGCGCTGTTCATAAATCTGTGAAAGCCGAGTGCTTTCGTAATTATTATACAGTGTTAAAAAATAAACATAATTCTTTAAGGGAATTATGTGCTCTGAATTGTAAAAAAATTCCCCGCAGAAACGAATTCTGCGGGGAAAATACTGCGTTTTTTGAATTAGTCGATCTCGCCGGCTGCCTTAGCTGCCTCGATGACCTTCTGTGCTACGTTAGCCGGAGCTTCCTCGTAGCGGACAAACTCAAATGTGAAGCTGCCTCTGCCCTGTGTGACCTGACGGACATAGGTGCTGAAGTCGTGCATTTCAGCCATCGGAGCCTCTGCTTCAACGGTCTGCATGCCTGCACCTGCCGGGTTCATGCCCATGACACGGCCGCGGCGCTTGTTGACCTCGCCCATGATGTCGCCCATATTTGCGTCCGGAACGGTGCACTTCAGTGTGCCGTACGGCTCGAGGAGTGTCGGGTTAGCCTGCGGCATACCGTTCTTGTAAGCGATGGAAGCTGCCATCTTGAATGTCATTTCGCTGGAGTCAACCGGATGGTAGGAGCCGTCATACAGTGTAGCCTTCAGACCGACGACCGGGTAGCCTGCCAGAGGACCCTTTGCGATGCAATCGCGCAGACCCTTTTCAACTGCCGGGAAGAAGCCCTTCGGAACGGCACCGCCGACAACGCGCTCAGCGAATTCCAGACCCTCGTTATCGGACGGGGAGAACTCGATCCAAACATCACCGAACTGGCCGTGGCCGCCGGTCTGCTTCTTGTGTCTGCCCTGTACGGAGACGGTCTTGCGGATGGTCTCGCGGTATGCAACGCGCGGGCTGCGCAGTGTGATCTCAACGCCGAACTTAGCCTTCAGCTTGGAAACGATAACATCAAGATGCTGCTCGCCCATGCCGGAGATGACCATTTCCTTGGTCTCTGTGTTGTTGACGAAGCCGATGGTCGGGTCTTCTTCAGCCAGACGCAGGATGCCCTGAGCGATCTTGTCTTCGTCGCCCTTATTCTTCGGAACGATCGCCATGCTCATTTCCGGTGTCGGATATTCGATGGGATCGAGGATGACCTTACGGGTCGGTGCGCAGAGCGTGTCACCTGTGTTGACGTTGGAGAGCTTCGGGATCGCGCCGATATCGCCTGCGCAGATCGCCTTAACGTCTTCCTGCTTCTTGCCGCACATCATAATGGTCTTGCCGATACGCTCAACGTTGCCGGTGCGCATGTTGACAAGCTGTGTTTCTGTTGTGAGCTTGCCGGAGATGACCTTAACATAGGAGAGCTTGCCGATGAACGGGTCAGCAACCGTCTTGAAGACGATGGCAGCAGCGGCTGCATCCTCGTTAACTGCGAGTTCGACCGGATTGCCGTCCACGTCAACTGCGAGCTCGCCGCCCTTTTCGGCTGCGTTCGGAGCCAGCCAGCACAGACCGTCCATGAACTGCTCCATGCCGCGCATCAGCATTGCGTCGCCGCAGAATACCGGAGCGATGGTGCCGCGTCTGACGCCCTGAGCAACGCCGACGATAACTTCTTCCGGAGTGAACTCTTCACCGGAGAAATATTTTTCAAAGAGCTCGTCGCTGGTTTCAGCAACAGCCTCGTAGATCGCTGTACGGAGACCCTCCAGACGGGCACCCATGTCGGGCATCGGAACCTGGACGGGCTTGCCGCCGGAGTAGTCATAAGCCTTGAACTCCAGCATGTTGATGTACTTGTCAGCCTTGCCGTCTTCAAAAAACGGAATAACGATGGGGCAGACGGACGGGCCGAATGTAGCCTTCAGTTCCTCGAAAACGCCGTAGAAGTCGGAGCCCTCGTCGCAGAGACCGTTGACGAAGAAGAACTTTGCGAGGCCGCGCTTTTCAGCTGCTGCAAAAGCCTTCTCAGTACCGACGGAAACACCGCTCTTGCCTGCGAGTACGATGATCACGGACTCAGCGGCACGGGCTGCTTCATGCAGACCGCCTTCAAAGTCAAACAGACCCGGGGTGTCGAGCAGATTGATCTTCTTGTTCTTCCACTCAAACGGTGCAACTGCCGTGGAAACCGATGTCTTGCGGCGGATTTCCTCCGGATCATAGTCACAAACTGTATTACCCTCGCCAACCTTGCCGCGGCGGTCAGATGCGCCCGCAAGATAAAGCATTGCCTCAGCGAGGGAGGTCTTGCCGGCGCCGGAATGGCCTGCCATAGCTGCGTTGATGATGTTCTTTGCCTGATACGTGTTCATGAAAACACCCCTTATATGTAATCTTCACAATTTCATTAGAATTGTACGTCTAATTATATAACAATTATCCTAATAATGCAATCGGTAAATGCAAATTATACAGATATTCTATTTTGAACGCGGATTCGTTGTGAAAAATATACAATGTTTATGCCCCGTGTCGACTATAAAGGCATAAATGCAAGGGAATAGAAGCAGAAACAGGCACAGCCGATGTGATCGACTGTGCCTGATGGCATTTATTGTACGGCTTCTTTTCCTAAAAATGCGGCGGCAAGACGGGCGAGACGCAGGTTTTCTTCCGGCTCACCGGGGCGCGCCTTCTCGTCCTTGATGAGCATGAACATACCGCAGATGTCGCCCTCGCTGAGAATCGGAAAGGCGGCGTTTGCGGTGCGCAGACCGCCGTCCGCAGCGAGCACGGTGTCCTCGCCCGAGCTGATAAACGGCTTGCGCTTTTTCATCAGCTCTTCGATCTGGCGGGAAACGGGCTTGTCCAAAAGCTCCTTTTTCGGAATACCGGCGGACGCGACGATGCGGTCGCGGTCGGACACGGCGACGCCGGCGCCGCAGAGCGACGAAACGCATTCGCTCATGCGCTGTGCACTCTCACTCATTTCGCCGACGGGAGAATATTTGCGGAAGATGATCCCGCCCTCCTTGTCGATGAATATCTCCAGCGGCGTCCCCTCGCCGATCTTCATCGTTCTGCGAATTTCCTTAGGAATGACAACTCTTCCAAGATCATCCATTCTTCTCACGATCCCTGTGGCTTTCATCTATTCATTTCTCCTTAAACAACAAAATTTGATGTTATTATCTGTCTTAAAAGGAGATTTATACTGTGCGGAGAGTCAGTTTTTCTCAAAGCCGATCAAGAGGCCGCCTTTTTCTGCGTAGAAGCTGCACAGGCCGCGGAGCTTGTGGATTTCGATCTCAACATTGCCGAATTTCTCTTCGATCATTTCCTTCATGCGCTCGGCTGCCTTTTCGTTCCGGCAGTGACCGATGCTGATCCTGCCGGATTTAAATCCGTATTTTTCGAGATCCGAAAGCAGTGTTTCGAGTGTTTTACTTTCGCCGCGGCATTTGTGTGAGGGCTCGAGCGTGCCCTCATCACCGGCCTTTCCGGCGATACAGATCCCTGCAAAGCCGACGATCTTCGCGACGAGCGGCGAGATCCTGCCGTTTGCGGCGAAGTTATTCAGGGACTTGAGCATGAAGATCAAACCGGTCTGCTTGAGATACGCCGTGATCCGCTCGCAGACGGTCTCGAAATCCATTCCTTCGCTTACATATTCCTCAAGCTTCTTTATAACGAGCGTGATCTCGGGTCCGGCGGAAAGTGTGTCCAGCACGAATACACGGCGGCCTTCGTGTTCCGCTTCGTACATCTGCTTTGCAAGACATGCCGCGTTGTAGCTTCCGGACAGACCGCTTGTGATCGTCACGCAGATGACGTCGTCCGCGTCGCCGAAGGCGGAGATCCAGTCCGAAACGTTCGGGCAGGAGGTCTGGGAGCGCTCTTTGTATGTATTGAAGAAATCAGACATCTCCTCCACGTCAAGTCGGCTGTCGTCGACGAACTCGCGCTCTGCCGTGATGATCTTCATCGGTGCATATGCGAAGTCTGCGTTTTTAAGCTCTAAAATATCGGACGAGGAGTCCGAGACGATTTTGAATGTTCTCATGGTAAAATCCCTTTTCCTTGTAGTCTATGTACCGTACCCGCAGCGGCTTTCATCTGCGGTCTGCTTCGGGACGGGCTGCCGTTTTATTATACGCAAGCGGCTAAAAAGGGTAAACCGAAGGTTCGGGGAGCGCGGTCTACTCGTCGCGTTTCGTGCCGTAGAGTGGCTTTTTTGCGACTCTCCGATTCGTAGAGTCAGCAAAAACGCCCTGTTTCAAGGTGAAAACAGGGCGTTTTGCTGACAAATTAGGTTTACTCTCTCCGTTTTTTGACAAAGGACCACATGATGATCACAAACTGTCCGGCAGCGCCCAGGAGATAGATGAGCGCGACGTTGATGCCGAAGTACAGGAATGTAATGTGTACCGCAAAGAGCATCGACCACATCAAAGCGGAGATGATGTAGTAATTGTGTCTCGGGTTGAACCATATAGAATTGAAAACAAGCTTGATGACGAGTGCGACGGGCAGTGCGTAAGCAAAATAAAGCCACTGGAATGTCGCCTTGCCCAAAACCAAAGTCGTAATAATGAAAGCCGCCACGGCGATGATCCAGCCGGTGCTTTCCGAGAGGGCGGCAATGATCCGGTAGTTATATTTCGTGTTCTTCGCTTCTGTCGGTTTCGGCTCGGCAACCGCTTCCTCAATGTTTTCGCTTTTGACGAGCGTATCCAGTGTGACGCCGAACAGCTCGGTGAGCTTCACAAGCACGGAGATGTCGGGTGTGGATTCGGCGCGTTCCCATTTGGAGACCGTCTTGTCGGAGTAATTCAGTTTTTCGGCAAGCTCCAGCTGCGTCATATTGTTGAGCTGGCGAAGCTTTGTCAGGTTTTTGGCAACGGTGTTCTTGATATCATCCATTGGATTTCCTCCAAAGAGTGTGCAGTGTTGTTTTAATTATACCTATTTTGGAACCCGTTTTCAAGACAAAAAAGAGGGGTGCGTTTTGCACCCCTCCGGTTTACGGGTCATTTATTCAAAATTTTTCGAAAAGTCTTCCCGGATCATTCGTAATCCACAACGTCGATCCACGAAAGCAGAAATTCGCGTTCTTCCGCGTTGCCCTTGACGGACTGGGAAGCGGCGACGATCGGCATCCACTTCTGCACGTACTGCATCGCCGTGTTGCTCTTTAAGCAGAAGCGGCGGAGATACTTCTTCGCGGTCTCCTCGTCTCCGTTCAGGCAGAACAGCAGATAGGTGCGTGCGGCGTCCGCGGAGGCATTGCCCTGTGTGGCGTGGGACCAGTCGAGGATGTACGGTGTGCCGTCCTCCGTGAGGATCACATTCGACGGAATGAGGTCGCCGTGGCAGACCTTGTTGTGCTTCGGCATACCCTCGAGACGGGTGTGCAGCTCATAACGGGTGGTAGCATCGAGTGTAGACTCGCTGATCTTGCGGTTCATCTTGTCCTTGAGCTTGTTGAGATTTGCGCAGGTCTTCGTGTGCATCTGCAGCTGCAGGTCGACAAACAGCTCGAGATATTCGTCCTTCTTTTCCGGGTTTTCCTTCATGAGCTGGGACAGAGTCTTGCCCTCGATAAATTCGGAGACGATCGCCCATTTGCCGTCAACGACCGTGACCTCCAGTACCTTCGGAATGTTGAGGCCGGTTTCCTCGATGCGCGCCTGATTTAAGGCCTCATTCAGAATGTCGGCTTTGGAATAACCCTCGTCGAAGACCTTGATGCATCTGTCGCCGTCGCGGTAGATGGTCTTGTTTTTTCTGACGGAAATAACGGTATCCAGTTTCATGTTCTTTTCCTCCCTCTCATTCGGCCTCGGTGTGCTTGCCGTAATATGCATTCAGATACATCTCTTTGATCTCACTTACAAGGGGATAACGGGGGTTCGCGCCGGTGCACTGGTCGTCGAAAGCCTGCCATGCCATCTCGTCGAGGTTGTCGAGAAATGCCTTTTCGTCGATGCCGTACTCCTTGATGCTTGCCTTGATGCCGACGCGTGCCTTCAGCCCGTTGATCGCACGGATCAGATTTTCGAGCTTTTCCTCGTCACTCTCGCCGCCGAGAGTCAGATGATCCGCGATCTCTGCGTAGCGGGCGAGGGTGTGCGGATGATCGTACTGGGAGAAGGTGCCCATCTTTGCCGGTGCCTCACTTGCGTTGAAGCGGAGCACTTCTTCGATCATCAGTGCATTTGCGACGCCGTGCGGCAGGTGATGGAATGCGCCGAGCTTATGTGCCATGGAGTGACATACGCCGAGGAATGCGTTTGCGAAGGCCATACCGGCGATCGTTGCGGCATTTGCCATTTTTTCGCGTGCTTCAACATCGTTGAGGCCGTTGTCGTAGGCGCGGGGCAGATATTTGAAGATGTTCTTCAGTGCCTGCAGAGCGAGACCGTCGGCGTAATCCGTTGCGAGCATAGCGGCGTACGCTTCGAGCGCATGGGTCACGGCGTCGATGCCGGATGCTGCGGTGAGACCCTTCGGGGCGCTCATGTGGAAGTCCGTGTCGATGATCGCCATGTTCGGGAGCAGCTCGTAGTCTGCGAGCGGATATTTTACGCCGGTTTTTTCGTCGGTGATGACTGCGAACGGTGTGACCTCGGAGCCGGTGCCCGCGGAGGTCGGGATCGCGATGAAGTATGCTTTTTCACCCATCTTCGGGAAGGTGTACACGCGCTTGCGGATGTCGATGAAGCGCATCGCCATGTCCATGAAGTCCGCTTCCGGATGCTCGTACAGCACCCACATGATCTTTGCCGCGTCCATTGCGGAGCCGCCGCCGAGTGCGATGATGGTGTCGGGTTTGAATGCAGCCATCTGCTTTGCACCTTCTACGGCATTCGCGAGTGTCGGGTCGGGCTGTACGTCAAAGAATGTGCTGTGTGTGATGCCGAGCTCGTCGAGCTTGTCGGTGACGGGCTTGGTGTAACCGTTCTCATAGAGGAAGGTATCGGTCACGATGAATGCTTTCTTTGCGCCGCGCACACTTCTGAGCTCGTCAAGTGCGACCGGCAGGCAGCCCTTCTTAATGTAGATCTTCTCAGGTGCTCGGAACCAAAGCATATTTTCCCTTCTTTCGGCTACGGTTTTGATATTCAAAAGGTGCTTGACACCTACGTTGTCGGACACACTGTTGCCGCCCCAGGAGCCGCAGCCGAGCGTCAGCGACGGTGCGAGCTTAAAGTTGTAAAGATCACCGATGCCGCCGTGGGAGGAGGGGGTGTTCACGAGAATACGGCAGGTCTTCATACGGGAGGCAAATTCCATGAGCTTTTCCTGCTCGGTGCCCTCGTTGAGGTAGATGGAGGAGGTATGACCGTAGCCGCCGTCTGCTACGAGCTGCTCTGCCTTGTTCAGCGCATCGCCGAAATCCTTTGCTTTGTACATAGCGAGTACCGGGCTGAGCTTCTCATGTGCGAATTCCTCGGAAAGCTCCACGCTCTCGACCTCGCCGATCAGGATCTTTGTGTTTTTCGGAACGCTGACACCGGCAAGCTCTGCGATCTTTACGGCGGGCTGACCGACGATCTTCGCGTTGAGCGCGCCGTTGATGATGATGGTCCTGCGGACCTTCTCGGTCTCGTCGGGGTCAAGGAAATAGCAGCCGCGCGCCTTGAATTCCGCTTTAGCGGCATCGTAAACATCCTCGAGCACGATCACGGACTGCTCGGAGGCGCAGATCATGCCGTTGTCAAAGGTCTTCGAGTGGATGATGGAGTTCACAGCCAGAAGCATATCCGCGGACGAATCGATGATCGCCGGCGTGTTGCCTGCGCCTACGCCGAGCGCCGGCTTGCCGCTGGAATAAGCAGCCTTGACCATGCCGGGGCCGCCCGTTGCCAGGATGATGTCGGATTCCTTCATGACGGTGTTGGTCATTTCGAGAGAAGGAACGTCGATCCAGTCGATGATGCCCTCGGGAGCGCCTGCGGCGACGGCTGCGTCCAGGATCAGCTTTGCGGCAGCGATCGTGCTGTTTTTTGCGCGGGGATGGGGGCTGATGATGATCGCGTTGCGGGTCTTCAGTGCCAAAAGGCACTTAAAGATCGAAGTGGAGGTCGGGTTTGTCGTCGGGATGACCGCCGCGATGACGCCGATCGGCTCGGCGATCTTTTTGATGCCGAATGCCTTGTCTTCTTCGATCACCCCGCAGGTCTTCGTGTCCTTGTATGCGTTGTAGATATATTCGGATGCGTAGTTGTTCTTGATGACCTTGTCCTCCACGACACCCATTCCGGTCTCCTCAACAGCCATTTTCGCGAGGGGGATTCTGGCTTTTGTTGCGGCGGATGCAGCGGCGAGGAAGATCCTGTCGACCTGCTCCTGTGTGAAGGCTGCAAATTTCTTCTGTGCTTCTCTGGTGCGGGCAATAGCGGCCTGCAGTGTTTCTACGCTGTTAACGGTGGTGTAGTGCTTTTCCATAGAACCAACTCCTTATGCTGTCAGAAAAAACTGTTTTGCCGATGAGAATGTTAAAAAAATAACAATTTCGGCTTTAAGAAAAACCCCGGATGGGGCTTCTCTTTTTTTCAAGTTCAGTATAGCAAAAAGGGTCATTCAAATCAATGGTGAAACCGTAGAGGTTTTTCCGCTTGAAAAACGTTTTTTGTACACTTTGTTAAACTTTCGACGAACGGGAAAAACGATCCCGTCTGCGTCACTTTTTAAGGGTGTCCTCCTTGCCGCGGTACACGACAAATTTACAGAACAGGAACTCAAGCGCGAAGTTTGCGAGCATGGTGACGATCAGAATGAGGAAGTCGTTTATACCCGCGCTCTCCGCCAGATTGCCGAGCCAGGTGGAAAGCGGCGTGAACACAAGGTAGAAGCCGAATACCTTCGCCATGGCTGCGGGCACATTTGCCGCAGACTTAAAGGTATATCTGCGGTTCAAAGTAAAGTTCCAAAGGATGGAAAGCACAAGGGAAGTCAGATAGGGGATCCAATAGTCCTTGATGAAGATCTCCAAAAGGGCGAAAGCGCCGATTTGAATAATGCCGGCGGAAGCGGAAAATAAGGTGAATTTAACCGCCTGCCAAAGCTGCTTTCTGTTGTCGTTCATATTCGTTTCCTCGCTTAAATCTGTTTCATGAAGCAGCGACGGCGCTTGTGCTGCTCCTTGTCGAAATATCTCCACATGCTGTGTACGGCGGAGTTGGTTTCGAGCATCGGGCCGGTCTCACAGTATTTGACACCGTTTGCAAGGACCTTTTCCCAGATCGTATTGATGATGATCGCGGGAACGCCGCGTGTCTGGTATTCCGGCGCGACAGCGACGAAATACATTTCAAGCGTGTCGTTTTTGCCCTTGAGTGCGCTGAGCATTCTGACGATGCCGAACGGGAACAGCCTGCCGTCGGACTTTTTCAGAGCCTTCGCGATGGAGGGGACCATAACGCCGAAGCCGAGGATCTTGCCCTCTCTGTCCTTTACGGAGCAGATGTAATCGAGGTTTACGAGCGGAATGTAATTGTCGATCGCGTTCTTGATCACCTCGGGCGTCAGCGGGACCGTGCCGTAGAGCTTGGAGAAAGCGGTGTCGATCAGCTTGAACGCCTCGAACGCCTCCTTATAGAGCACCTTGCGGTCCGTGTATGTAACGGCGCGATATTCGCCTTTTTTTGTCAGGTGATCGGATATTCTGATGATGCGGGGGTCCATTTTCTCCGGGATGCGGATCTTGTATTCGATCCAGTCGATGTCCTTTTTAAGACCCAGCCGCTCCATATGCGTCAGGTAATACGGATGGTTATAGAACGTGATGGACATGTTGAATTTGTCAAAGCCCTCTACCAACATGCCCTCGTGGTCCATGTCCGTAAAGCCGATCGGCCCCATGATCTCCGTGTGTTTTCTTTCCCTGCCCCAGCTTACGACCGCGTCAAACAGAGCCTCGGACACCGCAAAGTCATCGATAAAATCAAAACGTGTGAAACGGATCGCGTTTTTATTCCACTTTTTATTGTATGCATGGTTGATAAGTCCGGCGATCCTGCCTGCGGGCTTGCCGTCTTTATATGCCAAAAACAGCTTTGTTTCGCAGAAAGCGTATGCCGGATTTTTGTCCTTTGAAAAGGTCTCGATCTCATCGTTTTCGAGGAAGGGAACGAAAAATTCGTTGTCCTTATAAAGCTTATTCGGGAAACGGACCCATGTCGTGAGATCCTTTTTTGTCAGTACCTCTTTAATTTCTACACCCATATTAATACCCCTTATCCAGTTGTCGGCAGCTGCGCTGCTTCAAATTTTCTGCAGCGCTCAGTCCGGAATGCCCTCTTTACAGAGCTTTCGCAAATTGACGGTAACAGAGTCAAGCACCCTGTAAAAAACTTCTCTTTCCTCATCGGTTATGCCCCGGCCGGCAGCGGCGACGACGCGGCTTGCACGCTCGGTGATCAGCTCGGATGCACGTCTGCCCTTGTCGGTCAGCAGCATCACGCCCCTGTAAAGGCTTCCGCCGACGCGCTGCTTGGTTACAAGTCCCTTGGCTTCCAGTGCGGACAATGTGCGGGAGGCGTCGGATTTATCCTTGCCGCACACCGTACAAAGCTGCGGAACGGTGATCCCCTGCGGGTATTTGTACATGGCTGTCAGGTACCTTGCGTGGGAGCCCTTCAGCCCGAGCTTCATCAGTTCCTTGGCGGCCAGCTTATGCCAGCAGCGTGAAATTTCGAAAATAGCCAGAGAAAAGCGTTCGAATCGCGTTATCATGCTCTTTTCCTCCTCAAAGTTGACACTTCAACTTCTAAAAGTATAGCCCAAAGAAGTTGGAGTGTCAACTTTTGTTTTCGTCGCGGGAGGCTTCTTTGTGGTTTACTTTTTTATACGGGCGATGTAAAATGAAGAAAAAGCAAACGGGAGTCTTCGAATATGCAGAAGTATGATATAGCCGCATACATTTGGCCCTCCTACACGGGTGATGAGCCAAGGTCTCATATTTTTTGGCCGGAGGGCATCGGCGAGTGGCAGACGGTCAGAAATCAGGCCGTTAAGGAAAACGGATATCTTTGGAACAGAAAGCCGCTTTGGGGCTTTGAGAACGAAGCGGACCCGAAGGTCATGGAAAAACAGATCGAGGCGGCAGTAAAGCACGGCGTCAACGTGTTTATCTACGACTGGTATTGGTACGATGACAGACCTTTTCTTGAAAACTGCCTGAATGACGGTTTTCTGAAGGCGGAAAACAATACGGATATGCGGTTTTATATCATGTGGGCGAACCACGATGCGACTACGCTGTGGGACATGCGCCTGTCCGACCGGGACCATACCGTTGTGTGGAAGGGTGCGGTCACGCAGGAGCAGTTCGAAAGGATCGGTAAGCGCTGGATAGACCGGTATTTCACAAAGGAAAACTACTATAAGATCGACGGCAGGCCGGTCGTGAGTATTTATGATATCCACAATCTCATCACCGGTCTCGGCGGGGTGGAGAATACGAAAAAAGCACTGCTTTGGCTCGACGAAGAGACGAAGAAAGCGGGACTTCCCGGCGTGCATGTTCAGTTCATCCGCTGGGACGGACACATCGGGAACTATTCCGGTGTGGACGGAAAACCGGTTAAAAACGAGAGTGCGCTCGTAAAAGAGCTGGGCTTTCACTCGGTCACGAACTATCAGTTCGTGCACATGACGGACATGAACAGGGATTATCTCGAAGCCGCAGAGGACGTAAAAAAGCTTTGGGAAAAGATCGGCAGGGAATATGACGTTCCGTATTATCCGAATGTTTCGGTCGGCTGGGACAATAACCCGCGATTTAGAAATTACATTGACTGCATAGCGAAAAATAATACGCCGGAAAACTTTAAGAAATGTCTGCTGGACGCAAAGGCGTACTGCGACCGCACGGGCGTGAAGCTCATCACGGTGAACAGCTGGAACGAGTGGACCGAAACGAGTTATCTCGAGCCGGACGACCTTTACGGGTACGGCTATCTTGAAGCGGTGCGGGATGTTTTCGGCAAGGAATAAATCGTTTTTCGATGGGGAGTGACGCGTATGAAGCTCGGTATAGGCATCGACACCGGCGGAACGTATACGGATGCGGTGATCTTTGATTTTGAAAACGGAAAAATCGTGGGAAGTGCCAAGGCGCTGACCACGAAGAACGATCTGGCGGTCGGTATTTTGAATGCCATTGACAGCCTGCCCTTGGAGCTGCTCCGAAAGGCGGAGTTCGTCTCGCTTTCGACGACGCTTGCGACGAATGCCTGTGTTGAAGATCGCGGCGGCAAGGCGAAGCTGATCTTTTTCGGCGGAGACAGGGATATTATCGACAAATACGGCAGGGCATGCGGTCTGCCGCCGTCTAAGGAGATGCTTCTTCTTGAAAGTGCGGCGGATTTTTCCGGCAACGCCGTGTCCGAACCGGATTGGGGTCGGTTCGAAAAGGAGATATCATGCGGCTTTGACGATCTCGACGGTGTCGGCATCGTTGAGGTCAACGCAACGAGAAACGGCGCCGTGTCGGAAAAGAAGGCGAAGGAGATATTCAAAAGGAAATACGATATCCCCGTGATCTGCGGGCACGAGCTGTTTTCGGAGCTCAATGTTCTGAAAAGAGGCGCGAGCACGCTGCTCAATGCCGGGCTGTTTCCGGTGATCCGCACCTTTTTGGATGCGGTGAAAACGGCACTGAAGGAAAGGGGCATTCAGCCGCGCACGCTCGTCATCGTCCGCAGTGACGGCAGCCTGATGAGCGAGGAGTTTGCCGCCATGCATCCTGTCGAAACGCTGATCTGCGGCCCGGCAGCCAGTGCGATCGGCTGTGCGGGGCTGACCGGCACGAAGAACGGCATCGTCGTCGACATGGGCGGCACGACCACGGACATTGCGTTCATTGAGGATGGCGTCCCGGTCACCGTAACGAGCGGCGTTTCCATCGGCAAATGGAAGACCTTCGTGAACGGCTTGTACGTCAAGACCTTTGGTCTCGGCGGCGACAGTGCGGTGCATTATCAGGGAAAGAACCTGTTTCTTGAAGAGTACAGAGTCGTGCCGCTTTGTGTGGCTGCGGCACAGTATCCGGTGATCCGGGAAAATCTCATAAATCTTGAAAAAAGAGTACATACGCGCTTTTTGTTTGAGCACCTGCTGCCCGGCAAACCGATGGAGCCTGCGGCGGACTATTCGGATGAGGAAAAAGCGCTTCGTGCAGTGCTTGAAAACGGCCCGATGCTCATCGGTGACGCTGCGCAGGCGATCGGAAAGGATGTGTACACGTTAAAGGCCGATCGGCTGATCCGCGACGGTATCGTGCAGCTTTGCGGCTTCACACCGACGGATGCCATGCATATCAAGGGCGATTTTGACCGGTTCGATGCAGAGGCTTCCCGCCTCGGTGCGTCGTTCATTGCGGTGAATCTGGGCTGCACCGGGGAAGAGGTCGCGGAACGGGTCTATGATGCCGTGAAGAAAAAGATGTACACGCAGCTTGTGAAGGCAATGCTCGAGAATAAATATGCGGATTATATGAAAAACGGCGTGAACGCCGACGTGGAGCGCTTCATTTCGGAGAGCTATGAAGAAATGAAGCAGGGAAAGACGTCTTTGTTCTCTACCGCATTCCGCACAAATTACACGCTGTGCGGCGCGGGCGCACCGATCCGCGTATTCCTTCCGGACGTGGCAAAGCTGCTCGGTACCGAGGCGGTCATACCGGAGAATTACAGCGTGGCGAACGCACTCGGTGCGGTCATCGGCGGCGTACAGGCGAGCTGTTCCGTCCGGGTCGAGCCCGGGGACAATGAACAGGGCAAAGCGGGTTTCGTTCTGTTCGGACAAAAAGAAAAACGCTTTTTCCTGCACTTAGAGGACGCGGTCACTGCGGCAAGAGCCGAGGCGGAAGCGGCGGCGGAAGAAAAAGCGAAGGCGCGCGGCGCAAAGGGCGAGATCACGGTCTCCAGTGAAGTGCACACAAAGGAAACGGTGGCTCGCGGTCTGCCGGTCTATATCGACACCACGGTCACGGCACACGCAGCCGGCGCAATGGGATTCTAAAAAGGGGTGTATATTATGCAGTACTGGACACAGAGTGAGAAGAATATATTCGTTGCCGCGCATCGCGGATGGTGCGGTAAATATCCGGAAAATACCATGGCGGCGTTCCGCGCCGCACTCGAGCTCGGTGTGGATCAGATCGAGACCGATGTCCGCGTCACGAAGGACGGCGAATTGGTTTTGATCCACGACGGGACGGTCGACCGCACGACGAACGGGACCGGGGCCGTCGACGCTTACACCTTCGAAGAGCTTCGGAAGCTGGACGCCGGAAACGGGGAGAAGATCCCGACGCTCATCGAGCTGATGGAGCTCGTGAAGGATCACCCGACTTTGACGCTCGACATCGAACTCAAGGAATATCCGACGGAGGGCAGGGAAGCACTCTCGTATTCCGTGTGTGACCGTGTTTTGGAGGTCATCGACCGGTACGGCTTCACGGACCGCTGCGTCGTCAACACGTTCAGAGGTAAGCTGCACGAATATATTGCGGAAAAATACAAAGCGAAATATAAGCAGCATGTGTATTATCCTGCGCGTCATCTGGGCGCATGCGAAAAAGACCCGTATGCATATGCGTACTGCACCTGTATTTTCGGGCTGGAGGACGAGGTCACCGCTGAGGACGCAAAAGCCCTGCACGAAAAATACGGCGTGCGCATTTGGGCGGGCGCTTACGTTAAAGATGAACAGGGCGTGGATCTTGCTGTGAAGATCGGCTCGGAGCTGATCACCTGCAACAATCCCGATGAAATTCTTGATATTTTGAGAAAAAGAGGTCTGCATAAGTAAAGGAGCGTGAAAATATGCAGAAGAAACTGCCCGCGGCGATCCTGAAGCACATAGAGGGGCAGCAGTATACCGTGGATGAGACGGGGCGGTCCGGCTCTTCCGTCATATTGTTTGAAAACACGGTGTTAAAGATCGAAAAACACCGAGAGCAGCAGGACAAAGCCGTTGAAATGATGCGTTGGCTGAAAGGGAAGCTGCCGATTCCGGAGGTCGTCGAATACGCTCAGGAGGACGGCTTCGGTTATCTTCTGATGACGCGCATCCCGGGCGAGATGTGCTGTTCGCCGTACTACATGGAGCACAGTGATGAAATGGTGACGCTGCTCGCCGAGGGACTTCACAGGCTGTGGAGCGTGGATACGGCGGGCTGCCCGCGGGAGCGGACGCTCGAGTATTATACCGTGCAGGCGATCGAACGCATCCGAGGCGGAAGACTGAGCCCGGAGGAGCTTTCGGCGTGCGGTTTTGAGTCGGCGGAGGACATGGTCGCGTGGCTGGAGGCACATCCCGCAAAATACGATCCCGTTCTTTCGCACGGTGATTACTGCCTGCCTAACCTGCTCCTGAAGGATGGGGAGATCAGCGGGTACATAGACATCGGCGGCATCGGCATCGCGGACCGGTACAGCGACCTTGTCGATTGCTGGAACAGCCTGAAAAACAATTTCGGCGGGGTGTTCGGCGGCAAGGTGTACGAGGATTTTGATCCGGATATTCTCTTTCGGAAATTGGGCATCGAGATCGATCCCGTGAAATTCCGGTTCTGCCGCCTGATCGACAAGGCGCTCTCGTAAATTCAATTCAGAAATCAAAGGATGGTAATAAGTATGAAAACGATCACAATTATCGGCGCGGGCATGATGGGCTCGGCACTGGCATTCCCGGCAAGAGAAAACGGCAACACGGTTCGTATTGTCGGCACACATCTGGACAGAGAGATCATCGACGCCTGCCGCGTGACGGGACGGCATCCGAAGTTCACGAAGGATTTCCCGGACGGCATCGAATATTATCAGATCGAGGAGGTCGAAACGGCGATCGACGGTGCGGATTTCATCATTTGCGGCGTCAGCAGCTTCGGCGTGGAATGGTTCCGCGATGTGATCCTTCCGAAGCTCAATGACAATGTCCCGATGATCTCCGTCACAAAGGGCCTCATGAACACGGAAGACGGCACACTTCTGACGTATCTTGACGTTTGGCAGCAGAAGCTGGACGAGCTCGGAAAGAAGATCACGCTCTGTGCGATCGGCGGTCCCTGCACGAGCTATGAGCTCGTTGCACATGACCAGACGGAGGTCTCGTTCTGCAGCCGTGACATGGACGTGCTCAGAATGATCAAATCCGCCATGGCGACGGATTATTATCACATCAGCCTGTCCACGGACATTGTCGGCGTGGAAAGTGTCGTCGCACTGAAAAACGGATACGCTCTCGGCATCGCGCTGACGATCGGCCTGAATCAGAAGGCGTTCGGTCTCAACAGCGAGCTGCATTATAACTCGCAGGCGGCGGTCTTCGGACAGTCCGTGCGCGAAATGTATAAGCTTCTGAAGCTGCAGGGCGCGGAGGATTTCGACAATCTTGTACTCGGTGCCGGTGACCTGTATGTTACGGTGTACGGCGGCCGCACCCGTCTTGTCGGTATTCTGCTCGGCCGCGGCCTGACGATCACCGAAGCCAAGGCGGAGCTTGCCGGTGTTACGCTCGAGTCCCTCGTCGTTGCAGAGCGTGTGGCAAAGGCCGTACGTGTCAAAGCGGAGCGCGGGCTTCTTGACCTTCGTGATTTCCCGCTCTTAATGCATATCGACGAGATCATCACAAAGGGCGAGCCGGTCAATATCCCGTGGGAGAAATTTACGTTTGAACGCTGAAAAAAGGAGCGAGCGGTATGGATGCTTTTACAACGATGATCACACCGTATAAGGCGGACGGCTCAGTTGATTATGAGACCGCCGAAAGGTATGTGGATTGGTACTATAATAACGGGCTGACCGGCATTTTCGCCGTCTGCCAGTCGAGCGAGATCTTTTATCTGACGCTCGAGGAGCGCGTGGAGCTGAACCGCAGGGTTTATGCCCGTGCAAAGCAGCTTGAAAAGAGCGGCGGCCGCCGGTTCACGGTCGTGTCTTCGGGTCATGTTTCCGACACCTTGGAGGGGCAGATCGAGGAGCTCAATGCCATCTGTGCTTCCGGTACGGATGCGCTCATCTTCATCACGAACCGTCTGGACCCGAACAACGAGGGGGACGATGTGTTCATCGAAAACGCGGAAAAGCTGATCGCGGCGCTGCCTGAGGATGTACCGCTCGGCTTTTATGAGTGCCCCTATCCCTACAAGCGTCTCGTCACGCCGAAGATCCTTGCTTGGTGCGTTTCCACAGGGCGCTTTAAGTATATGAAGGACACCTGCTGCGACGCGGCTGTGATGAAGGAGCGCTGCGCTCAGCTTCGGGGCAGCGGCTTTAATCTCCTGAACGCAAACTGCCAGACGCTGCTCGAATCCATGAGAAACGGCGGCAAGGGCTACTGCGGTGTCATGGCAAATTTCCACCCGGCGCTGTATGCATATCTGTGTGAAAACTTTGAAAAGGACCCGGAGGAAGCCGAGCGTCTGCAGGCGCTTTTGTGCATGGCGGGCTTCACCGAAAGCCTGCAGTATCCGCTGACGGCGAAATACAGCATGTGTCTCGAAGGGATTGAGACGTGCCTGACTTCGCGCTCCCGCAAAGGGGAAGAGTTGTCCGAATACGGCAGATCCTGCGTGCGTCAAATGAAGCTTTTGTGTGATGAAGTCGCGAAAAAACTCGGCTGATCCTGTCATATTACAGTAAATTGCGGAAAAATTAAGCGTTGCAGAGCCTCATGTTATGCGAAAATGCACATGGAAAAATTGAAAATCCTGTGTTATAATTTATTTATCAATCCATCATCTCTATTCCGATATAAAGGAGCACGGTTATGAAGAGAATTTACGAAGGCAAGACAAAGGACGTATACAGCCTTGAGAACGGCAATGTTCTCCTGAAGTTCAAGGACGACTGCACCGGTAAGGACGGCGTTTTTGATCCTGGCGAGAACAGTGTCGGCCTGACCATTGAGGGCATCGGCAAGGCAAACCTCCAGACCTCGGTTTACTATTTCGAGCTTCTGAAGGCTGCAGGTGTTAAGACACACTATGTCAGCGCAAATCTCGACGAGGCGACCATGGAAGTTCTCCCGGCTGAAAACTTCGGTAAGGCACAGGGCGGCAACGGCCTTGAGGTTATCTGCCGTCTGGTAGCAACCGGCAGCTTCATCCGCAGATACGGCGAGTACATCAAGGACGGTACTGTTCTCGAGGGCGGCTATGTTGAATGCACCTTCAAGAACGACGAGAAGGGCGATCCGCTCGTTACCGGCGAAGGCCTTGCAGCACTCGGCGTCATGACTCCGGAAATGTTCCAGAGCATGAAGGAGCAGACTCTGAAGATCACAAAGGTCGTTGCAGACGATCTGAAGACCATCGGTCTTGACCTGTGGGACATCAAGTTCGAGTTCGGCTATCATAACGGTGAGGTCATC
>JAGAOD010000134.1 GCA_017623855.1 Clostridia bacterium
GACGTTGAGGATGTATTCATTGATGTTCAGCATCTGCTCGAGGGCGAGGATCTGTATCCGCAGCCGCCCGTTTCAGATTGATAACGAAGCTTTTACGGAGGGTTATGTATGAGCCCCATAACAATAGCGGTCCTGGTGTTTTCCGCACTCGGCGCCGTTGACTATCTGCTGGGCAGCAATATCGGCATCGGAAAGGAATTTGAGAAAGCCTTTTCCCTGTTTTGCCCGATGGCACTTTCTATGCTTGGCATGCTTGTGATCGCTCCGGCGCTCGGTGTGTGGATGCAGCCGCTCTTTGAACGGTTTTATGATCTATTTGGCATTGACCCCTACATTATCCCGTCGTCGGTGCTTGCAAACGATATGGGCGGCATGTCGCTGTCACAGGCGTTTTGCAAAACGGAGGAAATAGGCAATTACAATGCATTCATTATTTCTTCCATGATGGGCTGCACGGTTTCGTTCACGGTACCGCTCGCGCTGGGTCTTGTCCGGAAAACGCAGCACAGGGAGCTTTTCTTCGGCTTCCTCTGCGGCATTGCGACGACCCCGGTGGGCAGCATTGCAGCGGGTCTTGTTTTAGGCATTGAGCCGCTCGTGCTGCTCTTAAATCTCCTGCCGCTCACTGTGATCGCCGTGGCCGTTGCCGCTGCGCTGATCTTTGCGCAGAAGCTCTGCATCAAATGCTTTTCGGTTTTCGGCGTTTTTATGCGGGCATTGGGTGTGCTCGGTCTCGCGTGCGCGATCTTTACTTTTTTGACAAAGGTGCAGATCTCTCCGCATTTTGACACGCTCGAGAATGCCGCGCTGGTCTGCGTTAACGCCTGTGTGACCCTCTCGGGCGCTCTGCCTTTTATGTTTATCGTATCGAAGCTTCTCCATAAGCCGCTCAACAAATTGGGCGCGGTGCTCGGTCTCGACGAGGTTTCGGCGCTCGCGCTTCTGGGCAGCCTCGTCACAAGCGTTCCGACTTTTGGCCTGATGGATAAAATGGGCAAAAAGGGCGTGGTATTAAATTCCGCGTTTGCGGTTTCCGCTGCCTTTACATTCGGCAGCCACCTTGCCTTTACGATGGCTTTTAATGAAAATTACGTGCTGCCCATGATCATCGGCAAGCTCGTTTCCGGCATCTGTGCCGCAGTGCTGGCGCTTTTGCTCTATAGGGAGGACACGCAGAAAGCAAAATAAAAAAGACACTCGCGAGAGTGTCTTTTTTATGCCTGTTATTCCGCGGTATCTTCAAGCTTTGTCTTCACGGATTGGATGTATTTATGTACCTCCAAAAGCTCCTTGCGGCTTGAGACGCCGAGCTTGCCGTAAAGGTTGCGGCTGTGATATTTCACGGTGGACTCCTTGATGTTGAGATTTGCCATGATCTCCTTCGTAGTCGCTCGGGCGATGAACGCATCGTAGATGTTCTTCTCCGAGGGGGTCAGGGAATTGAGTCCCGACACGAATAGCTCGACGCGCTCGGGGGCGATCGTTTCCGCGTCGACCGGCGTTTGAAGCAGGGCATCCGGTGCGGTGTTTGCCGCGGCATAGCTCTGTGCGGAGGAGACCTGCTTTAAGAGCTGCGACATTCTCCGGTACTCGTTCATGACGAGGTGGACGCCCAGGAGAAACAGCTCGCTGATGATATAGGAGATCGAAAGCATTTCAAAGTCGATAGCGACCAGCTGCTCAATGAACCATACTCCGATATTGACGAACACCGCGATCGCAATGATCACCGCATGCGTGGCGGTGTCGATCGTCTTTTTGACATTTGCCCGGACGATGACCGCAGCGATCGCGGAGAAGTAGCCGAGCAGATAAACCAAATAGAGCGGATGCAGGGGGCCGTAGACCTTATTAAGCGCGGAAACACCGTTGACGACTGTAAAGGTGACCTCCTTGGAGTAGAGCGGAAGGATGCCCGGACTCGCGGCAATGAGGAACACAAGCACGGAAACAGCGACGAGGATCTGCAGTATCCATTTTTTATACGGCGTGTTTGTTACATGCAGAATGATCATCAGCATGGAAAGCGGCAGAAAGACCGAGCCGAGGTAGGCGATGCGGTTTGCCCAAAGTGCCATGTCGAGTGAGGTCGAAACCGACAGAAGCGTGTACCCGATATTGACGACGAGCACGGACGAAAACAGCACGGTGAACCAGAACCGATATGTCTTGACTAAAAGGATGCACCCGATCAAAAGCACGAGCGAGAGTACAGCCGCTGCACCGTATATGACGGAAAGGCTGCCGCTCTTGTCGCCGACCGCGCTGCAGCCGGATAAACTCAGTATCCACAAAAGCAGGAAAGCGGTACCTGCGTAAAATTTCTTCATTATCTTCTCCTGTGGCCGATCCGTGCAGAAACGAGCGGTCGGCATTGATTATTCTTTATGAAAAACACCTGTACCTATACTTTTGGTATGGGGACAACCCGAAAAGGAACGTGTATAGTTATGATAAGATACTTGTAAGCTGTTGGCTTACACCGAAAAATGTTTTTTTCAATATATCACAATGTGTTGTTTTTTTCAACACCGACCTATAAATTCGGAAAATCATTTTTGGGCTTGAAAGTTTTAGGCTTGAAAGGAAGGTTTTTATGAACACGAGAATGAGAAAAAGAGTGCTGAGCTTGCTCCTTTGCTTCATGATGCTCATGAGCCTCGTGCCTTCGTCGGCATGGGCTGCCACGGCAGAGGGGGGCACCTCTCTCGAAACGACGGCCAAGGCATACACAGCGCCTGTCGGCGTGACGATGCAGCGGCTTGAGGGGAACTGCGTGGCGGAATTCGGCGACAAGTCCAATCTTGGCAACGACCTTTTGTTTGTTATCAAGGAAGGCGGCCGCTATTACGCGATGCAGGATCTTTCGACGAACGGCGCGATCCCTGCCGTGGATATCACGGACTGGGTCAATCCGGACGGTTCGCTGACCGTGCCCGCCGATACGCTGAATGCCGCTTTCTGGCGTTATGAGCAGCGTCCGGAAAGTAATTACGGTATGTTCATCAACGGCCGCAACGAATATCTTTCCTACTCCTCGGGCTATGAA
>JAGAOD010000135.1 GCA_017623855.1 Clostridia bacterium
AACCTCGATCTTCGGATCGGGGTTTGTTCTTTCTCAAAATTAAAGTCACCACGGCAAGTGAGGACTTGAACCGTAAGACGGTTTGACCGTGCAGCTTTCGTCCCGGTGGGACGAAACGCCGGTCAAAGTGGTGCAGTCCGGTACCGCACGCCGACAGGCGTGGGGTGGACAAGCCACGCTGCGCGCAGCGCAGCTGTCCGTTAGCGCCCACCAAACCTCAATCTTCGGATCGGGGTTTTTTCTTTCTCAAAATTAAAGTCACTACGGCAAGTGAGGACTTGAACCGTAACATATCTTCTTTCTTGATGGAAACTGCCGGAAAGCGGCAGGATTTTTTCTTACAAAAGTCATAAGAATGCATTTTTTCTATTGTTTCCTCAAAATTGCGGGCGTATAATGTAAAATGAAGTTATATGGACAAATGATACCGGGAATATACCTTAGCTGTTCCTGAGGAGATGATATTTGTGGAGATCCTGTCCTGGGTCAATGTGATAATTTCTGCTTTGTTCATGATATGTTATGCGTATCAGGCTGTATATCTGGCATTCTCACTGCTGAAAAAGCCAAAGACTTTCCCTGTGGGGAAGCTGCACCGCTACGGTGTGCTGATCGCCGCGCGCAATGAGGAAACGGTCATCGGTCAGCTGATCGAAAGCGTTAAGACGCAGACCTACCCGAGCGAACTCGTGGAGATCTTTGTCGTGGCGGACAACTGCACGGACGGGACGGCGGATGCCGCGCGCGCCGCAGGCGCTTCCGTTTTCGAGCGTGAGGATAAAATCAGGGTCGGAAAGGGTTATGCGCTGCACGATCTGCTTGACTATATCTGTAAGGAACGCGGAGAAAACGCTTTTGACGGTTTTTTCGTCTTCGATGCGGATAACATTTTGGATGCCCGCTTCATCGAAGAAATGAACAAGGTCTTCGATGCCGGGTATGAGGTCGTTACAAGCTACCGCAATTCCAAAAACTTCGGCGATAACTGGCTCAGTGCAGGCTACGGTCTGTTTTTCCTCAGAGAGGCGACGCAGCTGAACCGTCCGCGCATGATGCTGAACACGAGCGCCTGTGTTTCCGGAACCGGCTTTCTTTTCAGCAATGCGATCGCGAAGCGCAATCACGGCTGGAAGCATTATTTGCTGACCGAGGACTTTGAGTTCACGGTGGACTGCGTTCTGCACGGGCAGAAGGTCGCTTACTGTGAATCCGCTGTGATCTATGACGAGCAGCCGACACAGTTCGGACCCTCGTTCCTGCAACGTGCGCGCTGGATCCGCGGTTATCTGCAGGTTTTCGGCCGTTACGGCCTGCAGATGCTGAAAAAGATGTTCAGGGACAGGGATTTTTCCTGTTTTGACATGATCATGAACAACATTCCGTGCCTCGTGCTGACCTGTCTTACGATCCTTTCGAATGCGGTGATGCTTCTCGCCTGTGCGTTCAGCCGTGCGGCGGATATGGGGCAGGGGCTGCTTTCTATGGCGACCGGCATTCTGTTTGCGTCCTGCACGCTGTGGTTCGTCGGCGGGCTGACCTGTGTGACGCAGAGACGGCAGATCCGCGCATCCAAGGGAAAAATGCTTCTCGGCGTACTCGTTTTCCCGTTCTTTATTTTCACATTCGCGCTCTCCATGCTGGCGGCGATCTTCGGCCGTGTGGAGTGGAAGCCGATCCGGCATTCCGTGACCCTGAGCGCAAAAGAGCTTCGCGGTATGCGCCAAAAGGATACATAAAATCTAAGACCTGAAAGATTCGAGCGAGTCTTTCAGGTCTTTTTTTGTTACGGTGTTCCGTATTTGTGGTAAAGATGCAGGGGAACGGCGGACCAGCCGTGGCAGAGGCTTCCGGCATTACTGAAGTCACTCTGTCCGACCGCGGTCTCCCAGAATGTGGTCGCGCCCTTAAACAGCATATTGCCCCAGATATCGGCGATATCGTCCATGACCCACGCAAAGTTTTCGGGATCTGTCATCAGCGCCTCGTACTTAAATATGCTGTAGCTCAGTGTGACGGGAAGGAGTGCATCGTTCTTCAGAAATGCGCGCACGGCAGGCTGCTTTTCCTTCGGGCAGGCGCCGCAGCAGAGCATCAGTGCCTGTGTCAGCTATGCACCGTGATACAGCGTGCCGTCGGAAACGCGCTTATAGGTGCTGTAATATTCTCCGTTCCAGAATGCACTCTCGGCGGCGGTATTCAGCATGGTCCATGCTTTGCGGCAAAGCGCGGCATATTCGGTGTCGCCCAGAGCGGTGCAGACCGATTCCGCAGCCTGCAGACCGAGGGAAACGGCTGCGCAGAGCGGGGCGTCGTAGGTCAGCTTCGAGAGGTCGGACATGCCCTTGCCGAGGGTACCGCTGAGCCCGTCCTGCCACTCGTAGAAGTTCCAGTACTGCTGATCGGTATAAGCGGCCAAAAGACCGGTATCTGCGTCGATATGCTGCATGAAGCTGTCCGCAACACGCTTTAAGTAAGGGAGCATTTCGCGGAGGAAGTCCTTGTCATCGGTCTGCGCGAGGTATTCAGAGAGCTCAATGAGCCAGATCGCCGAGAACGAGGGAATGGTGATCGTCGCGCGGGAGGGGGAACAGAGCTCACACATTCCGTCCTCGCGGATGCCGAGCGCGATGAGCCTGAGACAGGCCTTCGGGAATTCCGTTTCATGGAAGACATCATAGCCGCAGAGAATCTCATTGCGGGAATCCATCGTATACAGCCCCTGCTCGCGCCATGGGGTGTCTTCGTAGTGGTCATGCATGCAGTGCCGGAGCGTCCGGACGCAGGTCTCGTAGATCTTTCGGTGCAGGCGGTCGCGGATCGGAAGCGGATGGATCTCCACGGGATAGGTCGTCGGGCGGATACCGGCGTAGATGACCTTCGCCTCCTGCCCGTAGATGTGCAGCTGCATATAACGCAGACCGAGGCGGCGCAGGGGCATGAAGAAGTGATTTCTTCCGGCCTTTGCGTAATAGGTGAAGATGAAATTGCGTCCGCCGACATAGCTGCGTACACGAAGATCATGGAGGTGCTCACCCCAGCCGCAGAGGACGAGTGTGTCCTCCGGCACCTCGAATTCGATATCCGCAAAGCCGACCTGCTCGGTGCCGAGGTCGAAGATCAGATAAAGACCGTCGTCATTGTTTTCCGTTTTGAAAACGGTTTCATCGTTCCAAACGCTGCCGGTTTCGTCCCAGTATTTCGCGGCGAGTGCGGCATTTTGCATGCGCTGTCCCATCTGCTCATACGGGTACTCTCTGAAAGTGCCGAGGTTGACAAGCCTCGTCGGCAAACGTTCGCCGATGTCCAGCTTTTTGATCGGGCGCGGATAGAGCTCTGCGTGCTTTTCGATGATCGCGGACGGTGTGAAGGGCAGCTCGTTTTCGCGGCGTGTGTCATACGCAAATGCATAGCCGAGCTGGGAGGAAAGATTCCAGATTTCGCCGTTTTGAAAAGCCGTGTTCTGTCTGCAGAGCGTTTCGCTGCCGCTTGCGGCGAGAATACGGTCCTGTGTGTAAACGGCAAAAAGGAGTCCGGGCTGTTCTTTTCTGTAGGAATAATGGTCTTGACCCGGGTGCCACACGCGGATGAGCAGCTCGTTTTCGCCGCACGTCATCCACTCGGTGAGCTCCAATTTGTCAAATACTTTATATTCGGGATAGTCGGGATACTGACCGCTGTTTACAAACTGCCCGTTTAAGTAAACGGCATAGTTTCCGTCTGCACTCAGCTCGAGAAAGAGCGGCGTGCTGTCGCAGGTCGTGAAGGTCTGACGGAAATCCGCGTAGATGTTCCGGTCGTCGGGGCACGTGGGCAGCCAGATCCAGCTTCCGTTTTTCAGCATGGGAGGACACATCCTTTCGTTCGGCGCTTTTGCCGAATTTCTGTTTTCATTATACCTTTGATATTTAATAAATACAAGGAATTGTTTTTTTATCGATCGTTTTGTGTATAACTTATAGAAACCGACGGAAATCAAGTACGATGTTTTCACCGAATTTGATTTGCGTATTTTGGGGGCGTGTGGTAAAATAATTAGGTTGAAATGTTTTGCCACAGTTGCCGTTTTTCGCGGCAGAACGGAGGAAATATGGTCACACGAGTTTTTGTTGAGAAAAGAAGAGGTTTTGATGTTGAAGCCCGGCACATGATGGCGGACCTTCGCAGCAATCTCGGTCTCAAAGCGATCGAGGACCTGCGTATCCTGAACCGTTATGACGTTTCCGGTCTTTCCGGAGAGGAGTTCGAGGCCGCAGCCCGCACCATCCTGTCCGAGCCGAACGTGGATAACGTCTACGGAGAAGCATATCGGATCTCTGATGAATATAAAGTATTTGCTACGGAGTTTCTGCCCGGTCAGTATGACCAGCGCGCCGACTCCGCCTCCCAGTGCGTGCAGCTGCTTACACAGGGCGAGCGTCCGAAGGTCGCTTACGCCAAGGTCATCGCGATCAAGGGCGAGCTGACCGAGGAGGAGATGGACAGGATCAAGTCCTACGTCGTCAACCCGGTCGAGTCCCGTCTGGCTTCCATGGAGAAGCCGGAGACCCTCGACATGAAGGCGGACATTCCGGAAGACGTTCAGCGCGTCACCGGCATGATCTCCTGGACGGACGAGGAGCTGAAGGCTTATTACGGCACCATGGGCTTTGCCATGACACTTCAGGACCTTGCTTTCTGCCGTGACTACTTCCGCGACGAGGAGCACCGCGATCCGACCGTCACGGAGCTTCGCGTGATCGATACATACTGGAGCGACCACTGCCGCCACACGACCTTCCTCACCCGTCTCAATAAGATCGAGATCGAAGAGGGCAAGCTCAGTGCGGCGATCGAAAATGCGCTGAAGGAATATTTTGCGGTTCGCGAAGAGCTGTATGTCGGCAAGGACAAGCCCGTCTGTCTCATGGACATGGCGACCATCGGCACGAAGCTGCTGAAGAAGCAGGGCCGTGTCACGAATATCGACGAGAGCGACGAGATCAACGCCTGTTCCATTGAGGTCCCGGTCGAGATCGACGGCGAGACGGAGCAGTGGCTCGTACAGTTTAAGAACGAAACACATAACCACCCGACGGAGATCGAGCCGTTCGGCGGCGCGGCTACCTGCCTCGGCGGTGCGATCCGTGACCCGCTCTCCGGCCGTGCTTACGTTTATCAGGCGATGCGTGTTACCGGTTCCGGTGACCCGACCGTCCCGTTCAAGGATACATTAAAGGGTAAGCTCCCGACGAGGAAGATCACGACCGGTGCAGCAGCCGGCTACTCCTCCTACGGCAACCAGATCGGTCTTGCGACCGGTCAGGTCACCGAGCTGTACGATCCGGGCTACGTTGCAAAGCGTATGGAGATCGGTGCGGTCATCGGTGCTTCCCCGAAGTCCAATGTTGTCCGCATGGAGCCGGCCCCGGGCGACATCATCGTCCTGCTCGGCGGTGCTACGGGCCGTGACGGCTGCGGCGGCGCTACGGGTTCCTCCAAGGCGCACACACTCGAGTCCATCGAGGTCTGCGGCGCTGAGGTCCAGAAGGGCAACCCGCCCACCGAGCGCAAGATCCAGCGCCTGTTCCGTGATCCCGAGGTCTCCACGCTCATCAAGCGCTGCAACGACTTCGGTGCGGGCGGTGTCTGCGTTGCGATCGGCGAGCTGGCACCGGGTCTGGAGATCGACCTGAACCGTGTTCCGAAGAAGTATGAGGGTCTCGACGGCACCGAGCTCGCGATTTCCGAGTCTCAGGAGCGCATGGCCGTCGTGCTCGACGCAAAGGATGTTGAGAAATTCCGTGCGAAGGCACAGGAGGAGAACCTCGACGCGCAGGTCGTGGCTGTTGTGACCGCAGAGCCGAGACTCAAAATGGAGTGGCGCGGCGACCGTGTCGTCGACCTGAGCCGTGCATTCCTCGACACAAACGGTGTCACACAGAATGCGGAAGCTTATATTACAGCTCCCGATGAAACAATGAATTACAGAAACGCTGTTCCGGCATGCCTTACGGGCAAGAGCCTTGCCGCAGCGTTTACGGATAACCTGTCCCGCCTTGAGGTCTGCGGACAGAAGGGCCTTTCCGAGCGCTTTGACGCATCCATCGGCGCAGGCACCGTCCTGATGCCGTTTGCAGGAAAGTATCAGCTCACGCCGGAGGATGCGATGGTCGCGAAGATCCCGCTGCTTACCGGTGAGACCGATGACGCGACAGCCATGTCCTACGGCTATATTCCGGGCATCGCACGCTTCTCCCCGTTCCACGGCGCGGCTTATGCCGTCGTGGAGAGCCTTTCGAAGCTCGTGGCTGTCGGTGCAAACCCGCTTGAGGCGCGTCTGACCTTCCAGGAATACTTTGAGAAGCTTCTCGACAAGCCGGAGCGCTGGGGCAAGCCCGCTGCGGCACTGCTCGGTGCGCTCACCGCACAGCTGAATCTGGGTCTGCCGTCCATCGGCGGCAAGGACAGCATGTCCGGCTCCTTTGAGGATCTCCATGTTCCGCCCACCCTCGTCAGCTTTGCCGTCACCATGACAAAGGCGAGCGCGACGATTTCCGGTGCATTCAAGAATGCGGGCAATTATGCGGTTTATCTGCCGATCCCGGAGGACGAGGATACCGGGCTTCCGCACTGGGAAGCACTGAAGGCATATTACGGCGATGTCCTCGCCATGATCGAGGATCAGGCGATCGTTTCCGCGCACGTTGTCAAGGAGGGCGGCGCTGCGGCGGCTGCGGCTAAGATGGCATTCGGCAACAAGATGGGCCTTGCCTTTATCGACGAGGCACTGTGCCCCGAGCTGCTCTTTGCTCCGAAGGTCGGCAGTCTCGTAGTCGAGGTCGAGGCGGCGGCGCTCAGAGACGTCACCGAAAACCTCAGATCCGTTGTTCTCGGTCAGCTGAACGATTCCGGCAAGATCGTCATCAACGGCGCAGAGCTCAATATCGACACGCTCATCGAGGTCTGGAACGGTAAGCTCGAGAAGATCTTCCCGAATAAAGCGGAGACGGTTGCCGTAGAATATGACGTGCCGCTCGTGAATGACAAGTACGTCGGTTCCCCGGTCATCAGGACCGCAAAGCCGAAGGTCTTCATTCCGGTATTCCCGGGCACGAACTGCGAGATCGACACGAAGCGTGCGTTTGAAAACGCGGGTGCACAGACGGAAATTCTCGTTGTGCAGAATCTCACGGTGAAGGACATTGAATATACGATCGACCGCATGGAAAAGGCGATCCGCGAGTCGCAGATCATCATGATCCCGGGCGGCTTCTCCGGCGGCGACGAGCCGGAGGGCTCCGGCAAGTTTATTGCCACCACCTTCCGCAACCCGAAGATCGCTCAGGCGGTCACCGACCTGCTCGATACCCGCGACGGCCTTGTCCTCGGTATCTGCAACGGCTTCCAGGCACTCATCAAGCTCGGTCTCGTCACTTACGGCAAGATCACCGAGCTTAAGGATAACGACCCGACCTTGACCTTCAACACGATCGGCCGCCACGTTTCCCGTATGGTCTACACACGCGTAACCAATACGAAATCCCCGTGGCTTTCCGGCGTCAATGCGGGTGACGTACATGCGATCCCGGTATCTCACGGCGAGGGCCGCTTCGTCGCGGACGATGCAGCACTTCGCATGCTCATCGAAAACGGACAGATCGCGACCCAGTACACCACGCCCTGCGGCAAGGTCAGCGGCGATATCACATGGAACCCGAACGGCTCCGTGTGCGGTATCGAGGGCATCACCAGCCCGGACGGCCGTGTCTTCGGCAAAATGGGTCACAGTGAAAGAAAGGGCACCGACCTGTACTTCAACGTACCTGGCGAGAAGGATCAGCAGATCTTCGAGAGCGGTGTTCGTTACTTCAAGTAAGATATTTCGGTTTGCACGGGCGGTGCGTCCGTGCAGCCGCATGATAAGGAACTGACATTATGGAGATCATTCAGAAGAGAACATGGGCGGAGATCGACATGGACGCCGCCGCATATAATCTTGCCGCTATCCGCAAAAGGATCGGAGAAAAGGTAAAGCTGTGCTGTGTCATCAAGGCGGATGCCTACGGTCACGGTGCGGTGCGCCTTGCAAAAGAATATGAGGCTCTGGGTGCGGATTGGCTGGCGCTTTCAAATATTGAGGAAGCCGTGCAGCTCAGACGCGCCGGCATCACGCTGCCCATGCTTGTTCTCGGATATACTCCGCCCGAGGCGGCAGCCCTGCTTGCGGAAAATAACATTTCCCAGTGTGCCTACTCCCTGGGTTACTGCAGACTTCTTTCCGAAAATGCGGAGAAAAGCGGTGTTTCCGTGAAGATCCACATCAAGGTCGACACCGGCATGAGCCGTCTCGGCTTCTATTTTCAGGATCTGAACCGCGACACCGACGTTGTCGGGGAGATCCAAACCGCCTGCGCTCTGCCGGGACTTGTTCCCGAGGGCATCTTCACGCATTTTGCGGTCGCAGACAGCGGCAAAGAGGGCATGATGTTCACGATGCGCCAGTTCGGCTGCTTCAAGGAGCTCATCGAAACGCTGAGCCACAGGGGCATCGAATTCCCCGTCCGCCACTGTGCGAACAGCGGTGCAACGCTCGACTATTCTCTGAGCCACATGCAGATGGTTCGCGCCGGCATCATCCTGTACGGTATTCTGCCGTCCGGTGACGTCATGCATCCGGAGGACTTAAAGCCCGTTATGAGTTTGCGCGCGGTCATTTCGCACGTGAAGGAGCTTGAGCCGGGTTCGGATGTCAGCTACGGCAGAACGTATACGGCGGACAAAAAGCTGCGCGTCGCGACCGTGCCGATCGGTTACGCGGACGGCTACCCGCGCTCGCTTTCCGGTAAGGCGGACATTTTAGTGCACGGCGTGCGCTGCCCGATCCTCGGCCGCATCTGCATGGATCAGTGCATTGTCGACATCACGCAGGTGCCGGACGCCAAAATGGGTGACACGGTCACGATGATCGGACGCGACGGCGATGAAGAGATCCGCGTGGAGGAGCTTGCAGATCTGCTCGACACCATCCCGTATGAGGTGATCTGCGGCATTTCGAAGCGCGTCACACGCGTTTATTTGAAAAACGGTCGGGAAGACAGCATTTTCGACTGCATTTTGGATTGATTTGAGGGCTTTTCGCGTTTTGCGGAAGGCCTTTTTTCTTGTCAACACAAATAAAACATGATACACTTAATTTACTATGTATTGAAAGGTCGGGATAACCTATGAAAGAAGCGTTCAAGAGGGAACTGCTCGAATCCGGTTATATCCACAGCCCGCTGCCGCTGCACGAGGAGCGGTCACTGCTTGCGGAGCAGCTGAAAAAGCCGGTCGTCGAAAAGCGTGTTTTGTGGAACGGCGGTGAAAATGCACCGCAGCACGGCGGCATCGGTGTAATGGAGCGTGACGGCGACACACTGTGTGTGACCGCACCGACAACACGGGCGACGATGCCGTATGAGGACGGCGCGACGGCGCATCATTTTAAGGCGGCACTCATTTTCTCCTTCCCGGGTGAGGATTGGCAAAGCTTCAACCGCGTCGTGTTCCGCGTAAAGCCGGATTCCGACGGCAGCCATGCGGTGCATCTGCGCGTACATATCAAAAACGAGGGCAAGGTCGCGATCCCCGACCCGTACTGGCGTGAGGGTCAGCACCTTGTAAATCTTGTAAATCACGAATGGAACACGGTCTGCTGGGAGTTTGCGTCTTTGCCGCGAGACCGCATTACGGAGCTTCGCGTCACGATGGACGCGGACGGGCAGGACACGTATACGGACGAGAAATTCCGTTATTATTTTGCGGAATTTGAGCTGCAAAAGGTCGAGATGCCGGAAAAGGAGCACGGCTGGGCGTGTGCGGAGGGGCGCATCGCTTACTCCATGTCGGGTTATC
>JAGAOD010000136.1 GCA_017623855.1 Clostridia bacterium
AGGTCTCGTGGATGATGTCATCGTACGGAGCGCCGGCTGCGCTGGCTTGCCAGCATGCTGTGGACATCAGTGCAAGGACCTTTGAAAGTTCGTTTGTAAATATCACCTCGGTGACCTGCTCCTGCTTGTCCCAATCGGTGAACTGCGCGTGATTTTCTATGTAGTCATCGAGCAGCAGGAAAAAGCCGCTGTTCATCATCTTTTCCGGGTAGGGGAAAAGAGCGTAGTCGGCACTGCCGCAGTTGACTATGAATATATCCGGCCCGGCGCCCGACATCACCTCGGTGCGCAGCCGCTGCAGCTTTGTTTCACGCTCCACACCTTGCCGAGGGAGATATATTAATTGCACATCTTCGATGCCCGTAAAATACTTAAATTTGCTCGTAAAGTCATGTATATGTCCGGCAAAATCGATGCTCCCAAAGTTGTAGTCCATACACACCGTCAGCACGTCCCGACGTGTGCTGCCCTCTGCTTTTTTTCAGGCGGAAAGGGTCAAAAGCATGGACAAAGCCAGCAATAAGGCGATAACTCTGCGCGTTTTCATCATGTCAGCCTCCTTACGTTCTTTCGGGTGGTTTCGGCGGATCATTCCTTCACTCTGTGTTCTAAGTTTTCGTATGCTTCGTGTACGAGTGCTTTGACGGATAAGTCGTCCGCGGTTTGCTGTTCCTTGAGACGGATCGCGTCGTAATGCAGGGATTTAAGAATCTGTACGGTACGTCCGGCGAAGTTTGCACCGGTGATCTGCCCGCGTACTTCGCACAGCTCCTTAAGGTTTTCGGGTGTCATGTAAGCGCCGCCTTCCATGCTGAGAGCGGTGTCTTCCTGAAAAAGCTCCTCGTGCATGGGAAAGGAGCGAAGATCGCCCAAAAGAAACGGCGAAGTGAAAAAGTTATTTGTCTGCTGTACGCGTTTGCTCATCAGCAGGTCGAGCACGGCGAAGGCTTCCTCCGGACGCTTTGTGTTGCGGTTGATCGCCGCAAAGGCGGAGATATTCGCGGTCACACCGCCGTCGTCCGAGTACATCGGGATCAGGGTGATCGGCTGGTTATAAGAATTCGCGGACAGGTTTGAGCCGAGCATTTCCTCGACGCCGCTGCGGCTGTCGTCCTCGGGAACATCGTTTGCGTCATCACGGTCCAGCGAAAGAAGCTCGTTGATGCGTGCTAAAAGCTCCTCTTCCGTGAAAAGCAGCGCCTCGTTCTTGAAGTCCGCGAGCTCGCCGAGAATGTACTCCAAGTGATATTGAGTTGCCGGAAGCTCGCCGTCGTTGCCGTATACGCTGTAATCGTAATCCGTGCAGTTTGCAAGGTCGAGCGCGTAGGGGGAAAGTGTCGGGTCGTTCAGCATATCGTGCCACGACAGGGTGCGGTTCGGGGTATAGTCAAACTGCTCTTTTTCGTAGACGATCACCGGCAGGGTGTATTTCAGCGGGATGATCTGCTGTCCCTCGTCGTTTCTGCCGGCAGCCAGTACGCTCTGCGTGAGCTTATCCCACTCGGCGTATTTCGTGTTGTTTTCCATGTATGTGTCGAGCGGCAGGAACATGCCGTTTTCCATGGCTTTCTGCGGGAACTCAAACAGGTTTTCCGTTTCCTCAACCTGACCGGTCTGTGTGTTTCCTTTCGAACCGTGGTGTGCCATCAGAAATACATCCGGCCCGCCGCCCGCCATCATCTCGATGCGCAGCCTGTCCAGAGCGGTCGTGCGTTCATTTCCCTTGTGCGGGATGAGCAGGAAGGCTGTGTCCTTCAGCCCGGCGGTCTGCTCCAGTGTGTTGATCAGGTCGAGCATCATGCGGTCGCGGAAATATTTGTCTTCTGAGTCGGTGGTTTCTATGTCGACACAGATCACGAGCGGATCACGGCTCATCTCGGAGCCGGTGTATGCGTATTCGAGTTTCGTGCTGCCCTTGCAGCCCGTCAAAATTACGGTCAGCATCAAGACAGCGGATAACACGGATAAAATCTTCTTTTTCAAAATACATGCTCCTTTCGTTTATAATAAATAAACCTCTGATTAAAGTTTACATTACATAAACGAGCTTGTCAAGCCTGTATCGAAAAATTTTTACTGCGAATGAACAGAAAAAAGCGCGGAGACCGAAGTTCCGCGCTTTTTGAAGCTTAGTTGTTATTCGATTTTTTCAAGACCGCCTCGGGTACTCAGGCAGCGGTAGGCCTCATAGAGCGGTTCGGAATAGACCGGTTTGCCGCAGACGGAGCAGATGCCAATCTGCATGACCGTGCCGTATTCGTGGACGTGGAAGCTCTGCGTGTTCGGCTTGTAGCTGTAGAACTCGCATTCTCTGTGGATCTCGCCGCGCTGAGCGTGGAAATACTCTCCGACCTCGATGTGCCTGCCTTTGCAGTCGAAATGTGCGGTGTAATACACGGAGTTTCCGTATACCGAGCTCGAGACGGAGGTGTATTCGCTCGCCATGACGGTCGGGTTCGTGAGGAAGCCGACAGCGAGCACCATGCAAAGAATGAATGCGGTGTACATCGTACGGTCGCCCCATTCCTTGAACCAAACGATGGACTTGATACGCCGTTTTACGCCGACCTCGCCGAATGCGACCGGACTGATCGCAAGCATTTTCCGGCGGATGCTGCAGCGCAGCAGGGTCTGTGCGTACTCGCGTTTGTCGTCGTCAGCCATCAGACGGATGACGCGCTCGTCACAGGCAAGCTCCACATCGTGGCTGAAGCACATATAGGCGATCCATACGAGCGGGTTGAACCAATAGACGCAAAGGAGCGCAAAGCCCAAAACCTTCCACAGCGGGTCGCGCCGTGCGATATGGGCGCGCTCGTGCAGCAGGACACACTCCGTTTCGGCATGTCCCATGGCGGACGGCAGATAGATGCGCGGCTTAAAGACGCCGAGAACGAACGGGGAAGAGATATCGTCACAGACGAACACATTTTTACCGCAGCTCAGCGAAGCGCTGACCCTATGACGCAGCCGAAGCTCGGCGTATATGCCGTAGCCGAGCAGCAGAACTGCACCGACGAGCCAGATCCGGCTGCACACCTGCATAGCGCTGTCGTACCACACCTTCGGGATGATCTGCGCCGCGTCGAATTGGGTGTCCAGATACGTATTAACCGACGAGTCGATCTGCTCAATGCCGGTCTGCACGACCATCCGCCCGAGATCGAAGGACGGCTCGATCGTGTGCGTGCTCGGTATCAAACTGAGCCCGCTTTCAAAGAGGAACGGCAAAATCAAGCGGAGGCCTACGATGCCCCACATCAGGCAAAAGACCCAACGCGGAAAGCGCCGCAGCAGTGAACGCAGCAGGAGGATGATGAGCACAAGCCATCCTGCGGCGAGACTGCGATTCAGCAGCTCCAGAAAGATGACGCGAAGCATTATTTTGTTCCGATCCGGTCGACTAACTTCTTGATCTCCTCAACTTCTTCTGCTGTCAGCTGCTTGCGTGTAGTGAATGCCGCAATGAATGCCGGCAGCGAGCCCTCGTATGCATTGTCGACGAACTGTTCACCGCGGATAGCGAAGAACTCGTCGCGGTTCATGATTACGGAAACGATGCTGTTCTCCATCTTGAAGATGCCTCTTTCGCAAAGCTTTCTCAGAACAGTATAGGTCGTCGGGCGCTTCCAGTTGAGTTCCTTAGCGCAGATATCGACAAGCTGTCTTGTTGTCATGGGTGCGTTTGCCCAAACGATGTCTGCGAAATGGGATTCCACAACGCCTAATCTTAATTCTTCCATTGTTAATTACCTCGCTTTATAATTAAGTTGTTTTATCTACCTATGTATAGTTTGCCAAGCGTAAACAATTTTGTCAACCGTTTTCGGAAAATTTTTTTGGAATTTTTCTAAAAGCGTCATTTTCGGGCTGCTGATAAGCTCTTTGCTCAATAATTTCGTTATTCCTTCACTCTGCGGCTCAGATCCTCGTACGCTTCGTGGACGATCTCCTCAACGGGCCTGTCGTCAAAGTCGCCGCTGCAGCATTTGCTCATCATGTCCGACAGCAGGGCGGTTCCTTCAGAGTGAAAATTTGCACCGGTGATCTGCTCGCGTACCTTACAGAAGGCTTCGAAGTTTTCGTCGAGCATGTAGTAGTTGTTTCCCCAGGTCGGGTGCTCTTTCTGAAACAGCTCCTCGTGCATCGGGAGACTGTTGGATTTATAGATGAATTCCGAATAAAAATCGCTCCACTGCTGTACGTAGCCGCTCATCAGCAGATCGATCACCCTGAATGCGTCCTCCGGGCGCTTTGTGTTGCGGTTGACCGCCGCGAAGCGCTCGATCTCCACGGTGATACCGCCGTCCGCGTTATAAAGCGGCATAAAGGTCATCGGCACATTGAGATACCTGTCAGAAAGCCTGATGCCGGTCTTTTCCTCGCAGGCCTTGTCGAATTCCATATAGCCGTCCTGTCTTTCGAGTGCTAAGATATCCTTCACACGCGCCAAAAGCTCTTCCTCCGTGAAACTCAGCTCCTCCGCGTCGTAATCCGCAAGCTCGCCCATGATGAACGGGAGATAGTACGGCTGCCAGAAAAATTCCGTTTCCCACGAAGTATCACTGCTGTCCGGCCCGGACATATACAGGATGTTGTCCGAGTAACCGCAGTTTGCCATGTCAAGGGAAACAGGCAGAAGCTCCGGATTCGTCAGCATGTCGTTCCATGTGTATTTCTTGTCCGGAATGTGTTCCCATTCGGACTTCGGATAGCACAGAAGCGGGAACGAGTAGTTCAGCGGGACGATCAGCTGTCCTTCGTCATTTCTTCCGGCGTCGAGCACCGGTTTTATCAGCTTGTCCCATTCGCCGAGCTCTGCACTGTTTTCGATGTATTCGTCGAGCGGCAGGAAGATGCCGTTTTCCATGGCCTTTTGCGGGTATTTGAACAGGCAGTCCGTCGAGTCATATTCGGGTCCCATAGTGCCCAAATATGTCATATACGTCATCAGGAATACGTCGGGGCCTTCGCCCGCCATGATCTCCGAGCGGATGCGATCGATGGCGGTGGCACGGGGTGTCGTGTCTGCCATAAATGTTTTGAAGTCATAGGGAGAGGGAATGATCTCCAAAACGACGTCCTCGAGCCCGGCGGTCTCCTTCAGCCGGAACAGAAGGTCATTATAAGAGGTGTCACAGCTTTGGGGATTGTCCGTGCTGAAGTCCATCAGGTCGATGCAGATGCGCAGCGGGTCCGGGCTCTCCGTGTCGCCCATGAGCCGCGCTCCGCTCGACCTGCCTGCGCTGCCGCAGGAAGTCAGCAAAAGCAGTGCGGCCACCAAAATACAAGCTAAAATCCTCTTTTTCAACATACGGATTCTCCTTTCGTTTACATTGAATAAACCCTTAACTATAGTTTATCTGACGTAAACGAATTTGTCAAGCCCTTAAACAAATAATATCGAGATAAATCCCCTGCGGGATTTTCGATATACGCTTACAGCGTTCGATATGTGCCGGCGCACTCGATATGTTTGCTTCGCAAACGAGGGATTTATTTCATATCGAATTGACGCTAAGCGGCAATATATCGAGCCTGAGCGCAGCGAAGGCATATCGAGTCAATAAAAGTTGACATATCGACAGAAGAAAAACGAGAGCAAGAATAGAAAGGATTCTCCTTTTACTCTTGCTCTTTTCTGTTTATTTTTGTGTTATGGCTACTGCCCAACTGAATTTGCGTATACAAATGAAATGCCGGTTCTTAACCAAAATTGAAGGATTTTCAATTTATCCGATAAGAACAACATAGTTTTTTTGACCTTTATTCACCGACCATGAGTTCCATGGCGTTATAGGCTTCATGGACGATTTGCGTGTAATCCTCGCCTCGCCCGTGTGCCTTGTGACATTCGATTGC
>JAGAOD010000137.1 GCA_017623855.1 Clostridia bacterium
CGTCCGGATGTGCCTCGCTCAGCGCCTTCAGACCCTCGGGTGCGGCGATGATGCAGAGGAACTTCACGCTTCTCGGATTCGAACGCTTTACGATGGTGATCGCGTCGATCGCAGAGCCGCCGGTTGCCAGCATCGGATCGAGAACGATGACATCGCGCTCGCTTATATCCGGCGGCAGCTTGTTGTAGTATTCAACGGGCTGCAGTGTGGTCTCGTCGCGGTACAGACCGATGTGACCGACCTTTGCGCTCGGAACGAGCTGCAGTACGCCCTCGACCATGCCGAGACCGGCACGGAGGATCGGAACAAACGCCAGCTTGCGGCCCGCAATGACTTTTGTCTTCGCCATACGGATCGGGGTTTCGGTCTCCACCTCCGTCAGCGGCAGGTCACGTGTTGCCTCATAGCACATGAGGTTCGCGATCTCGCTGACGAGAGCCCTGAACTGCTGTGTACCTGTGTTCTTGTCACGCAGGAAGGTGAGCTTATGCTGGATCAGCGGATGATCCATAACAAAGATATTTTTATTCATAGTGTATGCTCCTTCAAAAAAACTTAAAGTTCGCCGTTTTCGATCGCAGCGATCTGATCCACTCTGCGCTGATGACGGCCGCCCTCAAAATCAAAAGACAGGAAGGTATCAACGATGTCGAGACCGGTCTGTTCGCTGATCACAAGACCGCCCATGCAGAGAATATTTGCGTTATTGTGGCGGCGGGTCATTTCCGCAGCGTGCGTATCACAGCAAAGCGCTGCACGGATGCCCTTGACCTTATTTGCGGCAATGGAAATACCGATGCCGGTGGAGCAAACGAGAATGCCGTATTCCGCTTCGCCCTCAGCCACACAGTGTGCGACCTTTGCAGCATGTACTGCATAGTCTACGCTCTCCGTGGAATAGCAGCCGAAATCCTTGATCTCGATGCCCTTTTCTTCAAGATGCTTTTTGACAGCTTCCTTCAGCGCGAAGCCGCCGTGATCACAACCAATTGCAATCATTTTGAACCCTCCGTATTCATTGTGTTTTTCTTTTTAAGTTCACGTTCCGCCTGCGGCAGACGTAAATAGACAGGCATAAGTGCGTCAGGTGTAACGGTCTCTCCGTTTTCGCACATTTCCTTAGCGGCATAGGCCACACCGGAAGCGCGCTGGAAACGAAGCTGCGGCTGCAGAAGCTTTGCGCCGAAAGAGGCAAAGGTCTTATAGCACAGCTCGGCACCGTCACCGACAAGCAGGAGCTTTTCGCCGTATGCGGCACACTCCTCAAACAGTTCACTGATCGGCAGAGCACGATCCTCCGAGATACGCTCGACCGTATCGCCCTCCACGCGGAACATGGCGTTATACACCTGTGCGCAGCGGGCATCCATTACAGCACACACAACACCGCTCATGCCCTTTGCGTTCTCCGCCATTGCGCGCAATGTGGAAACGCCGGCACAGGGAATATTCCTCGTCATGGCGAGCCCTTTTACACAGGACACACCGATGCGCACGCCGGTAAACGAGCCGGGACCCGCAGAAACCGCGATGCAGTCAAGGTCATCGAGCGTCCTGCCGGACAGCTTTAAGACGGAGTCCACCATCGGCATCAGCGTCTGGCTGTGTGTCTGCTTTGTATGAATATAAAATTCCGAAAGTATCTTATCCTCCTCGAGCAGCGCGGCAGATGCCGGTGTTGCGGAGGAATCCATAGCTAAAATCAACATGAAAAAATCCTTATCTCTTTTGAATTTACAGGTCTATTCCGTCGATCTCGAAAATGCGCTCCGATTCGTCTTCACCCTTTGAAATGGCGATGCGGATCGCATTTTCCGGCAATGCCCCGTCAATGTTTTCGCTCCACTCGACGACAAGCACCTGATCCGTGTCGAGGTAATCGAAGAAGCCCGTGGAGTACAGGTCATCCCAGCCCGAAACACGGTACATGTCAAAATGCTGCACCGTAAGACGCGCATCATATTCATTTACAAGTGCAAAGGTCGGGCTCGAGACTACGTCACCGCCGCCGAGGGCGATCACGAGACCGCGCGTAAACGCTGTCTTTCCCATGCCCATGGAGCCCGAAAAAGCGATCACCTCGCCGCCCGTAAGCTTTTCGGCGACACGCGCAGCAAGCGCTTCCGTTTCCGAAACCGATTTCGTTATATAAACTGCCATAGCTTTAGAACAGGTCGTGGATCATGCTTTGCCCGCAAAGCGAGCCCGATATCGGTAAGCATATCCAAAACCAACCTTTCTTATTCCTTGATATTACCCGGCCGAGCCAAAGCCCATAATACCGGATTTTACTACTCTTATCCGATTATATCTCAAAAAGTCGAATTCGTAAAGAGGAGACGGACGAAATTTTGAAAAGCATTGCTGAAAACGCCGCTGTGTGCTATACTGAGTTTGAAGAAAACACCGAAAAGGAACACTGTTCATGCAAAACAGATTATTACTTCGAATACAGGGCTGGTTCCGGCGCATAGACCCTTTCTTTTGGCTTTTGATGCTCATCATCGCCGCGTTCAGCCTGATTCTTCTGAAAAGCGCCTCCCGCGCTGCAAATACCGACTATTTCGGGACACAGCTCACGGTCACCGTGATCGGACTGCTCGCCGCGTTGCTGCTCTCCTTCATCGACTATGAGCACATCGCCGCCTTTTGGACGGTGATCGCCGGATTCTCCGTCGCCGTTATGATCTACACGCTGTTCTTCGGTGTGGCGGTTCAGGGAAGCGGCGGCGTCAACGCCAAGGCGTGGATCAGCCTTGCAGGCAGAACGTTCCAGACAAGCGAGCTTGTGAAGATCCTGTTTATGATCACCTACTCAAAGCATTTGAGCTTGATCAAAGCGCGCGGCAAGCTTAAAAACCCGCTTTATGTCTTACTGCTCTCGGGACACGCAGCCGTACCCGTTCTTCTCTGCCATTTCCAGGGCGACGACGGCGCGGCGATCGTCTTTTTCTTCATGTTCCTCTGCATGAGCCTCGGCGGCGGCATCCAGCTTCGCTACTTTGCCCTCCTCGGCGGTGTCATTGCCCTTGCCGTTCCGTTTATCTGGAACAACGTTCTGAGTGAATATCAGATCAATCGCTTTACGTCGGTCTATAATCTTGACGACCCGTCCGTCCAGCTGAACGAGGGCTATCAGCAGTATCAGGGGCGGCTTTCCATCGGCAGCGGGCAGCTGTTCGGCAAAGGGCTCTTTAACGGAAACCGCGTCGAAACGAACCTCGTTACCTTCCAGCACAGTGACTTCATCTTCTCCGTCGCAGGTGAAGAGCTCGGCTTCATCGGCTGCACGGCGATCATCCTGCTTTTGTTCCTCTATCTCGTGCGCGTTCTGCACATCGCAAATAAAGCGAGAGATGATCTCGGACGCTGCATCTGCTTCGGCTTTTTCGGGTTGATCGCACTGCAGACCGTCTCAAACATCGGCATGTGTCTGGCGCTTTTGCCCGTTATGGGCGTAACGCTGCCCTTCTTCTCCGCCGGCGGCAGCAGTGCCGTCTGTCTGTATCTCGGCTTCGGTCTCGTACAGGGCGTTTATATGCGCCGCACAGGCGTCGAAGGTCCACGCCTGCACGCCTCACGAAATCTGAAGATCGACTTTAAGAAACTGAAATAAAAAAATCGGACACTCCGTGATGCAAACGCACCTGCATCTGTCAAGTAAAAGTAGACACGAATAAAAAAGCATAGCTTCAGAACCCCAATTCAGTCCTGTACTGGATTGGGGTTTTGTAATCCAAGGCGGCAGCAAAACGTTCAGAGTTAAAGTATTGGACATACTGATCCA
>JAGAOD010000138.1 GCA_017623855.1 Clostridia bacterium
AATTCTTCTGTTGCGGTGGAAAAAGTAAGTGCCCGATAAGCTGTGTCGGATAATGTTTTTTTCAGGTAGGGCATAGCTTCGGTAAGATCATTTTTTCGGTAGCCAATTTCAGTATCAGTCAATAGGGAAAAGCCGAAATCCGTATAGAGCTTGATTGCCTGACGGCATGCGGGATGTGTGTGCAGAAATACAGGGAATTCTTCTTCCTTTACAGTGCGCATGATATAAGAGAGAAGTGCGCGGCCTAAGCCGTGTCCCTCGTACTCACTGCGTATCTTGTACCACTGTAGTGTCATAATTTCCTCATATGCCGGCCAAACAAAACAAGTGCCTATGGGCGTATCGTTTGAATCACAGAGAAACATGCAGTGTTTCCAAAACGCTTCTCCGTAAGGTGCGTATACGGTATCAAAATACTTATCCATGAAAGGTTTGAAGGATTTAGCCGTCTCTTCGTTGTCAAAGTGCATGGCTTTCCAAATATCCAGTTCTTCTTTGCGGCAGGTACGAATGTGGTAACCTTGTGGCAAATCGGTGAGTGCGGCTTCGTTTAACTTAGAGCACTTCATAAATAGATTTCCGCCGGAAATATCTTCACTTGTGATTTCTAAATCAGTTGCCATAAGTACAATCTCCCTTGTTTTTTTCCAGTATAGCATAGTCGGTAATGTTGGGCAAGGAGACTCTACACTCATCGAATCCGTTGCACACTTCCGTCCGGCACAACCCTCGTTACCTTATCGATCATACCGTCATTTTTATTCGGCACAGGATCCATGAACTGATTTGGATATTCCGGATGCTGAGCGCCGCCGATAACCATCGTATCGATACTGCCATAGAAGCTGCCGTGACTGCGAACAGCCAAATGCAGTTTTTCTTTGTCGGAATACCACCAGCAAAAACAATTTTTCAGGATGCCGCCGCCAAGGGTATCAAAGCCGACGGCAAACTGGTCACTGTAGCAATAGTCAAACCAGTTCATCCCGTGCTCAATACGGAATCCGATGCTCTCCTCGTATTCACTATAGGTAGACGGATCAATGATAAATAACGGATGTATGTTTCTTAGCATATTGCCGCCACTGCACACCCGAACACCCGTGAAAACATTGGCAATACGCATATTGGTCAGCGTGTTGTCAAAACCTTCGATCAACACACCAACGCTGTCCGGACTTCCGTTTCCCGTTACATTGACCGACAAAATATCCGCATCGGATGAACCGGAATTTGCGCCGTATTTAATATGGACACCGACCTGCACATTTTTGATATTGACATTGCGTATATAGGTCTCGCGACCGCCATCAATGGAAATGCCTTTGGCTTTCCCTGAACCGTCAATAATACCGCCGCTGATTCCATAATTGCTGCCGGGTGTATAGATATCGTTCGCAAAATCTTTTGCGCCAAGCCGGATCATCGCTTCTTTGCTGTTCCAGTCTTCCGCAGCTTTCATATGTGCAAAATTTGCCAACTGCAGGTCAACGCTTCTTTGGGGACTTGCAGGCGTCAAAACCGGATGTGAAAGCAAATAGATGCCATCCGGAAAAAAGATCGTGTGGTTTGGGTGTGTATCGATCAGCTGCTGCAGCTTGTCAGCAACATCTTCATTGCCGTCAGATGCCATAAAATCGGCTGCCGATATATATCTGTACTGCTTGATATCCATCATTTTTCACCTTTCAAGTCTGTATTGCTAAAATTCAGGTTGGTTGTACTACTTAAAACACAAAAATCTGTCTCTTGCCTTTATGTGCTTTGCGTTCGCGCGCACCCAGTGCTGTAATTGGGGTCTTTACTTGTTTGTCTGCCGACAAGCCGATGGTCTGAAAGTCTCTTTTTCAACAAGGACATAGATGTTCTTTCCTGCTTTTTCCTCAAAGTAACTTCTAAGCGATAGATTACTGTCCCATTTCGCTTGCGGATAGTAAAAAACTCACATGAATGAAATGATCCTAATTGCATTGTAGCACGACAGCTTTTTGAAAGCAATGAACCGAAGCGAAAAAAACAAAACGAAAAGCAGGGAACCGGTTATGCAGTTCCTTTTTTGTCTGTGTCCTTTATAGGAATTTGAAAGGTTGGAATCGATTAGGTTAGAGGTAAAAATTTGCTGAATCAATGAGAGGGAAAGATGACAAGTGAAGGAATAGGCAGAAATTGATCCGCTATATTTAGGAATGTGCGGAGACAGTGCGAGTTTCATTATCTTTTTTGTCAAATACGCGAACGTAATCTACCAGGAAGGTGTCGCCAACAGCGTCCCAGGCTTCGGGAACCGGCTTAAAGGATTCCGGAATATCTATCTCCACGCCGGAGATTTTTTCATCCAGGTCACAGCCGATCACAGGGGACTGGATCCAGAAGGCGCACCACCATCCGTCTTTTTGTTTCGGTAAAACTCTGCGTGATTACATTGAGGAGCAGCGTATCAAACAAGCCATAGATTTGCTCTTAACGACAAATGATTCCTTAACGCAGATCGCCTTTCAATGCGGATTCTCGTCACAGAGTTATTTTAGCTATGTGTTTAAGCGCAGAATGGGGAAAACACCCCAACAATATGCAAAAGAAGTCCACTGCAGATATGAAATATAAGTCGAAATACTGTCAGCTGTGAGCGCGGTCTTTACTTCCGGGTGGGGTGTGCTATAATAACTTTATAAACTACTTTTGAAAAGAAGGGCGTTTTATGATCATACATTCGGATTGGCACATGCACAGCGAGGCTTCTTATGATGCGTCGCTCACGCTGGACGATATCGCCGCCGGTGCAGCGAGGTTCGGTTTTCGAAAGATGGGTGTTACCGACCATGTGAATTTTAACGATCGGAAATTTATGGCTAATCTGGAGAAATCCGCCGAGTCGGTCAACGCATACAAGAAGAAGTTTCCGGATATCGTGTCGGGCGTGGAGCTTACTCCGATCGCAAAAGCGGAGTTCGACTATATTGCGGGAACCGGTACGCGGGACGGTTATATCCCTGCGGGTTCGATGAAAAACGATGGGATCGAGCTCGGGAGCACGAAGGAAAATCTGATCCGCTTAGGTGTGCAGTACGCCATCGGCGCGGCACATTGGCGCTTGGATGTGACGAATGACGATCCTTCCGCGTTTGACCTTAGGGATTCGATCAACGAATGGTACAGATTGCAGATGTGGCTTGCGAACGACGAACGGGTGACGATCCTCGGGCATCCGTGGTGGAACAGCAAGGGCTTATGGTACGAGGATTTTTCCGTGATCCCGCATTCGATGCACATGGATATTGCGGCGGCGCTGAAGGAAAACGGCAAATATGTGGAGTGCAATTCCCACTTTTTCCGATCGAACAAGGCGACCGAGAAATTCAAACATCAGTACGCCGAGTTTCTGCGCGAGCTTTTTGAGATGGGCGTGCCCGTGACCTTTGGCTCGGACTCGCATTTTGAATATGTCGGCTATCACTTGAAGGTGGAAGATTATCTTTTAGCCGCCGGATTCAAAGACGGGGATATTTCGGAGCTTGACGAAAGAGTGCTTTGGTGAATATTGGACATAAATGATGGCCGGATGATACAACTTGAAATAGAGATTAAGTTTAAGTCAAGGCGCGAAAAAGGTTATTTTTTGGCTGTAGGAGGTATAAAAATGAGCTGTGTATTCTGTAAGATCGTGAACGGAGAGATCCCGAGCATGAAGGTGTATGAGGACGAGTATGCGCTTGTGTTCATGGACATCGCGAAGGATGTGGACGGACACATGGTCGCGATCCCGAAAAAGCACGTGAAGAATATTTTGGATTGCGATACTGAGACACTGGAACATTTGATGGCAGCGGTTCGGAAGGTCTCCTGTCACTGCGTGGAGAACTGCGGCTATGAGGGCGTCAATCTCCTGAACGCGAGCGACGAGAGTGCGGGTCAGTCCGTACCGCATTTTCACATCCACATCATCCCGAGGAAAAACGGCGACAACATCGACGCATGGCCTGCATTTCAGGGTGCGGAGCGTGAAACGGAAGAAGTTTATGAAAAGCTTCGCATGCTGTAAGGGGGAAGAGTTATGCTGACACCGAAGGAAGCGGAGCGTGAGTTAAGACGCGGCGCAGAATTGACGCCGGGGCTGTGGGAACAGCATTCGGAGTCCGTTGCGCGAAACGCGCGGCTGATCGCCGAAAAGGTGCCCGGAATGGACGCGGATAAGGCGTATGTGCTCGGCCTTCTGCACGATATCGGCCGCCGTGCGGGCATTAAGGGAATAATGCACATTTTTGACGGTTACGACTATATGATGCAGCTCGGCGAACCGGAAGCGGCGCGCATTTGCCTTACGCATTCGTTCCCGATCAAGGACGTCGACACCTTCATCGGAAAATATGACTGCACCGCGGAGCAAAAAGCGTTTCTGAAAGAGTTTTTGGAAAAAACTGAATATGACGATTACGATGTTTTGATCCAGCTTTGTGACGCGATCTCTCTGCCGAACGGCGCATGTATCATGGAAAAACGGCTCATTGACGTTGCGCTGCGGCATGGGCTGCCGCCGTTCATTTTGGACAAATGGCGTGCGTTTATGAACACAAAGAAGCATTTTGACACACTCTGCGGATGCAGTGTTTATACCTTGCTGCCGAATGTGCTCGAGAACTCCTCGGTGGACCTCGTGTAAATATTAAGACGGTTTTCCTTTTTGGAAAACCGTCTTTTTTACAGCAATTTTTGGATATCTTCTTCAATATAGCCTTTGTTGCCGAAGCCGCGGAAGAAGCCTTCACAGAGATATTTGGGCGGTTTTCTGCATTCGGACACCATGAACCGGATGCGAAACTCGAAGTCCTCGTATTCCATCTCGGAAAGGGTGAAGGGGTGCTCCTCTGCGGCGAGTACCTGACGGCAGCCCCTTGTGAAAAGGGGATATATGCCGCTGTAGCCGGCAGAAAGCAGCCTGTTTGTGACCTTATCCCGCTCCGCTTCGATCTCTGCGCTCAGCTTTTCGCCGTAATCGCGCGGCGGGTGTTCTGCGGAGGCTGCCGCAATGCGGCTGAAAATAAGCCCGTAGAGCGGCGCATGGCTTTTTTCGTTCATCTTTTTCGCGATATGTCTTGCAAACCGAAAGGTGGGGCGCTTTTCATAAGCGTCAAGAAGCTTTGTGAATTTTCTGTCCCCGACTTCTTCGGCGAGCTCCCGCATCAGATCGAGCGCCGCGTACGTGTCGGGGTAGTACGCGTGAATGCCTTCTCTGAAAAAGGAAAACTCCCTGAGGGGCGCAAATTCCATGAGCGGGAGGAGCGCCTTTTCTTTTTCATTGCAGAATTCTTCGCCGCCGTAGGTGCATTTGTCATGGAGCGTTCCCGCCATGTAGACGATCCTTCGCCAGTGCTCGCTGCCCTTGACCCAAAAGTGACCGATCTCGTGGTAGCGGCTGCACTTTTGCACGCGGAAGACCTCGCGGAACCAAAGCGTTACGATATTTGTGTTTTTCTGCCGGATGATGAGCCCGGTCAGCTCCCCGTCCTTTACGGCTTCGACGAGCGTGCTTTCCTGCAGCTCGGGGTCGTATTCGCCGCGGATACTGCAGTTTTTGAAGACGAAATAGTCCTCGATGCTGTCGTTCATGATGTAGGGCACAACAAAGTCCTCTCCCATAGCCGCAAGCTCAAAGGCGCGGCTGTCGGAGATCGCCTTCATATATTCTGATAATTCCTCGAAAGTGATCTTGTTCATGTTCATCTCCCTTAAAAGCTCTTATGAGTATAGCAGGAACATGCAGAAAACACAAGTTTTTACGATTTTTCATAAAACTGTGGAAAAAGTCGTTTTCGGGTGGTATGATTAAGAAAGTATATTGAAGGAGGTTCATTCTGATGAACGAGTATCTCAGTCAGGTCAACTCGGGCTTTTTCTATTTGATCGTAGCCCTTGCCCTCACGTTTATGACGGTCATGTGCGTTATCTTCCTCGTTAAGAGCTATCGCGCAGGCGTCAAGCTGGGCATGGACAAGAAAGTCCTTAAGAAAACCATTACATCCAGTGCAACATTTACGCTGCTGCCCTCCATCAGCATCCTTTTGGGTGTTGTGGCGCTCTCCGGCAGTCTCGGTGTTCCGTTCTCATGGCTTCGCCTTTCCGTTATCGGCGCGCTGCAGTATGAGCTGAACGTTGCGGAGATCGCGGCGCAGAGCCTCGGTCTGCCGGGTCTCAAGGTCGACATGATGGACACCGGTAAATTCGTAACGGTCGCGCTCGTTATGACCATCGGTATTCTGGGCGGTATTTTCATCAGCATTTTCTTCCTTAAGAAATATCTCAACAAGGTTCGCTCCAAGCCGAAGAAGGAGAACACCTCCGGCAAGCCGGGCTTTGGCGCACACGCAACGACCGCGATGTTCGTCGGTCTCTGTGCGGCATATATCGGCGCATATATCGGTCAGGCGATCCCGAGAGCCGGCTCCGATATCATGCCGCTGCTCGTAGCGATCATTGCGGCGATCGTTATGGCTGTTTTTGAGTATTTTATTCAGAAAAAAGGCAAGCTTGTTTTAGAAAACTTCAGTCTCGCGGCCAGCATGCTTATCGCTATGGCGGCTGCCGTGCTTATCAATATGGTACTTTAAGGGAAAGGAGAAAGAGCAATGGAAAACAAAGAAAAATTCTTTACCGATTTTAATAACGGTCTGCACCGCCTTGGTCGTGTAACACTCGTTGCGATGGTCATCATTCTCGGCACGATTCCGTTTGTTATGAGCGTCTATTTCAACACACCCATCGACGGCGCAGGCTTCTGGGCCGGCTTTGCGAAGGTCATCGTAGTTTATTTCCCCGTGTCGGTCGTTGAATTTCTGGTCTATGCCCCGATGCTGGGTGTCGGCGGCAGCTACCTTTCCTTCATCACCGGCAATGTAACGAACATGAAGATCCCGGTCGCGATGAACGCCAAGGATATTGCAGGTACGGAGGTCGGTACGCCCGAGCATGAGATCATTTCGACGATCAGCGTTGCAACGAGTGCCATCGTAACGACGCTCGTCATCGTCGCAGGCGTCATCCTGCTCGTTCCGCTGCAGCCGGTGCTGCAGAATGAAGCTCTGCTTCCCGCCTTTAACAACGTCGTTCCGGCACTCTTCGGTGCACTGGGTTTGAAATATTTCGCAAAGAGCCCGAAAATCGCCGTCATTCCGCTGCTGCTCATCAGCGTGCTCTGCATCGCTGTGCCGAGCATGATCTCGCAGACAAGCATCCTCATCATTCCGAGCGGCGGTCTGGCATTGCTTATCGGTTTCCTCCTTTTCAAAAAGGGTAAGATTTAAGGAGCGGTAATTATGATCGGAATTATTATTGCAGTTTTAATTGTGATCTTTATCGCGGTTCTGTTGATCCGCACGGTTTCTTTGAAGCCGACGGCTGCACGAACGGCGATGATCGAGCTGGACAGAAGCGAACGCGCAGAAAAATACGGCCGCGGCCTTGCTGCCATTATTCGTCATGAGACGATCTCGAGCCGCTATGACGCGAGCCGCGAGAAGTTCTATAAGCTTCACGAAACACTCGAGGAGCTTTTCCCCAATATCCACGCAAAATGCGAGAAAAAGGTCTTTGACGGCAGCCTTCTCTTTAAGTGGGAGGGCAAAAAGAAACATGACCCCATTCTCTTTATGAGCCACCATGACGTCGTCGAAGCCGGCGGTAAATGGGAGCATGAGCCCTTCAGCGGCGACATCGACGAGAAGGGACGCGTATGGGGCAGAGGTGCGGTCGACACGAAAGCCAGCCTTTTCTGCATGCTGACCGCCGTGGAGGAGCTCATCGCCGAGGGCTTTGAGCCGGAATGCGACGTGTATATCGCGAGCTCCTGCACGGAGGAGTACGGCGGTGACGGTGCACCGGCTACGGTTCGTTACCTGCAGGAAAACGGCATTCACCTTGCCTTTGTCATGGACGAGGGCGGCATGATCATCGAGGAGCCGATCGCCGGTGTCAAGGGTATTTACGGCATGGTCGGCGTCGTCGAAAAGGGCTACGGTGACCTCAAATTCATCGCAAGAAGCGGCGGCGGTCACGCAAGCGCCCCGAAGAAGAACACGCCCCTTGTCCGTCTCGGCAAATTCATGGCGGACGTGGACAAAAAGAGCCCGTTTAAGGCAAAGCTGACACCGACCGTTAAGGAGATGTTCCGCAGAACGGCGCCGAATATGAATTTCGGCATGAAGCTCATTTTTGCAAACATGGATATTTTCACGCCGCTGCTTGAAAAGCTCCTGCCGTCCATCAGCTCCGTTGCCGGTGCGATGATCCGCACAACGCTGGCATTTACAACCGCCAAGGGCTCCGACGGTTTGAACGTGCTTCCGCAGGAAGCCTATGTTACGGGCAATATGCGATTCATTCAGCATCAGGATGCGAAGGAGAGCATTGAGCTGATCTCCGACATCGCGGAGAGATACGATATCGAGACCGAGATCATCACGGGCGGCAGCGCGTGTCCCGTGGTGGACTATAGGAGCAATTCCTTCGCGCTCGTCGAGAAGGTCGCAGCCGAGGTCTATCCCGGTGTGCAGATCTGTCCGTATGTCATGACCGGCGGCACGGACGCGAAGTTTTATCAGGCGGTCAGCGATAACTGCCTGCGCTTTGCTCCGCTCTATATCGACAACCAGCAGTATGCAAGCATTCACGGTCTGAACGAAAATATCTATTCCGGCGCCCTTCCGATGGGAGTCGATTTCTACAAGAACATGATCCTCAGAAGCCACGAGGGCGTATAATAATTTGATACATTTCGGCGGCAGAGATAAGTCCATATCTCTGCCGCTGTTTTTCTTTTGTGCGAATATACAAAGCCGAACTCCAAAACTTGGATGAAACGTGCAAATACTTTTTGATGCCGTAGAGTTATAATAAATATACAAGGAAACACTGACGTGTACAGGGAGGAAACCGAAATGTACGGGTATCATGATATTTACTTTGGCAAGAAACACGAGGGCTTTCGAAATTCGATCTGGATCGAGCTCATCGGCTTTGACAATACCCTGCCCGACTACGGTGTGGGCGATTTTCTGCAGAAAACGGGATTTGTTCCGGACATGGTGTCGTTTCACTTGACGAGCATCTGTTTTGTGCTGACGCATAAGGGCATGGACGAAGAATACCGCCTGCCGCTCTATGCCTGCTCCTACAGCGGACACGCCGGAAACGACGACCGCAAGCGCCAGAACTGGACGAATCTGCAAATGGCGGGTCTTGTAAAGGAGCTGCACAGCCGCGGCGTGCAGGTGTATATCAGCATGTTCGACTTCGAAACGGAGCTTGACGAGGAGCCCGTGCGCTATCTCGATGAGCACCCCGAGCTGCGCGTTGTGCCGCGTGACGGCAGCCATACGGACAGCCTCCACATGCTGAACTGCTTCAAGGACGGCACGCCTTTGGAGGAAGTATATATCCGTCAGCTGAAGGCTGTGATCCGCGACTACGAATTAGACGGCATTCAAGTCGCAGACGGCGTTTCGAGTCCGAGAAGATCTCTGCAGGACGCCGATTACTCCGAGCAGACCACCTCGCGCTTTTTTAAGGAATACGGCATCACGCCGCCCGCATCCTGTACGGATATTCCGTCCACTGCGGAGTATATTTTCAAAAATCACCGTCCCGAGTGGATCAAATTCTACAGAGAGCACTGGTCTGCGTTCATGGCACATGTGATCGAAGCCATCAACAGCACCGGTGCAAAGGCCGCATTCAACAGCGCGTGGACAAAAGGGCCGATCGAGGCGATCTACCGTTACGGCGCAGACTACAAGGCATTCGAAAATGCAGGTGCCGACTCCTTTATCGTCGAGGACGTGGCAGCTGACCTGTTCTTCCTCTCGAATGACGACAACAGCTTCGAAATGGGACATCCGCGCCGTAAGTTTATCCACTATGAATTTGCGTCGAACATGCTGCAGCTGCGCGCCTGCCTGCCGAAGCTGAAGCTGACGCCGCTGTGTATGATTCGCGACACACTGGAGCAG
>JAGAOD010000139.1 GCA_017623855.1 Clostridia bacterium
AGCGGTTTCAGGAAACGGATCAGCGCATCCGGGATTATTTTGTGAAAGCGCTCGAAGAAAAAGAAATCTCGAAGATCACCGTGCGGGAGATCTGCGAAGCGGTCGGTATCAACCGCTCGTCGTTTTATCTCCACTATCAGGACGTATATGCGCTTTTGGAGGCACTGTGCAATGAGGCTGGCAAAGAGCTTTTTGAAGGCTTTGCCGAGGTGTATGACGGCACGCAGCAGTATTTCACAGGGCCGTATCTGCTTGTGCTTCTGCGTCACATAAAGAGGCACTATAAGCTGTATCTCGCCTATATTTCAAACGTCGGCATGTCGCAGATCGACAGTGGATATCAGATTCTGTTTGATGATATTTTTAAGCCTTTTTTTCGGAAAATAGGAATAGAATCCGAGCGCAGAATGGAATATTACTTTGTATATGTCAAAGCGGGCTTTTTTGCCGCGCTCGGGAAGTGGATGCAGTTTGACTGTGCGGAGACCCCGGAGGAATTTGCGGAGATCCTGAGACAAAGCATGCCGCCCATTCCGGAAGATCTTCCCGGTATGGACGGCATATAAAGAACGGTTATTTGAATAGCTCGGGGTGCATACGCACATAATGGAAGAGGTATTGCTGTGCGATCCCCGCGCTTTCGCCGAGATCTTCGGGCGTGAGCTCCGGCATCAGCCGTACGGCACGCTTCATCCAGACATCCAGCGGGAAACAGTCGGTGCGGTGCAGTCCGTAAAGCAGCACGCAGTCCGCGACCTTCGGCCCGACACCGCGGACCGTCATCAGCCGTTCGCGGGCTTCCTCTGTGGGGACGGCTTTCAGTGCATCGAGGTCGAGCTGTCCGTGACTGACGCGCGAAGCGGCATCCAAAAGGTATTTTGCCCGAAAACCCGCACGAAGCGGGGAAAGCGTTTCGACCGTGTATGTATCGAGGCTTTCCGGTGTGGGAAAGGCATACAGCGTCTCATCCCCGCATAGAATGGGGTGACCGGACAGGCTGCAGAGCCGGTCTGCGATCCCTTTGATGCGTACGATGTTGTTGTTCTGCGAAATGATGAACGAACACAGTGCTTCCCACGGCTCCTGCCGCAAAATGCGTATGCCGGGAGCGTAGCTGCAGGCTTCCTTAAGGACGGGATGCAGTGCGGAAAGCTGTGTGCGCAGCGCACTGTAATCGGTACCGAAATCAAAGTAGTCGTACCAAACGGTATGAAACTCTTCTTCCGTGCAGTCAAAGCAAAATTCGTTTTCTTCCTGCCAAACGGTCAGGGCGTGTCCGAATGCGATGCCGCGCCACGCTTCCCTGCCGTCGGGCAAAAGAACAGGCCGCCATCGGAAGGCCTGCCCGCAGTCGAGCGTCTGCGGGAGGTCGAGGCAGCCGTCTTCGGGGCGAAACCGGATCATCGGTTCTTGCCCTCTGTTTTTGTTGTTACGGTGGGCTCGCGGCCGGTGATGTAGCCGATGGAGCGTTCGATCGCGTCGCGGGAATTACCCCAGTCGCCGCCGGCGTTGCGGTAGTCAAACATGCGGCAGAAATGTGTCGTGTCGCCCTTGACGGTGTCGAGGTAGTTTTTCGACAGGCGGCGGGTCTCCGCGGCAAACGGGATATAGTTCTTTTTCGGCATCTTCTGTGCGGCGCGCAGAATGAAGCTGTAATGCTCAAGGCAGATATGTGTCTGTGCGGCATAGAGCTCGCGGAATTCCGGCTCGGTCTGCCAGAGCTTAATGACGGTGGAGCTCAGATGCTCCATGTTTTTGTCCACGTTTTCGCAGACAAAGCAGGTCTGACGGCGGCGGTCCGCAGCCAAAAGCACCTTCTTGAGCGGCGTTTTCGGGTCTTCGGGGAAAATGTCGTTTGCGATCTCATCCAGGCGGCTCTCGAGGATCAGCGCTACGGACAGGCGGCTGCCGCGCTGCAGGATCTGATCGAAATGATCTTTGCAGAAGCCCTGACGGTTCGTCTCGACACGGACATCGGGCTCCATCATAGCGGCGCCCGTGATGTAGGTCGCCATGCGGTCCTCGAGCATATCGCGCATGCGGCAGAAGGGACAGCCGTCCTTCGGTTCGAAAATTTCACTGACCGGTATGGAACAAATATCTTCACGCATAGGGGTTCTTCCTTTCGTTATGTGAGTTGAAACGGATCGTATACATTTATTTTACACGATTGCAAATGAAAAAACAACTGCTTTTGCGGAAAACCGGATGCGTGGTTTTTTGCACGCCGGAAAGAGCGAAAAAGGGCATTTTTTCGATTTGATGCTCTGAGAGAATTAAACGAAAATAATTTGAATTCCACAAGATATGGGCGAAATCGGGAACGGTACACAAGTCTTTTTTACAGGATTTTACAAACAGTTAACAAATTGTAACCGGCGACCGAACACCTTTTTTCGCCTAAAGTTTACATAAAAGTTACAGATGTTAAAAGCTGTGGAAAGCCGGATCCGCATAGAAAGCGGGTTTTTAACACTTTCCACAGAGTTTTCCACACGGAATCGGGAAAACTCTGTGGAAAATCCGTTCCGTTATACGGGATCAGGAAATATTACGGAGCGTATAGTGGTGAAAGCGCGAACGGGCAGCATCGGACAAGTGCAAAGCCCTGCCGTTTGAGCTGTGTGCCGGGACTTTCGGCCGTGCGGTTTGCCGCAATTTTGAAATATATCGCAAAAACAGATAAAAAAGCGCATGAAATAGAAGGTAAATTGCGTATCGCAGTTGCAAAAACTACGTAATGTGTGATATAATCCGAGTATATTGCGATAGTATGCGCAAAAACAGATATACAGACTGTGAAAAGTGCGCCGCAACCGGGGCGCTGTGCAGGAAAGGAATAAGATCTGCTTCATGGAAAACGAAAGAGTGAAAGATGTGATCGCGGGCCGTAATGCGGTGACCGAGGCACTGAAGTCCGGCAGACCCATCGACAGCATTTACGTGCGCAAGGGCGACCGGACGGGATCCATCCATGTGATCCTGAAAATGGCGAAGCAGGCCGGAGTAACGGTCAAGGAAGCCGATCCCAAAAAATTAGATGCTATGTGCGGCGGAGAAAATCATCAGGGCGTTGTCGCTGTGGCGGCCGTGCGTGATTTCTCCGAAGTGGAAGATATTTTTGCGTTGGCAAAAGAAAGAAACGAAGCGCCGTTCATCATTGTCTGCGACGAGATCGCCGACCCGCATAATCTCGGCGCGATCATCCGTACGGCCGAATGTGCCGGTGCGCACGGTGTTGTCATTCCGAAGCGCCGCAGCGTGGGACTGACCGCCGCGGTCGGCAAGGCTTCTGCCGGTGCGGTGGAATATCTGCCCGTAGCACGTGTCCCGAATATTGCGTCCTTTCTGGACGAAATCAAGGAAAAAGGCGTGTGGGTCTATACCGCCGATATGGACGGTACGGACTGGTGCCGGACGGATTTCACCGGAGCCTGTGCACTTGTTGTCGGCTCCGAGGGCTTCGGCGTATCACGTCTTGTAAAGGAAAAATCAGACTTCATTGTTTCCCTGCCGATGAAGGGCAGGATCAATTCACTGAATGCTTCCGTAGCCTGCGGTATTCTCTGCTATGAGATCGCACGTCAGCGTTCCGGTATTCAGGCAAAAGGAGGAGCAACGAAATGAGCGGAGAAAGTAAATTTTCGCTGGAAGAGATCCTCGAAGAGGAGCGTCGTGCGAGAGAGGCTGCAGAGCAAAAGACCTTAGCGGAGCCTGAAGCTGTTCAGGAGCCGGATACCGTAGCGGAAGCCGAGAAGGCCGAGGAAGCTGAAGCTGTGCAGGAAGCCGAAGCGGAAATGCCCGAGGCTGCGGCTGACGTACAGGCCGAGCCCGAGCCCGAGCCCGAAGCACAGGAAAAAGCGGAGCCGGAAGCGGAAGGCGCCTTTGTTCTGAAGGTTTCCGAGGACGCGCTGGACGGCGGTCCGGTGCCGGTGCCGCACGAGGAAACACCCGCCGAGAGAAAGAAGCGGGAAAAGAAAGAGAAAAAAGAAAAGAAGAAGGGCTTTTTTGCACGCCGCCGTGAGAAGAAAATGCAGAAGGCGGAGTTCAATGAGTCCGAGGATATGTATTACGGCATTCAGCTCAAGCCCATCGACGAATATACCCGCGGGTTTGATGCGACGGGTGAAGTTTCCCGTGAGCAGGAAGGCTTTAAGAAGCTGTTCGACGAGAACACGACCGAGCTGGATGACGAAGTCGCACAGAATTTTGAACGCCTGCAGAAGGAGCGCCGCCGCCGTGTTGCGGAGGCCGTGGAGAATGCCGGTGTCAATCTGGACGAGGTCGAGGATGAGCTCGGTATCGTAGCGCCGGTCCCGGTGTCTGCCTTTGCGGGCGATCCCTATGCAAAACAGCACGGCATCGAGGCGCAGTCCGGAGAGGAAAATCTGCCGGAATTCCAGAAGGCGATGATCCAGGACGCGCAGACACGCACGATGGAGATCAAGCTGGATCTCGAAAACGATTCTCTCGGTGTGCAGCAGGCCAAGGTCATGCCCGAGGTCAGCGAGGAGTCCGTACGCCGTATTCTGGAGACCGTACAGGAGCCGCAGGAGACCGAGGAAGAGCAGTTCACGGATGTTTCGAGCTTTTCCGAGGAGAAGCAGGCCGAAATGGAAGAGGCCAAGGCAGGTCTGCCGCAGATCGTGGATTTTGCCGAGCTGCAGGCGGAAAAAGCCGCGGAAGCGGCCGACGGTGAGCAGAACGCTGCCGAAACCGTCGAAGAGGAGCCGGTTCGTGTTTCTCTGCCCGTCAACGATGTGACCGAGTACAGAACACGCGACCTTGCGGTGCATATTATCAATGCGGACGTGCTGCAGAGCGCATTGCTCAGCGAAGCACGTGTATATTCCGAGGGCGAAAGCGCTGCGCAGGGCGGCAAATTTATGCTCCGTCTGCGTGATCACGAGGACGCACAGCCCGAGGAGCATTCCGAAAATACAACGGAAATGCTGGAGGACTTTACCGGTCCGGCCGATGCGAAGAGCATCGCACACGACCTCCGTTCCACCGTACGCGAGCTGACGATCCGTCTTCTGGTCACCGGTGTCAGCGCACTGGTCCTTGTGATCGCCGCACTGATCGGCGAGTCCGCATTTGAACCGGGCAACACGGACCTCAGCCGTGCGATCGCCTATGCGGTCGTGTCGCTCATCTTCTTCGCCGTCGCCATGGGCTTCTGCGCGAAGACGATCTCGAACGGCATTCGTTCCCTTTTGAATCTGCAGGCGAACTCCGACAGTGCTGCGGCCGCAGCGTCCGTCGCGGTGCTCGTGCAGACCGTGTGTGCATTTTTCTATACGGATGCGCTTGCGTCCGGTCAGATCCATCTGTATGCCGGTGTTGCCGCGGCGATCCTGTTCATGAACACGCTCGGCAAGGTGACGATGATTCGCCGCATCCAGTCGAATTTCCGTTTTGTGGCGTCCCGCGAGAATAAATACGCGGTACGCATCTGTGATGATTATAACGATTCGCTGCGCCTTGCAGGCTCGACGGTCGTTTCCCAGCCGACGGTCGCATATCAGCAGAAGGTCAGCTTCTTAAAGCGTTTCCTGCAGATCTCCTATGAGCCCGACCCGGCAGAGACCGCTTCGCAGGTGATCGCACCGATCGGTCTCATTGCATCCCTCGTGCTTTGTGTGGCGGCACTGCTCATCACACGGGATCCGGCGCTCTCCATTACGGCGCTGGCTGCTTCCTGCTGTGTCTGCACCGCCGTTATGAACATGCTTGCCGTCAATCTTCCGATCGCCCGTCTGAGCCGCCGTCTGCGCCGCAGCGGTGCTATGGTCGCAAGCTATGAGGGCATCAAGCGTATGAGCGCGGTCAATGCGGTTCTGGTCGATTCCAAGGAGCTGTTCCCGAACGGCACGGTCGTTCTCAATGCCGTAAAGCCGTTTGCGTCCGAGGAGCTTGAAGAGGCGATACTCAACGCGGGTGCACTGACCCGTGCGGTCGACAGCCCGCTGAGCAGTGTGTTCGATCAGGTGCTCAGCGACTACGAAGGCGAGCTGCCCGTGGTCTCTCAGGTCCGTTACGAAGTCGGCAGCGGCGTTGTCGGTACGGTGGACGGACGTGAAATGCTGATCGGTCTGCGTTCTCTGCTGCAGTCCCACGGTGTGGAAACACCGGACCCGGCTGTGGAGAGCCGCTATATGGCCGGAACACGGCAGATCATGTACATTGCACAGGACGGTGTCCTCTGCGCAATGCTGATCCTGACTTATAATGCGGACCGCAAGAAGCGCGAGCAGATCCGTCTGCTCGAGGAAAACGGCGTTTCGCTTCTGATCCGTTCGTCGGATGCCAATCTGACGCCGCAGTTCCTTTCGAAGCTCTTTATGATCGATGCGTCCTCTCTGCGTGTGATCCCGGTCTATTCCGACCCGGTCTGCGACAGACTTCTCGAGGAAGAGGGCGGCCGTGTGGATGCCTACACGGCGACAAAGGGCCGCGCAGACTCGATGATGGAGCTCGTAAGCAGCTGTATCGACGAGCGAAAGAATATCAGCTTTATTGTGGCAATGCAGAATGCCGCAGTGATCCTCGGCTTTATTCTGGTCGCATTCCTGACCTTTATTTCCGGCGTAAAGCAGATCACCGCATTGGCACTGATCGTGTTCGAGGCCTTCTGGCTCGTCGCTGCGATCGCACTGCCGAAGCTGAAAAACAAAATTAAATAAATCCTTGAACAGAAAATAAAAGAGGAACAGATTCCGGTGATTGGAGTCTGTTCCTTTTTGCTGTATGGTCAGGCACAGGTCAAAAGTGATGCGCGTAAAATGGGACTGTGCAGGAAGCTGTGCGAAATGTACGGCGGAAGCGGAGGTGGTTGCATCCGGATCCTTTCTCCGCCCGTGCCCTTTGTGTTTTGCTTTGAGACCGCCGGGCATCTGATGGATGCGGCAGGGCGCGCGGTCGGTTCTTTGACGGTGCTGTCTTCGGCTGCGGGACGGATCGGCAGCTGTTTCTTCCTTTGCGTGACCGTACGGTTTTCCGAACGGATCGCGGCACGCGGGCTGTTTTCGGAATACGGGCGGTATATCGGTGCGGGCGAATACCTTGCGGCTTATATCATGGAACAGGCCGAAAAACATATACCGGATGCCGTGGCGCGGATCGGTGACGCGATAAAAAATTGACCCTCGGAAGACTTTCCGGGGGTCATTGCTGTTAGTAAAGCAACCACCGGCTCTGCCGGTGGATAAAATCTTTAGATATGGACAAAAAGAAATCCTCCTAGTAAATTAAAGGTGAGGTCTGCCAACCGAACTAAAATTTATAGGAGGATTGTCTAATGAAAGACATTAATAGTTTAGAACATACAAAGTGGAGATGTCAATACCATGTTGTTTTTGCGCCGAAGTTCCGGAGGAAAGCAATTTACAATGAGTTGCGCACAGATATAGGCATGATATTAAGAAAACTCTGCGAACAAAAAGGGGTAGAAATCATTGAAGCCAATGCGTGCCCGGATCACATACATATGCTCTTAAGCATACCGCCGAAATATAGTGTATCGCAAATCATGGGATATCTCAAAGGAAAGAGTAGCTTAATGATATTCGATAGGCATGCCAATTTGAAATACAAGTATGGTAATAGACATTTCTGGGCAAGAGGATATTTCGTAGATACGGTAGGACGAAACAAGAAGCAAATCGAGGAGTACATAAAGAACCAAATGGAAGAAGATGAGCTTCTTGACCAAATGACGCTCAAGGAGTATGTTGACCCGTTTACGGGTAGCAAGAATACTAAGGCATAAATAAAGAGCCCCTTAAGGGGCGGCCCGAGAAAGAAATGCAAG
>JAGAOD010000140.1 GCA_017623855.1 Clostridia bacterium
CATGACGGCAGGCGCGGCTACATCTACCACACCGCCGTTCTGCCCGCTTTTCGGCAGCAGGGTATCGCAAAAGCGCTTGTACAGCACACGCTGGACGCACTGAACGCGGAAGATATCCACAAAGCGGCACTCGTTGTGTTCAAAAGGAATGCGCTTGGCAACGCCTTTTGGGAAAAACTCGGCTTCTCGGAACGTGATGACCTCGTTTACCGCAACGTCTCGATCCATGAGCTCGAAAGAATAGACACATAAGAAAAAGCAGGACGACACACTTGTCGTCCTGCTTTTGTGTTATTCACGGATCGATCTAAACAGCGAAAGCAGCTTTTCGCCGGTTTCCTCTTTCGGTGCAAAACCGAGTGAAAACAGGATCTCTTCCCCATTGGCTGTTGTATTCAGCACCTGCTCCGCTATGCTGAACGAGCGTCGGCGCTCCGTCTCGAATTTATCGTCCGGTACGATCAGCGGCAAGAGCACCTCGCGGCTTTCCCAGATGTGCGGCAGTGTTCTTCCGAGTGCTTCCGCATGTTCAAAAAGCCCCTCCATCTTGTACAGCATACAGAGATTTGCCCGAACCGTACTGCACAGCTTTTCATTTTTGCAGCTTCCTAAAAGCCTTTCCGAAACAGATATCGCCTCCACACGGTCCCGAGGGTCTCCGGTTCTTGTCAACGCAAGAGCCAGCTCCGCCGTCAGCCCCTCATCCGCCGGATATACACGAAGTGCGTCACGAAGCAGATGGATCGCGTCTGTCCAGCTTCCGTTTCGCTCACACACAAACACACGGTTGAATATTTCGTTTTTTCTCGACACACTTCGAAGTGCATCCATCCCCATCAGCTCGTCCAATGTGACATCAAAACAGTTCGCGATCACGGGCAGAAGCTCTACATCCGGGTAGCAGATATCGGTCTCCCAGCGGGAAACCGACTGCGCAGATACCCCAAGCATTTCCGAAAGCCGCTCCTGTGATATCCCGAGCTTCTGCCGCAGTGTTTTAATTTTTTCACCGATCTCAAGTTTCATTTTCCGTTCCTCCTTCGTGCTTTTCTGTATCCTTATTGTATCAGAATCGCATGATCCTGCAATATCATATTTCGTGTTCCGCCGTCACGCGGAAAGTGAATATATATTTGTTCATATATGCATATATTTATTTGAGCTATACAAAAATGAGCCTGCTGCCAAAGGCAGCAGACCCATTTAGTTTCATCCTTTCAGAATTTCCGTCAGCACGGCATTTGCCATGGCCTTGTAGCCGGCAACGCTCGGGTGCAGATGGTCGCCGCTGTCGTATTTCGGCAGGAAGCGGCTCGGGTTTTCGGGGTCGCGGACCGCCTTGTCGAAATCGACGCAGCCGTCGATGAGGTCCGTCGTACGGATCCACTCATTGTACGCATTGCGCATTTCATCTCTGAACGGCGCGTATGTTCTCCAGCCCTCGATCGGCAGAAGTGTGCCGATATACACCTTATAGCCGTAGGAACGCGCTTCGCGGATGTAGTATTTTAAGCCCTCGATGAGCTCTTCGACGGTCGGAAGATCACTCATCGGGCGGAACGGGTTTACGGCTGTGCCGACGGGATGAATAATATCGTTGATGCCCTGCTGGATAAGAACTGTGTCGGCGCCGTCGGCGGGAACCTCATGCGGGAAGCGTCTCTCACCCTTTAAGCCGTAGGACTCGTAGGTGATGCAGTCGTACTCACGGAGAATTCTTGAACCGCTCGTTGCGCGGCGGATGATCGCCGTATGATCGTAACCCTCCTGAATGCAGCGTACCGTCAGATAATCCGGCCAATCCTGCGCGGTGATCGAGTCACCAAAGCAGACGACCGTTCTGTTCTTACGGCTCGTGTACACGGAAACATTCGTGAGGAAATAGAAATAATGGGTCGCTCTGGAGATCTCGATCGGGAACGCCTCGGTCTCTGTGAGGTCACCGATCGCATACACGCCCTCGGAGATCGGGCCGCAGGTGAACACGACCGAGCGCATCTGCGTGAAGTCCTTTAAGTAGAAGCTGACGTCCATTGTGGTCTGTGCTTCAACATGACAGGAAAGGCTGTCGGAGACGGCTTTCTCGCCGGCTTCGATCGTAACGGACGCCGTGCCGTTAAATGTTACGGGGTAGAACACACCGTTTACGAGTACGGTCGTTTTCGCGATGGTGATCGCTTCCGTGCCGCAGTAGTTATCAAAGGTCAGCCGAACCGCATCGCCGCCGAACTGCGTGTAGATCGGGTAACGAAGTGTGATGTTTTTGCTGTAGCTTTCCGGTCTGTTCTCCGCGATGGACACCGCATTGCCCCAGACGGAAGCCCAGTGCATGGCTTCGTTCTGCATATAAAAAATCCTCTCTGAAAGAAAAATATGCGATTAACAATACACCATAACTATACTACAAATCGGTAAAAATATCCATTCTCAAACCCGACTAAAAAAATACACCGTTTTTCACAAAATCGGCTGAAACCGCCAAAAGACCGCCGCAGATACGCCTGCAGCGGTCTTTTTACAGCATTATTCGAGGATATTGGAGGTGATGTAATCGACACCCATGTCGGCGAGGGCTTCTCCCTCTTCCTTCGTGTCGCAGGTCCAGCAGTTGACCTTGATGCCGTTTTCATGCAGCTTCGCGACATTTTCCTTTGTGAGTCTCTTGTAGTGGATGTCGAGATTCAGCTTATTCTTTACGAGCTTTTCGACCATCGCGTCGTCCACCTCATCGACCGTCAGCCACTGCACATCGTTTTCCGGCAGCAGTGCGCGGACATTGATGCAGTTTTCCCACGAGAAGGAAATAAAGGTGACACCTTCGATGTAGTCGTAGGACTTGATGGCATCGACGATACGGACGATATCCTCCGGGATGAACTCGTTCTTCAGCTCCAGCACACAGACCTTCTCATATTTTTTGCAGATCTTAATATAGTCCTCGAGTAGCGGAATGCGGATATCCTGACGGTTCACGCTGCCGTCCTTATCCGGCAGAACGACATTCTCGACCGCTGCGTAATCGTTTTCCTCCACGTTGATGTTGACGGCGCCGTTGCTGACACGCTCTGTCGTCTCGTCGTGGATGATCACAAACTTGCCGTCCTTCGTTACGTGCACATCGGTCTCGATGCCGTAATAGCTTCTGTTGCCTGCTGCAACGAATGCCGGACAGGTATTCTCTCTTTCAAGGCCGCTGAGACCTCTGTGTGCGACCATTTTTGTCTGTTTGGAATCAATACGGATAACATCCATTTTATTCACACTCCCGATGCAGAAATAGGTTTTGAGCTATCGTCATTATAGCACCGCCGCACCCGAATATCAACCTGAAAAACCCGAATCCCCTGCATTGTGCTTCTGGAGATCCGGGTTTCATTTTACTTATTGCCAAGCTGCCAAAACGCAACGGCGCTTGCGGCCGCGACATTGAGGGAATCCACACCGTGCGACATGGGGATCTTCACAGTATAGTCGCAGTCGGCGATCGTACTGACCGACAGCCCGTCCCCCTCCGTGCCCAGAATGATCGCAAGCTTATCCTCCACCATGAGCGCAGGATCGTCGATCGAAACGGAGTCGTCACTCAGTGCCATTGCAGCCGTCTTAAAGCCCAGTGCGCGCAGGCGGGACATACCCGGATCCGGCCACTCGGCGGGCTCACTGCCGATGAAGGTCCACGGCACCTGAAAAACCGTACCCATGCTGACACGGGCTGCGCGGCGGTACAGCGGATTGCTGCAGCCGGGCGTCAAAAGCACCGCATCCATATTGAGCGCCGCCGCAGAACGGAAAACAGCACCGACATTCGTCGGATTCATCACACTTTCGAGGACGGCAATGCGCCTTGCGTTCGAACAGATCTCCTCAACGGTCGGGAGATCACGGCGCCGCATCGCGCACAGCATGCCGCGCGTGAGCTTATACCCCGTGAGCTGTGTCAGCACTTCAAACGGCGCGGTATAGACCGGAATATCGCCGCAGCGAGCGATCACATCCGCCGCCTCGCCGTGAATATGGCACTCCTCCGCCATAAAGGACACCGGCTCATATCCGGCATTTAAGGCGCGCTCGATAACCTTGGGGCTTTCGGCAATGAACAGCCCTTCGGACAGCTTATCTTTATTTAACAGCTGCGCCTCCGTCAGGCGCGCGTAAACATCCAGCTCCGGCGAGCTGAAATCCCGGATCTCAACAAGATTAACCATTTCCCGTCCCTCTCTTCTGCGGACATCTCTCCGCTTCCACCCCATTATAGACGCTCATGCTCCCGGTGTCAAACAAAAACGCACCGCTCTTTTAGGATGTAAAAAACAATCACATATTCCGTCAAAAAACTTTTCGCAATTTCCGCTTCCTTTCCCCTTGTTTACCGTAATTTCGAGCTAAATCGCCCTGTTTCGACAAAATACTACAAAATATAAAATTTCGTCACCTCTTGAAAATATACAGGTTATATGGTAAACTTTGTTCACATTCAAAACACGCAGGAGGATAGTCATGGAAAAACAGATAAAGATCATTATTTGTGCAGATGACGGCGAATGGAGCCGGGAACATATCGATACAGCTGCGGCGTGCGGCGCTCAGATCTTGCTCACCGGAAAGAACGGCACTGCACTGCTCTCAAAAATACGTGAAGAAAAGCCGGACGCCGTTATTATGAGTATGTTTATGGCGGGGCTCGACGCCGTCGGCGTTATGCGCGCGGTCACCGCGGAGGGGATCCGAAAGCCCCTGTTCTTCGTCACGGCCGCATACTCTTCTCCGATGCTCGAAAAGCAGGTCATGGAAGCCGGTGCCGCCTATTTTGTCATTCAGCCGTACAGCAAAACCGAGATCTTAAAGCGGATATTCGACCTTATTATGCCGGAGACCACGCCTGCAAAGCCCACAGCTCCCCAGCCCGACCTCCGCATTCTGATCACGGAGATCCTGCACCAGATCGGTGTTCCGGCACACATTAAGGGCTATCATTACTTAAGGGACTCCATTTTGCTCGCGATCAATGAGCCGGAGATCATCAACGCCATCACGAAGCAGCTCTACCCCAGCGTAGCAAAGCAGCACGACACGACAAGCTCCCGCGTGGAACGCGCTATCCGGCACGCCATCGAGGTCGCATGGGATCGCGGCGACGTCGACGTGCTGAATTCCTACTTCGGCTATACCATTCAGAACTCCCGCGGCAAGCCCACAAACTCCGAATTCATCGCCATGATCTCCGACAAATTAGGCCTTGAGCTCGGCTCCGTTTCCTAATTTTTTTGACAAAAACCGTGAAAATACGCCACATGCCGACCTTCAAAAAACCACCCTGCCGGGTCTAAGCCGACAGGGTGGTTTTGTTATGCTTATTCCGTTCTTTATTCCTCTAACTGAGCGGTGTAGAGGTGGTAGTAATTGCCCTTGAGCTCGATGAGCTCGTCGTGGCTGCCGCTTTCCGCAATGCCCTTATTTGCAATGTACAGGATGCGGTCGGAATTTTTGATGGTGGAAAGTCTGTGCGCGATAACGAAGCTTGTTCTGCCCTTCAGAAGTGCGTCGAGGCCCTCCTGCAGGAGGCGCTCGGTCTTCGCGTCGATGGACGAGGTCGCTTCGTCGAGGACGAGGATCTTCGGGTCGGAGAGCAGCGTACGTGCAAAGGCGATGAGCTGCTTCTGTCCCTGAGACAGACGGGAGCCGCGCTCGTTGACCTGTGTGTTGTAGCCTTCCGGCATTTCACTGATGAAGTCGTGTGCGCGAACGGTCTTCGCCGCTGCGATGACCTCCTCATCCGTTGCATCCAGACGACCGTAGCGGATGTTGTCCATGATCGTGCCGGAGAAGATGAAGCTGTCCTGCAGCATGATGCCCATCTGCTTGCGCAGAGAGTGCAGAGTGACCTTCGAAATATCGTGTCCGTCGATATGCAGCTCGCCGGAATTGATGTTGTAGAAACGGGAAAGGAGATTGACGACCGTCGTCTTGCCTGCACCTGTCGGGCCGACCAAAGCGATCGACTCACCCGCCTTAACGTCAAGGCTGAAGTGCTCAAGGACGTTGATCGTGTTGTCGTAGGAGAAGGTCACGTCGTCGAATGTAACGTTGCCTGTGATTTCCGGCAGCTCTGTCGCATCCGGTGCGTCGTCAACGGTGACCGGCTCGTCGAGCATTTCGAAGATACGCTCGAGGTAAGCGACCGCGTTGATGAAGGTGTTGTAAAGGTTTGCAAGCTGCAAAATCGGCTGCCAGAAGCGCCATGCGTACGATGCCAGTGCGATGAGTGTACCGATCTGTACGGCGGGCCCAAGCATGGAAAGACCGACGAGATACATGATGCCGACAACGATCGTGGAGATATTCTCAACGGAGAAGCCGATGAGATTCGAGGTGTACTGTGCCTTCATCCACGCCTTGTACATCTTTGTGTTCAGGTCGTTATAGATCTCCGCGTTCTTCTCCTCACGGGTGAAGACCTGTGTGATCTTCATGCCGTCGAGGCTTTCGTGCAGATAAGCGTTGAGGTTGGAGCTCTTGTTGGAGGTATCCTGCCATGCTCTGCGCTGTGCCGGCTTCAGAATGAAGATGATACCGGCAAAGACCGGAACACCGGCCATGACGACGAGCGAAAGGCGCACGTCGCACATCAGCATGAAGATCGCGATGAGGATCAGGTTGAAAATTTCAAGGACAAAGTTGATGATGCCGTTTGAAAGTGCATCGGAAACGGAGTTGACGTAGTTGATAACACGTGTCAGGATCTTGCCGTGCGGGCGATCGTCATAGAACTGGAACGGCAGCTTCTGCAGATGCTCGAACAGGTCCTTACGGATCGCATAAATGATCTCCTGACCGACGATGGTCATGTACTTGGAACGCAGGATCGAGAAGAAAATGGAGAGCAGGATCGCCACAAGCATGATGACCGAAAGGATCACGATCTGCCTGTAGTCCTTATTCGGCACCGCATCGTTCAGCGCACGCTCGACCAGCATCGGGCCGACAAGAGCGCACACGGCGGAAATTGCCGAGAAAATCAGAGACAGGGTCATCTTGAAGGCGTGACGCTTAATGTACACACCGGCGCGAAGCAAATGCTTTATGTTAAAAGGGGTTTCAAGTCTTTCGTCAACGTCGAAACGATTTCTTGCCATTATGCGACACCTCCTTCACCGGTGATACCGTTCTGCAGCTCGTATACCTCACGGTAATAGCCCGGACGGGTGATCAGCTCTTCATGCGTACCGATATCCGAAATGCGGCCGTTTTCGATGATCACGACGCGGTCCGCACGCTTCGTTGTGGAGATACGCTGTGCAACGATGACCTTGGTGCAGCCGAATTCGAGATTCTGGAGCTGCTCCTGAATGTATTTTTCGGTTTCCATATCGACCGCGGAGGTCGTATCGTCGAGGATCAGGATGGACGGCTTTACAGCGAGTGCGCGAGCCAGCGCGATACGCTGCTTCTGACCGCCGGAAAGACCCGTGCCGCGTTCACCGATGACCGTATCAAAGCCGTCGGGCAGCTTGGCCGCAAAGTCAACGCAGGCGATCTTCGCGAAGCGCTGTACCTCTTCCTCGGTCATATCCGGATCACCGTACGCGATGTTGCCGTCGACGGAATCCGAGAACAGGAAGACCTCCTGTGTCGCAATGCCGATCGCACTGCGCAGATCCTTCAGATCATACAGGCCGACCGGGACGTCGTCGATATAGATCTTGCCCTCGGTGACATCGGTCAGACGCGGGATCAGGCTGACGAGCGAGGTCTTACCGGAGCCGGTCGGGCCCATGATCGCGATCGTCTCGCCGGGCTTGATGTCGAGGTTGATATCCTTGAGGATCTGAGTTTCGCTGAGCTTCAGACCGACGTTTTCGAAGCGGATCGCGCCCTTGACGCGTTCCTCGGTCTTCTTGGCGTCGTTGCGGGTGACGATCGTGGAGCGTGCATAGTAGAGCTCAACGACCTTGGATGCGGAAGCAAAGAATCTCTGCAGGTCGTTCACGAGGAAGCCGAGCATACGCATCGGGTTCGAGAGCGTCCATGTCAGGGAGTTAAACAGCGTGAAGGTACCGATCGTGATGCGGCCGTTGATGAGGAAGATGCCGCCGACCAGAAGAACTGTTACGGAAAGTGCCTGAGAAAGGCCGTCGATATAGGGCGCAAACTTCAGCCACATCATAACGGACTTGAGGTTCGCAGCCTTATAATCCTTGTTTCTCTCGTCAAAGC
>JAGAOD010000141.1 GCA_017623855.1 Clostridia bacterium
ACAATATTTCCCGAACCTATTGAAAAACGAAAATCAGAATGGTATAATCACAACCGTTGGTAAGTGTGGTAAAAAGTCATCCCTTGATGCTATACTGCACAGGCTGCAATCGCAAATCCGCGCGCATAATTTCAATAAACTGAAATTAGCAGGCGTTAGCTGAGTCTAAACGAATTCCCCGGCTCCGTACGGCGCCGGGGATATTCTGTTTACGTTCCACCGGAAATTTTTTCTGACAGAAAGGCAGAGCATGGTTAAGGTTTTTGAGGTCTCTTACCCGGCATACACCGGAAGAGAGCCGAGAAATGTTTATGTTTATCTCCCGAAGGATTATGAAGCGGGGGACACGCGCCGGTATCCGGTGCTCTATATGTTTGACGGGCACAATGCCTTTTTTGACGATCACGCGACGTACGGCAAAAGCTGGGGACTCGGCGAGTACCTCGACAAGACCGACTCTGCGCTCATCGTCGTCGCTGTGGAATGCAATCACAGCCCGGAAAACGCAAGGCTTTCCGAATATTCTCCTTATGATATCGACAATCCGCACTACGGAAAATTCATCGGCCGCGGCGACGAGACGATGGCATGGTTCATCCATACGTTAAAGCCGCACATTGACAGCGAATTCAGAACGCTGAAGCAGAGGGACTATACCTTTATTATGGGCAGCTCCATGGGCGGTCTGATGAGCCTTTACGCAGTGCTGAAATATAGCAAGGTCTTTTCACGCGCAGCGGCGCTTTCCCCGTCCATCTGGGTGTCGGAGGAAAAGCTGCGAGACCTCATCCGCAACGCGCCCGTGTCACCCGATACGGTCGTGTATATGGATTACGGCTCGAGAGAGATGAATTTCCACGCCGGAAACGAAAAGCGCTTTGCGGCGCTCGGCGCGGAGCTGCTCGGGCGGCGCATCCACCTCACACAGCGCATTGTGCCGCAGGGCAACCACAGTGAGGCAAGCTGGGAAAAGCAGCTGCCGTTTGCGATCGGCTCGCTCCTGTACGATCTGGAAATACCCGAATGATCAACACCCGTTACAGGGATCAAGAAAGGATATATACATAGATGCAGACACAGTATTTTAAGTTTTACAGCCACGCTTTGGGCTGTGACATGGAGATGAAGGTGTACGGTCACGCAGGCCGCCCGATGCTGTTCATCCCGTGTCAGGACGGTCGTTTTTTCGACTTTGAGAATTTCAAAATGACCGATACACTCGCGCCGTGGATCGACGCGGGCAAGCTGATGGTCTTCTCCATTGATACGAAGGACGTGGAGACATGGTCCGGCATGGGCGATCCGGCATGGCGCGCACAGCGCCACGAGCAGTGGATGCGCTACATCACGGATGAGGTCGTTCCCTTTGCTAAGGATATGGTATGCCGTGCAAACGGCTGGAGCGGCTGCGAGGGTCTCATTTCCTTCGGCTGCAGCCTCGGTGCAACACACGCCGCAAATCTGTTCCTGCGCCGCCCGGATCTTTTCAACGGCATGCTGGCACTCAGCGGCATTTATAACGCGGAGTACGGCTTCGGCAATTACATGGACGGCGCCGTCTATGAGAACTCCCCGGTGCATTACCTCGCGAACATGCCCGAGGGCCATCCGTACGTCGGCATGTATAACAGCCGCCGCGGCGTCATCTGCGTCGGTCAGGGTGCATGGGAGCAGCCGGAAACGACACGTCAGGTCAAGGAACAGTTCGACCGCCTCGGCGTGAACCTCTGGGTCGACTTCTGGGGCTATGACGTCAACCACGACTGGGACTGGTGGTATAAGCAGGTACCGTACTTTATGCCGTATCTGCTCGGAGAATAAATCATTTGATACAGGAGGGTCTGTCATGAAGAATTTTGTTTTTATTTCGCCTAATTTCCCGACAAACTACTGGATGTTCTGCCGCGAGATGAAGAACAACGGCCTCAATGTGCTAGGCATCGGCGATCAGCCGTACGACGAGCTGATGCCGGAGCTGAAGGAGAGCCTCAACGAGTATTACAAGGTATCCAGCCTTGAAAACTACGATGAAGTTTACCGCGCTGTAGCATATTTCATCTTCAAGCACGGCCGTATCGACTGGCTGGAGTCCAACAATGAGTACTGGCTCGAGCGCGACGCACACCTGCGCACCGAGTTCCACATCACAAGCGGCTTCCAGGACGAGGACATCCCGCGCATCAAGTATAAGTCCAAGATGAAGGCATACTATGAGAAGGTCGGCATTCCGGTCGCACGCTATCTGCTGCCCGAGGGCATTGAGGACAGCCGCGAGTTCATCGCGAAGGTCGGCTATCCGGTCGTCGTAAAGCCGGACAACGGTGTCGGCGCCGCGAACACCTATAAGCTCAAATGCGACGAGGATCTCGTCAATTTCGTCAACGAGTGGAAGACACACTATCCCGAAGTCCCGTACATCATGGAAGAGTTCGTCCATGCGGAAGTCAACTCCTACGACGCGATCATCGACGCGAACGGCGAGCCGATCTTCGAGACCGGCAACGTCACACCGGGCTCCATCATGGATGTCGTCAACAGCAACGACAATTCCATCTACTATATTGTTAAGGATCTGCCGGAGGATACCCGCGAGGCAGGCCACGCCGCGGTCAAGAGCTTCGGCGTAAAGTCCCGCTTCATCCACTTTGAGTTCTTCCGCCTGACACAGGATCAGGAGGGGCTCGGCAAGAAGGGCAAGGTCATTGCCCTCGAAGTCAACATGCGTCCGTGCGGCGGCTTCACACCGGATATGATCAACTTCGCACGTTCCACGAACGTCTATAAGATTTGGGCGGATATGATCGCTTACGGCGACAGCCTCATGCCGGTCGGCGAGCATCAGTTCTGCGCGTTTGCAGGTCTGCGCGACGGCAAGGACTTCGTCCTCAGCCACGATGACATCATGGCAAAGTACGGCGAGAACATGAGAATGGTCAGCCGTATCCCGGAAGCACTGTCCGGCGCAATGGGCAACCAGATGTACGTTGCGACCTTCCCGACAGAGGAAGCCATGAACGCATTCTATAAGGATGTTCTTGCGACAAGATAAAAACTAAAAAAGCGGGAGACCTGCGCGTGCAGATCTTCCGCTTTTGTGTAATGTAAGGGGAGAATAATATGCCGATGGTTCATGAATTCGGAATTATGTTAACCGATCCGAAATCCGGAGAGACGTATAACGAATACGAGCCGGAGAAATACGGCTGTGTCGTCGTGCATGATGAAATCGTCGAATGTTTCGGTGACAGCGTTTTGCGCGATTTACCCTGCTTTTGGTGCTCAGTCGACAGACCGGAAAAAGGTCTTGCCTACTGCGGCATCACGTTGATTCCGCCCTCGTCGCTGCCGACGCTTCTCGAAGCGGCAGGAGAAAGCGAAACGCTCCAAAAGCTGCTCGAAAAAGCCATAGCCGAAAACCGGTTTGTTATCCATTACGGGCTGTAAAAATCGCCGATCGTGCCCAAATATTTGCCGACGGATTGATAGTGCCCCGAGTAGATGACGGGGTCGAGCTTCGTGAGATCGACACCCCATTCCTCGACTTCGAAGGTTTCGTCTATTTGTACGTTCAGCACTTTGCAGAAGAAGGTGTCCGATTTTCCGGTTTGCACGCTTTGCATGACTTCACACTCGCAGACCCACGGACTTTCGTCCAGTGTGGGTGCGGCTGCAACCGATGCGCTGCTGTATGTGTACGGCAGTGCATTTTTTGCGCCGTTTTTGCCGGAGGACGAGCCGAAATAATCGACAAGCTGCAGCATTCCGGTCGTCGCCATGTTGATGCTGAACTGCCCGGTACGCTGTACGTTCCGTTTGGTTTTCTTCGTGCCCCACATGCTGATGACGATCCACGGCTCCTCGTCGTCGACATAGGTGTGGCTCACCCATGTGATCGGCGCGAAATCCGCCGTGCCGTCCTCGTTGTATGTGCCGATGATGTCCGTGGGCTGTACGGGCATCGTGTGCCTGCAGCCGATGTCTTTTCTTTTCATATGAACTCCTTTTACTCAGTCGATGCGGACGTCCCCGAGCGCAATGCGGAAAACCGCAAAGCTCAGCTCGTCCTCACGGATGAATTCCTGCTTGATCATCGGATAAAGCTCCAGCATGGCGTCCCGTGCGGCATGGCTGTTGTCCTCGGCGGCACAGCCCGTGATGCGGAGCACTCTGCGTGCGTTCAGATCATAGCTTGCAAGGGCGACCTGCGGGTTTGCTATGAGCTCGGCATAGACCTTTTTTCGCTTGTCCGTCGCGATGAGCAGATCGTTTCCGCTGCTGCAGATAAATCCCATGGGGCGCAGCTGCGGCTGATTTTCGGCGGCGGTGGCTAAGAAGAAGCAGCCGCACGTGCGGATGAACCGACAGCATTCCGCCGCAGAAACGGACGGCTCGGCAGCCTGCGGACGTTCGGGCTCGTTGTTCAGAAGATAGTCGATGCTGCACGATAATAACCGGCTCAGTCGAATGAGCTTTTCGGTCTCGGGGAACGCCGCGTCCTGCTCCCAGCGGGATACGGACTGCCGCGAAACCGTGAGGATTTCGGACAGCTCCTCCTGTGTGATGCCCTTTTTTCGGCGTAATGCCGCGATCTTTTCGCCTGTGGTCATAAATCATCGCCTCCGTTAACGGTATTGTAGCGCAGAAACCGGAAAATGAAAACCTATTTTTAGTTGCCGGATGTAAAGTTTGAGGTGCGGAGAGCTTGCGCGGCATCTGAAATCATGGTACACTGAGGCTGAAAGAGGAGGTGTTCCTATGAAAAGAATCGTGGTATTTTTGCTTTGCCTGCTGCTGACGGTGTCCGTTTGCGGATGCTCCGAAGAGGTGACCGTGTATACGGTCGAAGAGGACGGGATCACGTTCGAGGTGAACACCGAAAGCGGCACCTTGTCCGACGGGACGAATACATACAGATATGAATTTTCGGGTGATTCCGACAAATACGGCATCGAGATCCGCTACCCGAACGGCTCGACGTATTACTGGAGCCAGTCGGGCACGTCCGGTCACGGCGGTTGGAGCGACGACTACGACGCGGAGCTCTATGTGGACGGGGGAACGCTCTGCGACGTGATCTTGCAGAAAGCCCCCGCACCGTCCGGCTCGTCCGATATACTCGCGGTCGTTTTGCTGATCGCCCTCGGTCTGTTTGCCGTCCTGTCCCCGCAGACCGTGTGGTATTTGGAATACGGCTGGCGCTTCAAGGATGCCGAGCCGTCCAATTTGGCATTGACCCTGAACCGCATCGGCGGCATAGTATCGATAGCTCTCGGTGTTTTCTTGGCGGTTTCATAATGCTATCGAGATCAATCCCGCGAGGGTTGATCTCATATCGAATTGACGCATAGCGGCAATATATCGAGCCTGAGCACAGCGAAGGCATATCGAGTCAACTATGTTGATATATCGACAAAAAAGGAGCAGCTGAGAGGTGCTCCTTTTTCATCTGCGCGGTATTCGGTGACTTGCGCTCTCGGGTTCGAGAAAACGATCACACGCTGGGGCTCGGCCCACTTTGCCTTCACCCGCGTACCGCGGCAGCGTTTTCAGCCTATAGGGTGAAGCTTGGCTTATTGGCTCTAAGCAACTTGCGCTCTCGGGTTCGAGCCTATCCAACGTGACCAAAAAGAAAAGAGCGAACACCACAAGGGTGTTCGTTCTTTTCTTGGTGGACACGCTGGGGCTCGGCCCACTTTACCTTCACCCGCGTTCCGCGGCAGCGTTTTCAAGCTGTAGGGTGGAGATTGGTCTTATTACTCTAAGCAACTTGCGCTCTCGGGTTCGAGCCAAACCT
>JAGAOD010000142.1 GCA_017623855.1 Clostridia bacterium
ACGAGACCGCCGCCAAGCACGCGATCGAGCTCGGAAAGACCCGTATGATAGCGCAGCTCATCATCTGTGTCGATCTCATGGATCGCCTGCGGGTGGTTCAAATGAACCCCACCCGAAACGATCGCAGCGGCGGCTGCGGTTTTAGCTGTAGCGGGTGCCTTTACGGTTTCTTCCAATGTATTCCACTCACCGCAATCCGGGCACTTTCCCGCCCATTTTGCCGTTTCGTAGCCGCAGTTGGAACAAACATATATCAGTTTACTTTTTGCTGCCATAATGTTACCTTCAATAATTTGATGGGAATATTGTAACACGGAACAGATGTTTTGTAAAGCCTATTCCCCATCGATGAATCGAATAATTCCACTGCTGATCGCATCCGCCATTTTTTTCTGGTAAGCACTGTTGCACAGCAAGGCGGCTTCATCCGGGTTTGAAAGAAAGCCGCATTCTACAATGACTGCCGGTGCCTGCACATGGTCCAAAAGATAAATGCCGTCTGACGGCTTATTCTCGCGCTTGTTTTCAGGCTGCAGATCTTCTGTAATGCATTTTCTTATCGCTTCTGCAAGCCGAATGCTGTCCGGGGTCGCAGTGGAGTAAAACATCTGTGCGCCGCTGTACTTACTCTGCTCAAAGAAATTTTGATGTATGCTGACCAAAATGCTGTCCTGCCGGCTATTCACGAACTCTGTTCGGTAATGTATATCCGATCTTTTTCGTTCGGCAACGGTCGGAAGACTTAAGTCCCCGACGGAAATATCTGTGTCCCTTATCATTTCAACGGCAGTACCTGCTTTTTCGAGCCGTTCCTGAACAAGCAGTGCGATCGATAAATTGATATCCTTCTCAAGGGCGTTATTTGCGCCTACAGCGCCGCCGTCCTCTCCTCCGTGTCCGGCGTCAATTATTACTGTAAAACGCGTTACAGAGAGCTCTGAGGACGCAAGAACCGCATGCCTTACGCCGAATATTATGCTGACGGTAAATATAGAGGCGCTTAAAAAGAAAAAGGTAAGAAAATACGAGACCTTGAACGAATAAAAACGTTTCATTTACATCACCCGGATAAATATATGAGCATATCCTTAGGTGCATGAAAAAAGAGCTGCTTCCGAACGTTCGGAAGCAACTCCCCGGGATATTATTACTTAAAGAATAGCGGAAGCGGCTCAAGGAAGATGATGTCCGTGCGGTCGGCAGCGTCGCCTTCAGCCAGAACGGCAGCTTTACCGACAACCTCTCCCCCTACCTCGCTGACGAGCTTTTCGAGAGCGATGAGAGATTCGCCGGTACTGATGACGTCATCAAGGATAAGAATTCTCTTATTCTTAAGAGAAGCTACGTCTTCCTGAGAAAGATACAGGGTCTGAACGTGATCGGTCGTAATAGACTTGACCTCGACCTTGATCGGATCCGTCATATAAGCCTTGATCCCTTTACGGGCTACAACATATTTTCTGCAGCCGATTCTTGCCATTTCATAAGCAAGCGGGATACCCTTGGATTCGGCTGTGATGATGATGTCGTGCTCCGGGCACTTTGCCATTAAAGCAGCCGCAGCCTGTTCCGTGATCTCAACATCACCGAACATAACGAAACCGGCAATATCCAAAGTGTCACTGATCGGACAGATCGGCAGCTCGCGCTCGCAGCCGGCGATCGTCATTTTATAAACATTACCCATTTTTAGTTCTCCTTTCGATTAACCCGGAGGCCACTTCATTGAACGACCGCCAAGCAAGTGAAAATGCAGATGCTGTACGGTCTGGCCGCCATCCTCACCGCAGTTGTTGACAATACGATAACCGTTATGAAGTCCTTCCGCTGCGGCGATCTTTGATGCCATGGCAAAGATATGCGCGACGACAGAAGCGTTTTCTTCGGTCAGTGCATCTGCGGATGCGATATGTGTTTTCGGGATCATCAGTACATGTACCGGTGCCTGCGGATCCAAGTCACGGAACGCAAGCATCAGATCGTCCTCATACACCTTGGTGCTGGGGATCGTACCGTTTGCGATTTTACAAAAAATGCAGTCCATTTTATTTCTGCTGCACAAAGCTATTCACCTTGCGCAGCAGCATACCTCCTTTACAGGGAAATCAGCCGAGCTGAGCGGAAAGGATGTCCTCAACAGCGGCGAGTGCCTCGCTGATCTTGGTCTGATCCTTTACACCTGCCATAGCAAAGTCCGGCTTACCGCCGCCGTTGCCGCCTGTGAGCTGTGCTACTGCCTTTACAAGCAGACCTGCCTTTACACCCTTAGCCTGAGCTTCTTTATTTGCGGTTGCAGCCAATGTTGCCTTGCCGTCCTGAATGCCGGCGATAACCGCAACAACGGGACCGGAAGCCGTCTCACGGATCTTATCGCACATTGTTCGGAGTGCATCGCTGCCGGTGCCTGTGAAGGTGGCTGTAGCTACCTTTACACCCTTGACCTCAACAGCATTGTCAAGAACAGCGCCGAGGTTCATGGTAGCAATCTTGGAGCGGAGAGAATCGATCTCTCTTTCCTTCTCCTTGAGCTCCTGCAGAAGCGCAGCAGCCTTTGTCGGGAGATCATTGGTGTTTGCGACCTTCATAGCAATCGCTGTATCCTTCAGCATGTTGTTGGTGGAATAGATCATATTCAGCATGTTGAAGCCTGTAACACCTTCAATACGGCGAACGCCGGCTGCAACGGAGGATTCGCTGAGGATCTTGAACAGACCGAGCTTTGCGGTGCAGTCGATATGTGTACCGCCGCAGAACTCTCTGGAGAAATCGCCTGCGGAAACAACACGTACGACATCGCCGTACTTCTCACCGAACAGTGCCATTGCACCGAGCTTCTTAGCTTCCTCGATCGGCATTTCGCGGCACTCGACCGTCATGTTCTCGAGGATCTTCTCATTGACCATCTTTTCGACAGCGAGCAGCTCATCTTCGGTCATTGCGGAGAAATGTGTGAAGTCGAAGCGAACAGCATTCTCGTTGACAAGCTGACCGGCCTGCTCGACATGCTCGCCGAGTACGGAACGCAGTGCAGCCTGCAGCAGGTGCGCTGCAGTGTGGTTGCGCATGATCGCTGTACGGCGGTCTGCATCAACGGAAGCTGCAGCCATATCACCCTCACGAATGAAACCTTCTTCAACGATCGCCTTGTGGATATAAATACCGGAAGCGTTCTTTGTTGTGTCAATAACCTTGATCTTGCAGGAGTCGGTCGTGATCACGCCGCTGTCGCCGACCTGACCGCCGCTTTCTGCGTAGAACGGTGTGCTTTCGAGAGCCAGAACCACCTCGTCGCCGGTTTCGGCACTCTCTGTGCGCGCGCCGTCCTTAACGATAGCGATGACCTTTACATCTGCATCGGTCGTTGTGTAGCCGACAAACGCGGTCTTCTCGATGCCGTCCAGTGCGTCGCCCTCACCTGCCCATGCGTCTGCGCCTGCATTTTTACGGCTTGCACGAGCGGTTTCACGCTGCTTCTTAACGAGCTCGCGGAATTTCTCTTCGTCAACGGTCATATCCTTTTCAGCAAGGATCTCCTTAGTGAGGTCGATCGGGAAACCGAAGGTATCGCTCAGAAGGAACGCATCTTCGCCGGACATAACCTTGGAATCAGAGCTCTCAAGAATGGAGTTCAGCATAGCAAGACCCTTATCGATGGTCTTATAGAAGCTTTCTTCTTCAAATGCAACAACCTTTTTGATCATGGTTGCCTTTTCGCGCAGTTCCGGATATGCCTGCTCATTCTCACCGATAACGGTTTCGACGACTTCAGCAAGGAACGGACGCTCGATGCCGAGCAGTCTGCCGTGACGTGCTGC
>JAGAOD010000143.1 GCA_017623855.1 Clostridia bacterium
ATGACAATGAAGCGACGAACGGCGCGGGCATCTATATCGGCGGTACAACGCTTAGCCCCGCGAGCTTTGCCGTAAGTGACGAGAGTGCAGGTACCGTAGAGCTGTGCGATAACACGGCAGCGGGCAGCGGCGCGGGCGTGTGCATCAAGGACGGCGAGTTTACGCTGTCTTCGAATAAGATCACGCTGCAGAGAAACGCAGCGAAAAACGGCGGTGCCGTTGCGGTTCTGTCCGGTAACTTTACGATGTCGGACGGCGAAGTCGGCGCTGAGGGGAACGGCAATACTGCCGAAAACGGCGGTGCGGTTTACGTCAGCGGCGGCAAGGCGGAAATTTCCGGCGGCGAAGTCCATTATAATACGGCGGAAGTCAACGGCGGCGGTATCGCAGTTGAGAACGGTAAGATCGTCATGAGCGGCGGCGAAGTAAGCTATAACAAAGCAAACACCGGCAGCGGCGGCGGTATGTACGTTGCGTCCACGACTTCCGAAGAAGTTTCCGTCATTGTTTTCAGCGGTACACTGCAAAATAACAAAGCGGAGGTCAGCGGCGGTGCCGTAGGTATGGCCGGTGAAGCGGAAAGCGTCATCACCGTGCAGATCGGCTTGAATCAGAAGCATACGTTTGAGAACGATGTGCTTCAGGAGATTATACATGACCATGATTTGAAAACTTATACGCATAGAAGCTGTCCTGTCATCATTAACAACACAGCACAGGAAAGCGGCGGCGCGTTCTCCATTACGGGCGGCAAGAAGACGAATCTGAATGTTTACTGTCTGCATGAAGAGGGCAACAAAGCCGTGGAAGATATCGATATACATAATACCCCGTTGAGTAACTTCCTCATGGTTAAGGGCGGTGTCGTAATTGTCTCCACGTCGGATAGTACTCCTGTTTACATAGGCAAAGAAGATGAGATCAAGGAGGATATATCGGGCCACGGCAGTACAGTCATTGAGGGCAGCATTCACGTTGAAGCCGGTCAGATGGAACTGATGGGCAACATGAATAACCCGCGTATTGAAGGTACTCGTACCATAGACCTCAAGAGTGATGAAGACTGGTATATCGACCATAGAGGTTCTACGGAAAAGGTCAAAATCAGTTACCACGAAAACTTCCGAAATCCGGACGGTACGATCGACAGTACGCAGACGGCATTCGACCTTGACAGCGGTTCAAAACATATCGTTGAGACGTCGCTCTATGTCCATGAGGGTTACATCATCCGCGGCTGGAACATTAGTCCTGATGCACAGTACGGTGTAACAGAAGGCGGTTGGTACACGCCGGGTGAGGAATTTACATTCTATAACGCAATCCATAAGCCTGCCAATATGGAAGGTAACACGGATTATGATAACCATGTGCACTACGGTGACCTGACGGTTTACGCCATTTGGCAGATCAACGGCTACTTCGTTAATTTTGACTCCGGCATTCCGGTGAATGAAGAGTGGGACGGCGAGGTAGAGCAGATGCAGTGCAACTACCACACGGAGTATCCTGCACCTGAAAACGGGTTTACATGGGCGGGACATAAGTTCCTCCATTGGACGTATGATGGCAAGACCTATGCGCCGGGCGATAAATTCAAAAACCTCACGGCCGAGGACGGAAAAACCGTCACCATGACCGCGGTTTGGGCAGATTGCGAGCATCCGCATGAGAAGCAGACCTATACTGCTGACGGCAGCACGATCACCAGGACCTGTACGGTCTGCTCTCTGAGCGCGACAGCCGAGCTGCGAGTGCAGAATGCAACGTATGACGGCAGCAGCCACCACGCAAAGGTGGAATACTCGAACGAGGATTTCTTCAAACCCACAGAAGTTACTGTTTCTTACGAGGGCACGAAGATCAACTCGGTTGAATCGGTGACGGCTCCCGATACATGCGTAAACGCCGGTAATTACACCGCGACGATGACAGCCGGAGACGACGTATCGGTTACCGGCAGCTTCACCATCGCCAAAGCCGACCAGCCCGCGCCGACAAGCAGGCCGACATATGAGGCACCGGAAAACGGTTCCTCGATACTGACGGTCCATGAGCTGAAGGAGCAGGCTGAGTCCGGTGTATCCGGCGCTTTTGCAGAATACTTTGTCCGCCACTACGATGACGGCGAGGTGGTCGATGTCGAGATTGTCGATGCGGACCCCAACACAGCCGGTCTTCAGTATACACTGCCGAGTGCGTTGAAGGTTTATACCGTATTGGCCCGTTATGCCGAGACGGAGAACTATAACCCCTCCGCGTTTATTTCTGCGGACAGTACATACCCGTTCTGGGGCAAACTCTCTATTACGATCCGTGCTGAGGAAGGCATCAACCTGTTAGGCGGCGAGTTCTCGGGTGAGGAGCATGAACTGCTGCTCTATGTTGCACCGCAGGAAGGCTACTATAAGTCCGGCGGAGACTTTGTCTTCACAAAGAAGATCAAATCGGGCGGTGCAGGTTTTAATGTTGATACCGATCTTACAGTCGACAAGTACGACAAAGCACCGTATACGCATATTATCAAGGCTGCAAAGGATGCGGATGAGCCAACCGGCATTCTGATCACCGTCAGCGGTGTAAAGAAGAGACCGACACTGACAGCACAGGCGAAGGAGAAGCAGCATTTCGGCGAGTTCGAGGCGACGAATGATGTGAAGATCAGCCGCGACTCCGCATTTACGGTGCTGTATACATTCATCGGCTACGATACATCGGACTTCGATGTGCCCGAGCTGCGTTTCTATGACAACGTACACGCGGAAAAGACCCTGCCGAACAAAGCGACCGTCATCATGCGCGATATGTCGGATGGTACGTATTGGTACCATAAGGTTGAAGATACGACCACGAGCTCCATACCTTTGAACAGCTTCAAGAAGATGGGCGAATCTGCTACGGAGTACAGCGCTGCAACCGGCGACCTTGAACTGCAGTTTGTCGTGGACTTTTCGAAGTCTGCGGGGGCTGAGGGCAGTAAAATAGCCTGTGCGCTGTTCGCAAAGAAAACATCCGCGAATGCACAGATCGAGGATATAGACAAGGCTGTTGAAATCGGTCTTGCTGACTCCGGAGCCAATATGGAAAGTATTCCGCTGCCTGCCGCAGGGCTGGATCAAAAGGTGAAGCTCAATGTCAGCGTAGGTGCACCCGCTTCGAAGTATGATTACCGAGATCTGTCGATCGTCCTCAGCGTTGATCAAAACACACCGCTGCCGATCGATGCCGGTGTTCTGGTGACGATCGAAGACCACAAGATCACGTACTCGAGAAAGGCATCAGGCGAGTTTATTATCCCGCTCGGAGACTTTGTTGCGCAGACGGATAAAGAGATCGGTCTCACGCTGACCTCAAAGCTGTTCCCGAACGAGACAAGTGTATATATGATGACAGCCGCGCTGCGTCTCTCCAACTCGAACGCGGAGGCTGCACCGAAAAACGGCGATATCCTTAAGGACAATATTCAGCTGACCTTCACAAATTCCGGCATTGAAACCGGCATAAAGATCATAGAAACCACGGACAAACGAACCTATACAAGGGGCGAGAGGATCGTCGTACGGGTCGAGACGGTACCCGAGACGCTGAATCCGGCAGACTATACGGTCGTCGTACAGCTGCATCAGAAGTTCAAGGACGAGTCAGGAAGCGGCGCGGACGGAACCTTTGGCAACACAGCTCTGCCGCCGATCGTACACGAAGACGGCTCCTATTCGTTCGACCTCTCCAATATGGTTGAGGGCAGCTACTGCGTGGTCGCACAGCTGGCCGAGTCGGTCACGGACTACGTCGTGAACGAAGCGAGGTATTACTTCATCGTGGAAGAACCGGAACAATAAAATACGAAGAAAGCCCGAGGCACGACCTCGGGCTTTGTTGTTCGAAATCTCCCTATTTACAGCGTCTGCGGTATGCTGTAAAATAAATATAAAGGAGTGAGTTGTATGAAGAAAATCGTTGCGATCAACTGCAGCCCGCGTGCGGCTTGGAACACGGCGACGCTCGTCCGCGAAGCGGCAAGGGGCGCTGAAATGATCCGTGAGCCTTGGTGATTTTAGGGAGGAACAGCTATGGAATTTACGACACAGAAAATCGCAGAAAACCTTTGGGCACTCGACCAGAAGGGTGTGAGGTCCTTCTTCCTTGTCGGGCAGGACAACGCCGTTTTGGTGGACACCTGCTTTGGCGGGGACATTCTGTCCGTCTGCCGCACGCTGACGGACAACCCGATCACGCTGATCACCACACATTCCGACGGAGACCACTGCGGCTGCGACGCGCAGTTCACCGAGCAGTACATGCACCCGGCGGAGTTTGCGCGCTACGAAAGCCGCGGTAAGGGCGCATGCAAGGCAAAGCCCATAAGCGAGGGTGACGTCTTCAACGTGGGCGAATACACCCTCGAGGTCGTTGTGATCCCCGGCCACACCCCGGGCAGTATTGCACTGCTCGACAGACAGCATAAGTTCCTCATTTCCGGTGACACCGTCCAGTCCGGCTGCATTTTCATGCACGGCGACGGCAGAGACCTTCCGTCTTTCCGCGAGAGCATCATAAAGCTCGACGCCATGCGCCGCGAGGGGCTGTTCGACACGGTCTATCCGGCACACGGCGACGCTATAGTCCCGGCGGATATTCTCGAAGACCACCTGGCGCTTGCCGACGAAGTTCTGAGCGGTACGGCTGTGCCCGCAGGCCCTGCACCCGAGTGGTTTCCGGACACCGTCAAGACATACCGCCGCGGCCGCGCACAGATGTATTACGCTGTAAAATAAAGGGGAAAACGGCATGACACTGAACGAAATGATCTATCACCGCAAGTCCTGCCGCAGCTACACGGCGGAGCCGGTGGACGCGGAAACACTCGAGAAGATCCGCGCTTTCGAAATGAAGCCGCTGTATCCGGAGATCAAGATGAAAATGGAGATCGTCCGCCGCGAGCAGGTCATGAGCTTTCTCAAGTGGCTGCCGCCGCAGATGATCGCGATCTACTCCGAGAAAGCGGACGGCTACCTCGAAAACGTCGGCTTCATGTTCCAGCAGCTCGACCTGTATCTGCAGACGCTGGGTCTCGGCGCGTGCTGGATCGGCTTAGGCCGGATGCACCCGAAGACCGCGCCGGAGGTCGACGGCATGAAATTTGTCATTTTGCTCGCTTTCGGTCACCCGCAAGGGGAGCAATACCGTCACGACGCGGCGGAATTCAGAAGAAAGAGCATGGATAAGATCGCGGACAGAGACGATGCGCGTCTTGAGCCCGCGCGCCTTGCGCCCTCCGGCGTGAACGGGCAGCCGTGGTACTTCGCCCACGAGGGGGACACGATCCACGCGTACTGCGGCCGCAAGGGCAGTAAGCTCGATGTCGGCATAGCCCTAGCGCATCTGTACATCGCAAATGAAGCGACCTTCCGGTTCTTTAAGGCGGAAAACATGCCGGATATCCCCGGTCACCGCTATGTCGGAAGCGTAGATCTGTAAGGGGAGAGCAGCATGGAAAAATTATCGAATGTCACGGAGCAAATCATGCTCGAGCGTTTCGGAGGGGACAGCCTCATTTCGCTTGCGACCGCCGCGGACAATGTCCCGTATGTGCGTACGGTCAACACCTTTTACGAGGACGGCGCGTTCTATGTTCTGACGTACGGACTTTCAAATAAGATGCGGCAGATCGCGGAAAATCCGACGGTCGCTGTCTCCGGGGATTGGTTCACGGCGCAGGGAAAGGGCGAAAATCTGGGCTTTTTCGGACAACCGGAAAATGCAAATATTGCCAATAAAATGCGCGCGGTGTTCTCCGAGTGGATCGACAACGGGCACAACGATTTTTCGGATGAAAACACCTGCATCCTCCGCGTCAGGCTGACCGAGGGCGTCCTCTTCTCCCACGGTACGCGCTACGATATTGATTTCACCTAATATAAAAATAAGACGGAGCCAAGCTGCAAAACCACAGCTTGGCTCCGTTATGTTTTGTGTTAGTTTTCCGGATTTTCAATGATGATCCGTCCGTCGACGAGCTCGATGCGGACCTTGTTGTCCTTGATCTGCAGCTTTTCGAGCATTTCATGCGGGATCTGCAGACGGCCTACGCGGTCGAGGACCGCAAATTCATCCTGAACCTCATGCTCCTCCGTGAACGAGGAGATGTCGGTCAGACGATCGCGGTAGCTCTGCTTCATCAAACGCTCCGAGCTGATCTTGCCGTCGCGAATGGAAGCGACACGGTGCACCTTTTTCGTCAGCTGACGGTCATGCGTAACGATGACGATCGTCAGCCCGGTGTTTCGGTTGATGTCGCGGAACATATCGAGGATATACGCCGCGGTCTTCGCGTCGACCGCACCGGTCGGCTCGTCCGCAAGCAGCACCTTCGGGTTGTTTGCGAGTGCGATCGCAATGGCGATGCGCTGCTGCTCGCCGCCGGAAAGCTGGTCGAGGCGGTTATTCTTTCTGTGGCTCAGACCGACCATGTCCAGAAGCTCCAAAGCGCGGTCCTTCTTTTTCGTGGTACTTTCAAACAGCATGGGCATCTGTATGTTCTGCCACGCGGTCAGGTATGGGAGCAGGTTTCGCGCGTTATTCTGCCAGACAAAGCCGACGGTCTTGCGCTTATAATCGACCAGCTCCTGCTCGTTCAGCTTGAACAGGTCCTTGCCGTCGACGAAAAGTCTGCCGGCGGAGGGACGGTCGAGACCGCCGATCATATTCAGAAAGGTCGATTTGCCCGAACCGGAGTTGCCGATGATTGCCATCAGCTCGCCCTGCTCGATGCTGATATCGAGACCCTGCAGTGCAAGTACCTCGATGTCCTTGGTTTTGTAGATCTTTACGAGGTTATCGCATTCGATCATCGGTCGGCTCATAATTTCATCACTCACCATGGACCACCTCACCATCCTCGAGCTCATATACCACGTCGCCGATCTCCATGAGGCCGGTGTCGTGCGTTGTCATTACGACGGTAACGCCTTCCTTTTCGGTCAGCTCCTTGAAGATCTTGACGACCTGCAGACCGGTCACCGTGTCGAGCGCGCCGGTCGGCTCATCCGCAAAGAGAACCTTGGGACTGTGCGCGATGGCACGTGCGATCGCAACGCGCTGCTGTTCGCCGCCGGAAAGCTCCTGCGGCATATGGTTCATACGCTGGGCGAGGCCGACGAGCTTCAAGCATTCCATCGCTCTTGCCGTGCGGTCGCCCTTGTAATTTGTCAGCCGCAGCGCATACTCCACGTTTTCGAACGCGGTCATCATCGGGAGCAGTGCGACCGACTGGAATACGAAGCCGATCTGCATTCTGCGCAGCATCGTGCGCTCGGCTTCATTCATTTTTACGATATTCGTGTCCTCGAAGAAGACCTGTCCCTCGGTCGGGTCATCGAGCGCGCCCAAAATGTTGAGCAGCGTGGTCTTGCCCGAGCCGGAGCGTCCCTTGAGGATGGTCAGCGCCCCTTTGGGCACTTCTATGTTGATGTTCTTCAGCGCCCAGAAATCTCCGCCGCTCGTTTTGAAGCAGCGTCCGACGCCTTCGGTTTTGATCATGTATTCCATAGGATCAATCCTCTCCCAGTTTGAGTGCCTGTGCGATCTTCATCTTCGAGATCAGCCAGCTCAAAATCAGCATACATACGATGATCATCACGCCGACGATCACGGCGAGACGCACCATGTCGCTCGCTTCACTGACGAGCCGCAGCGGCAGTGCGTTGTCGTACGACGCGTATGCAATTTGAATCAGCGGGATGTACAGCTTCGAAGTCAGCGTGCCGACGAGTACGCCGGTCGCAAGGGATGTGCCGGAAATGAAGATCTGCTCGCCGATCAGCATCGTGATGACCTCCCGCATCGAAAGGCCCATAGCGCGGTAAATACCGAACTGCAGCGAGCGGGACTTGATGGACAGGATCCAGTAGATCAAGAAGCCCACCGAGCAGAGGATCAGCACGACAACGAAGCCGACGGTCAGAATGCCGTTCGTGCCCTGGAAGATCGGGTCGTTCTTCATTTCGACGATCCTTGCGGAGGTATCATTGAACTTCTCAAAATACAGGTAATTCTCTTTCGCAAAATCGTAGACGGGCTGCGAAGAGTCTTCCATCTTCATCCAAACCTCATACGGCAGCTCGCCCCAGTCTGCCTGCAGACGGTTGAGGTTTGCGACGATCAGATAATTTTCCGTCGCACTGAACGGGTCGCCGATGACACCGCCGTAGGTTTTCGGTGAGTAGCCCGGCCAGTAGTCGATGAAGCCGTAGATCGTGCCGCTGCCGCCTTTTCCGTTCGGCAGTCTGAAATGGATCGCTTCACCGAGCTTCAGGTTATGCTCGGTCTCAAAATTACGCGAAACCAGCAAAGCACGGGAATTATGCGCCATGGCATTCAGGTAGTCGTAGAAATGGCTTTGCAGAAGTCCGTCCTTGAACCATGCGATCTCGCCGAATTCCTTGGTGTGGATGCCCATAAGCTCAACATGATCGTTGTTTTTAACGCGCAGACTCATTCCGGTAGCCGACACTTCGCAGCCCGGCACACGCATGACCTTGGTGACAGCCTCGACGCCTTCAAGCGTCTGATATCTCGAAAAGTCCTGCGTCCGATACGATGTCCCGCTGTAAGGGTTTTGTGCGTAACCGTTCGGATCCTTCCAGATCTCCATCAGAGCGACATCGGCGCCGTTTGTGTATTTGATCTCCTCTTCTTCAACGGTGTTGATGGTCCTTGCCGCCTGCGCATTGAAGATGCCGAGCGCGATCGTCAGAATGAGGAAGACCATGATGAAGCTCTGGCTGTAGCGTGTGCGGATGACCTGCAGGAACGCCGCATACATGGCGGGACTCCAGTGCTTCTTAAAGATGCGGTACAAAAGGGAGGTGATGATCGGCAGGATGCGCAGTGAAAACAGAGCGGCACCGATCATAAAGAGGGAGGAGCTGATGAACAGCAGCGGCTCAAGCGCAGCGCCGTCCGCGACCTGCTGGGAAAGCTCCTGCTTCTGTCCGTTGTAGCTGTAGAGTGCATAAAGCGCTGCACCCAGTACGATCACGTCAAGGAAGATGCGCTGCCAAAGGGGCGCGTCGCTCTTTCTGCTCTTTTTCTGCTTGTGGTTAACGATGGTGACCTTCGAGTGCTTAAACACCGGCAGGACCATTGCCGCGATCGACAGCAGTGCCGCAAGACCGCAGAACAGGAACACACGTCCGTCAATGTGGACCGGCAGTGCGGTTCTGTGGACGAACTCCATAAACGCGTTGGCAGAGCCCAATACCTGCATGATGTACACGCCGAGCGGCAGACCGAGAACCAGGCTAATCGCCGCCAAAACAGCACTTTGCAAAAGGTAAGTCAGGATGATCTGCGCGCGGGATGCGCCGCGGCTTTTGAGAACCGCGATCTCGTTCTGCTCCATGTCGAGCATTTGCTTCGAGACCATGAAGATAAACGCGGCAAGAAGCGTGAAGATCGGCACCTGAAGTACCCAGAGTGTCATTGTGACCTTTGCGCTCTCTTTGTCAAATGCGGTCAAGGTCAGGGTGAAATAGTCACGGTAGTTCTGTCCGTTGATTTTCCAGAAATGATCATTGTAAGCGGCGGAGAGCTCCAAATATTCCTTTGCTCTGTCGCCGCGCAGCTGTGTGTAGTCGAGGATCGTGTGCAGATCCGATCTGAGGGAAACTTCATTTACATCCGTGAAAAACAGTGCCGAGAAAATTTCTCCGGACATCAAGCACTCGCGCTGCAGGGCGACGGGCTCCTTTACCCAGTAGGGGTCGTCTTCCGCGCTGTTGCGGAACACGCCGACGACCTTGATCCGGATATTCTTGCCGTTTTCCATGACGAGATTTTCCATGGTGAACGTCTCGTTCAGTGTGAGCTTCATCATCGCGAGACCCTTTTCGCTGACGATGACCTCGACACAGCCTTCTTCATCCGGTGTGTCCGAGTACATTCTGCCGCCGACGAGCTCGATGTGGTCTTCAATGTCCTTCATGTAGCCGAGCGTGAGCTGCTTCACCATGCCGCCCTTGCGTTCAAAGTCCGCCTTGGCGTGGCTTGCGTTCAGATAATAGTACTCGACGGTTTCTCTCGCGTCTACGCCGAAAGCATCCGCCATGCCGCGGACGACTTCCGCCGCTTCAAACGTCTCGTGCTTATTTGCGTAATTACTCGTTGTATTAACGGTGATCAGACCGGGATTGTTGTTCGACTCTTCCATGTACGCCGTCAGGTCCTGTGTCAGACCGCGCTGCAGCACCGCCGTGTTGTACATGGCGTTCGAGCCCGTGATGCTGATGAGCAGAATATTGCCGATCAGGAGAGCGAGCACCATCCATTTTTTACTGATCATTTTTTGTATGACAAATCTAAACATGCTGCTCACCTCCTCTTAGTTCTTGATCAGCGTTTCGCCTTCTTCGACGCCGCCCACAGCCCAAATGCCTTCATTGACAGCAATCGCCTCGTCAATATAACTGACCTTCGGTACGCCGTCAACGAGCTTATTGACATACATTTTTACTTTGCTGCTGCTTTCGTCGCTTTCCAAGGTTAACGCGCTGTGCGGAACCAGCACTACATTTTCAAATCGGAAGGTTTCTGCTGCCATCTGAAAGTTTCTTGAGTTCGACAGCTTTACTGTGGGGTCGTCCAGCTGAATAAACGCCAGTCTGCCTTCTTCCAAGAACACTCTTTCGCTTTTTGGGATCACACTGTCCGTTGCAACGACCCGTCCGGTCGCCCATTCTCCGTCAGTTGTGTTTTGGAGCCGCACTCTGACCGGCATGTTATATTTGTACGCGCCGCCCGCGTTCGGAACGGCGAGCAGCAGGATATCCTCAGAGGTGATGGACGCGAGCACTTCGCCCGGCTCAATGGGGTCGTCCAATTTCTTGTAAGCGAGGTCGCGGACAACACCGTCCATCGGCGCGAGCAAAACGTCCGTTGTGCGGCGCTCGGTCTCTTCTTCCAAAGCCTTGCGCTGCATGTCGATGTAGTTTTGCTGGCGCAGCTTAAACTGCTTCAGCTCAATTTCCATCTTCTTGAGTGTGAGCTCCGCGATCGTTCTTTCGTATTCGTCCGTGATGGCGGAAAGCGACGCGCGCTTATTTTCGATGCTCTTTTCCTGATTGCGTACGTTTTCGGCGTACTGCTCCTCGCTTCTCTGCAGGCTGAGCTTCATTCGGGTGTATTCGGCGTCGCTCGAGGAAAGTTTGAACTTCGCGATGATGTCGCCGCTCTTTACCTGGTCTCCGGTGCTGACCGTGAACTCCACGAATTTTGCGCCGCTGTTCTCGAAAGTGAGGTCACAGACCGAAGGGTAGAATTTCGTGACCGTGGAGCTGAGCGTCGAGTTGAGCGTTTTGCGTTCGACTACGGTCGTCTCGTAGCTGAGATCCTCGGAGGTCATCAGCTCCGGGGCAATGATGTCCTGCTTTTCGGGCGCCGACGTTTCGTCGTCCTTTGTTTCGGAAGCGAAGGCGACAGAGCTCATGAGCAGCAGTGCAGCCAGGGCGAAGGAAATCGGCCTAAGTACTTTACTTATCGACATGAACTACATCTCCTTCCTCAAGTCCTTCAAGTATTTGTGTCCGGCTGTCCGTAACGGTGCCGGTCTTGACGGTGCGCTTTACGCGGCTGCCGTTTTCGTCCACGTATACGTATTTGGTGCGGGTCAGTGTGTCGAGCATAACGGCGTGGCTCGGCACGACAAGGGCGTCCTTCTCATAGTCGGTCCAAAGGAAGAGCGCCACGGACTGACCGGCCGTGATCTCCTTAAGTTCCTTCTCTGATGCGACGATCTCAAAAGTACTGAAGATCTCTTCGCCCGCGACGGACATCGCGATGATCGTGTCCTGGTCGATCGGCACATACTTAACGTCGTACTCCTTCGCGCCGATCTGTGCAAAGACACGGTCGGCGGACTCAATGTCAAACTCCGTGATGTACGGGCACTGGATCGTCAGCCTGGTTTCATCTGCAAGGAAGATGACGGGGTTTTCTGCCTGCACCCACGAGCCCGGCTTCATCGTGCTGTATTCTTTCGGTCTCAGTGTGTCGCTGTAGACGACCTTCCCGTCAAACGGCGCGCGGATCACGTTTTCTTCGATCGCCGTGTTGACTTCGTCCAGATCCTTCCGGCTTGTCTTGATATCCTGCGCGCGCAGTTCCTTTTCCTGTCGGTTCTGCGTCTCGAGCTGTGTGATCTCATTCTTCTTCAGCTCGATCTCTTTTTCCGTCGCAGAGATGTCCGCCGTGATCTGCGCGAGCTCCGTTTCGAGCATCGAAAGCTCCTGCGCCGTCAGTGCGAGCTCCTCCTGTACATATGCGAGCTCTTTTTCGATCAGCTCGGTCTTGTTCTCGTCCGGCGCGGGGGCACTGCTCTCCGGCGCGGATTCACTGCTCTCCGGCGCGGGCTCACTGCTTTCCGGCGCGGGCTCACTGCCTTCCGGCGCGGGTGCACTGCTTTCCGGCGCAGGTTCACTGCTCTCCGGTGCAGGCTCGCTGCTCTCCGGTGCAGGCTCGCTGCTTTCCGGCGCGGGTTCACTCACTTCCGGTTCTGCTTCCAAAGCGGCAAGCTCCTCCTGCAAAGCGGCCTCTTCTTCCTTCAAGGCGGCAACGGTTTTCGTCAGCAGCTCTGTCTTTTTCTTCAGTTCAGCTTCGCTTTCCTTCAGTGCAGCCACGGATTTTTCCATCTGCTGCTGTTCGGCTTCGAGTATTTTGATGTCGATCG
>JAGAOD010000018.1 GCA_017623855.1 Clostridia bacterium
AGGATCCCGAAGCCAATCCCTGGGCTGTGTTCACCAACAAGTACTCTGTCGGTGATGCCGCTGAGGTTAAGATTGTTAAGCTCATGCCCTTTGGCGCATTCGCAGAGGTTGTTGAGGGCGTTGACGGCCTGATTCATATTTCCCAGATTGCGGATCACCGCATCGAGAAGCCGCAGGACGTTCTGAAGGTTGGCGATGTTGTTACCGTAAAGGTTACAGACATCGACTTCGAGAAGAAGAGAGTTTCCCTCTCCATCCGTGCTCTGCTCGAAGAGCAGGCTGAGCCGGCTTCCGAGGAATAATTCTAAATAGTCCATATTTGCAGTATTGCAGGGTGGTTTTTTCCACCCAGCTTTATGCGATTTTTTCAGAAAATAAAAACATAGGGCATATTCCGAAGGAATTTGCCCATTGGAGGAACAACAGATGAAGCGAGTAAAAAAACCTGTATTTTTTATCGTCGCTGTACTGATCCTTGCGTTGGCTGTGACTTCCGTCTTTGGTATCTACACACAGAACGGTGACACGAAGGAAACCTGGATCAAGGGTATCAGTGACATAAGATGGGGTATCGATATTCGCGGCGGCGTAGAAGCGACCTTCAGCCCGGCTGACGGCGTGGACGCTACCGACGAGCAGCTCGAGTCCGCTAAGGCGATCATTGAACTGCGTATGGTATCCAAGAATATTACAGACTATGAGATCTACACGGATGCGGCAAACGATAAGATCATCGTTCGTTTCCCGTGGAAGAGCGGCGAGGCTGATTTTGACCCGGAAACCGCTATTAAAGAGATCTCCGCGACCGCTCTGCCCACATTCCGTGAGGGCATGAGCTTTGAATCCCAGTCCGTAGATGCGGACGGTATGCCGCTGTATCAGGTCCCGACCGGCGAAACGGCTGAGAAGATCATCCTGCAGGGTGATGACGTTGTTGAAGCGATCCCGGTCATGGAGCAGGACGCAACTACAGGCGAGTACAAGTATGCGATCTCCCTGAAGCTCTCCGAAGCGGGCACAGAGAAGTTTGCGGAAGCTACCGAGCGTCTGATGGGCGACATCATCTCCATCTGGATGGACGATATCATGATCTCCTATCCGACCGTCGGCGCAAAGATCACCAACGGTGAGGCATCCATTACCGGTAACTTCACAGCTCTTGAAGCTTCCGAGCTCGCTGCGAAGATCCAGGGCGGTGCACTTCCGTTTGCTCTTGAGACGTCCAACTTCAGCACAGTTAACCCGACTCTCGGTATGAAGTCCCTTGACGCTATGGCGATCGCCGGCGTTATTGCTCTGATTGTGATCTCGATCTTCATGATCATCGTCTTCAAGATCCCGGGCTTCGTTGCCGTATTTGCCCTTATCGGTCAGATGGCGATCACGTTTGCGGCTGTTTCCGGTTACTTCGGCGGCTTTAACAGCTTTACCATGACCCTTCCGGGTATTGCCGGCATCATCCTTTCCGTCGGTGTCGGTGTTGACGCAAACATCATCACTGCAAGCCGTATCAAGGAAGAGCTGAACAGCGGTAAGACACTCGACGGTGCGATCCACAAGGGCTGCTCCAACAGCCTTTGGTCCATCATTGACGGCAACGTCACCATTTTGATCGTTGCACTCATGCTGATCGGTGTCTTCGGCCCGTCCAATATCCTCTCCAAGATCTTCGGCGAGTCCACCACAGGTGCGATCTACTCCTTCGGTTATACACTGCTTGTCGGTGTTATCGGCAACTTCATTATGGGCGTATTCTGCTCCAGATTGATGATCAAGTCGCTTTCCGGCTTCAAGGCCCTGCGCAAAAAATGGCTGTTTGGAGGTTCGGATAAGTAATGAAAACGTTTAACATTGATTTCTACAAGAATAAGAAGATTTTCTTTATCATTTCCATTGCTCTGATCGTGATCGGTCTCATCTGCAATGTGATCTTCGGTGCACAGCTCGACATCCAGTTTGCCGGCGGCGCTATGATCAAGTATGCCGTTGACGGCGAAGTCGATTCCAATGAGATCGACGCGCTTGTCGAAGAAGTGACCGGCAGATCGGTTTCTGTAGCATCCAGTGAGATCTTCGGATCCTCCGATAAGCAGATCACGGTTTCCTTTGCGGGCAACAAAGGCGTAACACTGGATGAGCAGCAGATGATCGCGGACGAGCTTTCCGCAGCTTATGCTGACCGCACCTTCTCCGTTGTCGAGTCCAGCTCCGTTGACCCGACCATGGGCGCAAAGTTCTTCCAGAAGTGCATCGTCTGCCTGCTGATCACCTTTGTTTTCCTGCTTGTCTACATTGCACTTCGTTTCCGCAAGATCGGCGGTCTTTCCGCAGGTGTCACAGCAATCGTGGCTCTCCTGCATGACGTTGCGATCGTTTATTTCGCATTCGTTATTTTCGGCTTCACGATCAACGATATCTTCATTGCGGTTATCCTGACGATCCTCGGCTATTCTCTGAACGATACCATCGTTATCTACGACCGTATCCGTGAGAACCGCAAGCTCGCAGGCACAAATGATCCGGCAGTTCTGCCCGAGATCGTTAACAAGAGCCTCAACCAGACCATGACACGTTCCATTCTGACCTCTGTCACGACCCTCCTGGCACTGCTTGTTGTTTACATTGTTGCTGCCGTTTACGGCCTCACAACCGTTACAACCTTCGCTCTGCCGATGATGGTCGGTGTCATTGCAGGCTGCTATTCCTCTCTCTGCGTTGCAGCTCCGCTTTATACTCTGTGGACTGTTAAGAGAGCAAAGTAATTTACGCGTAACTAAAGAAATCCGGAAGGGCTCAGGGCTCTTCCGGATTTTTGCGTTTATTCGGTTTTGTAAAGAGATTTTACACGTGTACGGTGATTTGGGTCGTCAGAGAGTACAGTGAAATCTGCGACTTCACTCAGAGAACCGATCAGCGGCAGACCGCGAAGCGGCGTGTCCGAAAGCTTTTCTTCAAGAAGCCCTGCAATATTGTCGGCAAAAATGACCTTAATGTCCCGTCCGAAATAGCTTTGTATTTCCGCATGGATCGGTTCGGTGACGTTCAGGGAATCGTGCAGGTCTGCGACAAGCTTTTGCGCGAGCACGATGCTGTTTTCGCGCTCCTTAATATCGCGTGCGGTGAGTGCTCCGTGGATCGCAGAGCGAATCTCATCGCTGATCGGCAGACGGCTAAAGGCAGTGCCGAACCATTTGCTGTACGGCGCATATTGGCGGCAGTACAGGAAGCACAGCCGCATCAGGCGTTCTGCAATTCTTGCGCAAACCAGTATTGAGCCGGCTTCATCACCGACATCGTAGCAGCGCTTGACAAACGCCTGCTCTTCGGCAAGCAGAGACCAGTTGGATGCGGCAAGATAGAGCCAAACATCATAGGGATATTCCTTCAGTACCTCGAGCTTTTCTGCGAAATGCAGGTCGTCCTTATAGAACTCAGCCTTAGTCAGAGCCAAAAGCCGGTGCTCGGAAAAACTGAGCCAATCCGCGGCGGAGAGTGCGGAAAGCTCGCTTGTACCGAGATATTCGCGAAGATAGTCGTTCGGTGTATAAAAGAATATGAGTGGATTTACGGGTCCCTCTGTGATGATCTCGGCGTGCTGTACGCCGTTATCGTTCGGGTCGGGTTCGGAGAAATGAACGCTGTAGCCCTTATATGTATAGGGGAGCGTATGGGAAAAGACCTCGAAGATTTTTTCCTTAAGCGCAAGGTTTTCGTTTTCCACAAACAGATAAAAGCGCGGCCCCCACATGTGGTCGGTGGATGTGGCGTCATCGTAACCGAGGATGTCGGAGCCATAGCCTAAAAGTCCGGCGGAATATTTGAGAGAGGGAAAATGCGCCTTTAGGATCGGTTCTGCGATCTCAAAGTAAAAATCGCGGCACAGATCGCGTCCTTTGATAAATTCCGGCATACTTATTCCTTTCCGGTCAAAAGCCACAGAATGTCTACGTCGAGGATCTCGGCAAAAGCCAGAAGCTCAATATCCGTCACGATGCGCAGCTGACCCTCCAATTTGCTGAGTGCCGATGAATTGATATCCACACCGCGTACCTGCAGCTGAGCGAGCAGCTCCTTCTGCTTCATACCTCTTGCACGGCGAATCGTTTCAATTCGTTCTCCGACAAGATTTTTAGTTCCGAGTTCCTTTTTTCTGAGACGCATCCGCATGATCTGTCCTTTACAATATTCTAAATCCATTATAGACGGCTTGTACGCAAAAATCAATTATTTTTCTCAATAAGAATTAAAAAGAGGAGTGCGGTCTTGATTTTACATTCTATATAGATGTATACTATTTGCAGAAAACTATATGATCGTTCCTAAGAAAGGAAGGTATTTATGACAAATAAAGAGATCCTCGAGAAGATCCGCCGCGGCGTGATCGTTTCCTGTCAGGCGCTGCCTGATGAGCCGCTCTACGGGTATCATTTTATGGGTAAAATGGCGTTTGCCGCAAAGGAAGGCGGTGCGGTCGGCATCCGAGCCAACACGGTGTCCGATATCATTGACATTCGTAAGGATGTTGGCCTGCCTATCATCGGTATCATCAAAGCCGTATATAATGACAGTGACGTGTATATTACCCCGACAATGAAAGAAGTGGATGAGCTCGCGGCGGCGGGTGTGGACATCATCGCGATCGATGCGACCGACCGTCCGAGACCGAACGGGGAAGACCTCGATTCCTTCTTTAAGGTCGTTCGTGAAAAATATCCGGAGCAGCTCTTTATGGCGGATTGCTCCTGCTATGAGGATTGCATGCATGCGGCGGAGATCGGATTTGATCTTGTCGGCACAACGCTCTGCGGCTACACCGAAAAGACACGCGGTACATCCATCCCAAATTTCGAGCTGCTCAGCCGTATTACTTCCGAGCTTTCCGTCCCGGTTATTGCAGAAGGCGGCGTTTGGGAGAGAGACCAGCTCAAAAAAGTGTTTGAGTATCCGGTGCATGCGGCTGTCGTCGGTACGGCGATCACCCGTCCGCGCGACATTACCCGCCGGTTTGTTGAGGCGATATCATGAGAACTTGGCTCGGTATCGATATTGGCGGCACGGCTGTGAAGATCGGTGTGGTCGATGAAAACGGCAATATTTTGCTTTCTGAAACGAGAAGTGTGAGCTTTGACGGATATAAAACGCCTATCATGGAAACGGTTTCGTCACTTACGGAGGAGATCCTCGAAAAATGCAAAACGAAGCCCGAGGGCATCGGCGTTTCCGCGACCGGGCAGATCGATGTGCGCACCGGAACCGTGATCGGTGTCGGAGCACATTTCGGAAACTGGCTCGGCAGCGAGATCCGAAAGATCCTGGAAGATAAATTCCGTCTGCCCGTTACGGTGATCAACGACGCGAATGCTGCGGCGCTCGGCGAGCAGACATACGGCAGAGCGAAGGGCTGCGAAAATGCGCTCGTCGTGACGGTCGGCACCGGCGTCGGCGGCGGTATCATCGAGGGCGGACGTCTTATACAGGGAAGGAGAGGCATCGGCGGCGAGATCGGTCATTATATCATCGATTTTGACGGAGAGTCGTGTCCGTGCGGCAATCGTGGCTGCTTTGAGCGCTATGCGTCCACGGGGGCGCTGGTGCGCAGATTTACCGAAAATGCAGCGCTTTTGGACATGCTTGGTGTGCCGGCTGATGAAGTGAACGGAAAGGTGATTTTTGAGCATCTCGATGCTCCGGCTGTAAGGGCTGCCGTTGACACGTGGATGGATCATATTGCCGTCGGCATTACGGGGCTTGTTCACATCTTTAATCCGGAGATCATCCTGATCGGCGGCGGGATCTCGCGCGAGGAAGAGCGGTTTATTAAGCCGCTCAGAGAAAAGATCCTGCACAGAGCCATGCCGCGCTTTGCGGAAGATTTAAGGGTCGAGGCTGCACAGCTCGGCAACAATGCAGGTCTGCTCGGTGCGTGTGCTTATTTCAGATCCGTACACGAATAACTTTATTTGAATATCTATCTTGACAAATAGGTTTAACAGCATTAAACTTAAAATGAAAGGTTTAATGCTGTTAAACCTTTGCGCGTATATGGCGCAATATGATTTAGGAAAGGTGGATATTATGAAAAGAAAAGATTTTGTTGTGCTCGTATTGGTTTTGGCTTTCCTGTTCTCCTGCATTGGCTGCAGTGCGGGAGATGAAGCGAAATCGGGTGCCGTGAACGCGCCCGATGCACCGCTCAGAATATGTCTTGATCCGGCTTATCTGGGCGTCGAGAACGAGTCTCCCGAATACAGCTATGAAAGCGCAGTGGAGGGCGCAGCGCAGGGGCTGATGACAGAAGTCATGGCGCGCGGCGGAGCGGACGATTATGTGATCGAGGTGATCCCAAAAGAGGAAGCTGCCCGAAGATCCATGCTCACAAAGCTTCGTACGGAGATCATGAGCGGCGAGGGGCCGGATGTGTTCATCATGGGATGTGATACATCACGATTTGATGCGAAGGACATGCTTTTCCCGATACCGGAAAAGGCAATGCAGAACGGGCTGTTCCTGCCGCTTGACGAGTATATGGCGGACGGTACAAAGTATACAGAATGGGATAAGCTGCAGCAGACCGTGCTGAGTGCGGGGAGAAATGACGAAGGGCAGCTGATCATCCCGATCGCCTACACGGTTCCGGTGGCCTTTTTCCGTGCTTCGGATATCACACTCAGACCGGATGAGAAAACCACATGGAATGATATGCTCGAGGACAGTACGGGCGTGCTTTCATCGGCAGCAAGCTGGTTCAATATGAATGAAGCCTTACTTCACATGCGCGGCAGCTATATAGAGTATACATTCGGCCAGCTTGCGGATTATGAAGCGGAAGCGCTGCTGTTCACTCCGGATGAGCTGAAACGCCGTGCGGAGGAGATCCGTTCGGTCAACGAAAAAAGTGAGAACGATGTTATTAACAATGCACCGGCGCATTATAAGACCTGTCTGAGTGTGGATTTCAACAATGAAACCGGGAGCAACCTTGCCTTGTCGATCGGCGCTATGGGAACGGGGGATCCCTTCAGCGGCATCAAACCGACGGATGCGCAGACGATGATCCCGATCTATTCGGATGATGGAGGTGCTTCTGCGTCGATCACGGCTTTTGCGGCAGTGAACAGAAATACGCTTCGTCCCGAGGATGCCTTCATGGTCCTGGATGTTTTGATGGATCTTGAAACACAGAAAAGATCCGTTCTGTATGAGAACTGGTTTACGCAGATCTACGGCATCCCGATGCACGAGGAATTGCTGAAGCCGACCTGTCCTGCGATATACACGGCAAAAAGCAAGCCGTGGTATTTGAGAGAAGAGAACTATAACGAGCTCTGTCGGATTCGCGAACAGATTACTTTCGCTCGATTCAGAGGCGCGCTGGATATTGAAATGGAAAATGCGTATCATGCCTGTACGGGCACGAATGCGGAAGAAGCGATTCAGGAATGCTATCGGAGAATGGAACGGCTTTTAGGGGAATAACAGCAAAATGGGGACGGTTCAAAAGAGCCGTCCCCAAAATGTTTTACAATTATTTGTCAATGATATCGTTCCTGCGGAAGAACAGGGAAATGCACCAAACGGCAGCGACACCGACCAGTGTATAGATGACCCGGCTGAGAAGGGCATCCTGTCCGCCGAAGATCCATGCGACAAGGTCAAACTGAAAAAGACCGATCAAGCCCCAGTTCAACCCGCCGACAATGGCTAAAATCAAAGCGATCATATCCAGCATAGCAGTATTCTCCTTTAATTAGTTTGGAGTTAGTATATGCCGGAAAATTTATTTCATGCGTCATCGCAGATTTCTGCTTTGAACCCATGAAAGAAAAAGCTTTTCGTCGGGGAGCTCATAGCTGTAATCGAGATCGGGCTCGAAATGATCGATCAGGTGCACAGCCTCGCTGAATATTTCTTCCTTTGACTTGCCTGCGACGTCGATCACGACCTCGTTTGGCAAAAGCGGGCGGCTGCTGATCTTCTCATTAGACCGAACAATATTATCGGGCGCAAATAAACCGCCCTCATTTTCGTGTCGGTGGATCATCTGTCGGCGGATCTGCTCGGGATCGCTCGAAATAAGCTTGAGCGTAATAAAGCGGCGTCCGCGAAAATGGAGCGGCAGCTCCCGCGTGCGGTAATCGTCAAAATCGAGTGCTATGATATTTCTGAGTCCGCGTTTGTAAAAATGCTCTAACTGCAAGAGAACGTTTTCGAAGCAGACTTCCTCTTCAAAGATACCGACGTCCGGACAGTCCGCCGGAATGCCGAATTCCGGCACCATGTTCTGTTCAACGTACACGCCGTTATAATGTTCAAAAAGTGCTTTTGCGAGTGTCGTTTTGCCGACGGCACTCGGTCCGATGATAAAAATAAAATCCATCATATTTTATACAATATAAAAGTTGTTTCCTACTTAAAAATGCTGCGTGAAAGCACGCAGCATTTTTGATCAGTTCTTGAGGCTCTGCAGAGGAGCCGGAATACGACCGCCGCGGTTTACAAAGATCGCGGGAGATTTTGTGTTGATGTCCATAATGGGGCCCTTGCCGAGCAGACCGCCGAAGTTCAGCTCTTCGCCGGCTTTTCTTCCGATCGCGGGGATCAGGCGGACAGCGGTCGTCTTGGAGTTGACCATACCGATCGCAGCCTCGTCTGCGATGATGCCGGAAATGATCTCCGGTGTAACATCACCGGGGACAACGATCATGTCAAGACCGACGGAGCAAACCGCGGTCATCGCTTCCAGCTTATTGAGGGTGAGTGCACCGCTCTTTGCCGCAGCGATCATGCCCTGGTCTTCACTGACCGGGATAAATGCGCCGGAAAGACCGCCGACATGGGAGGATGCCATGACGCCGCCCTTTTTGACCGCATCGTTGAGGAGTGCGAGCGCAGCTGTAGTGCCGTGTGCACCGCACTGCTCGAGACCCATACCCTCAAGGATGTCGGCAACGCTGTCGCCGATCGCCGGTGTGGGCGCGAGGGAGAGGTCGACGATACCGAACGGAACGCAGAGACGGCGGGAAGCTTCCTGCGCGACGAGCTGACCCATACGGGTGATCTTAAACGCGGTCTTCTTGATGATATCGGCAATGGCAGTGATGTCGTCCGTCGGCGCTGCTTTAGCGATAGCGGCACGAACGACACCCGGACCGGAAACGCCTACGTTGATGACGCAATCCGGCTCGCCTGCGCCGTGAAAAGCGCCGGCCATAAAGGGGTTGTCTTCAGGTGCGTTGCAGAATACAACGAGCTTTGCTGCGCCGATACAGTCGCGGTCCGCGGTCAGCTCGGCAGCGGCCTTTACGATCTGGCCCATTTTCTTTACGGCGTCCATATTGATGCCGGCTTTTGTGGAGCCGATATTGACGGAAGAACAAACGAAGCCGGTCTCGCTCAGTGCCTCAGGAATGCTCTCGATCAGGCCGTAGTCGCCGGGGCCGAAGCCCTTGTGCACGAGCGCGGAATAGCCGCCGATGAAGTTGACACCGACGGTCTGTGCAGCACGGTCCAGTGCCTTCGCGAAATGGACGGGGCTCGTTGTCGGGCAAGCGCCCGCGAGCATAGCGATCGGTGTTACGGCGATACGTTTGTTGACGATCGGGATGCCGTACTCACGGCTGATGTCCTCACCGGTCTTAACAAGATTTTCCGCATAGCTGCAGATCTTGTCATATACCTTGGTGCAGGCCTTGTGAATATCGGAATCGATGCAATCGAGAAGGGAGATGCCCATCGTGATCGTGCGGACATCGAGATTCTCGTTGTCGATCATATTGATGGTTTCGAGAATATCATGTGTATTGATCATGGAGAAATACCGACCTTTCGGGGAAATTAGATTCTGTGCATGGAGTTAAAAACATCCTCGTGCATGACATGGATCTTAAGGCCGAGCTGATCGCCGACCTTCTCAAACTCCTCTGTCAGTGCACTGAACGGCACGTTGCATGTGCTGATGTCGATCATCATGATCATTGCAAACATATCCTGCATGATGGACTGGGTAACTTCGAGAACGTTAGCGCCCTTATCTGCACAGATCGCGGAGATCTTTGCCAAAATACCGACCATATCCTTACAGATTACGGTGACTACTGCTTTCATATTTCTGTTCCTTTCTGCGCAATGAGCCAAAAGCTCTTATAATATACCTAATTATGTACGAAACCGGCGTAACTGTCAAGAAGCTATCACAAGTTTTGTCATGAGTATAAATTTAGTCTTTTCATACGGATGACTTTATGCTATACTTTAACATATATAACCTCATATACATCGGAGTTGATCCTATGGGATATAAATATTTAGCCGATTGTCACAGCCATTCAAATTGCTCGTTTGACGCAGAGGATCCCATGCAGGCTATGTGCCAAAAAGCACAGGAGCTGGGACTTGCGTATTACACGATCACAGACCACTGCGAATGCGATCAGTATGACGGCTCGGCGGCGTTTGGCGGCAGGAAGTACAGGGACACGGTCGTGCGTTCTTATGCGGAGTATGAGGAAAATCAAAAGCGGTTTCCCGGTCTGCGCTTTTTGAAGGGCATAGAGCTCGGTCAGCCGGTTCAGAATTTGGAAGCGGCTGAGGACGCGCTCCGCGGCAGAAAGTACGATTTTGTCATCGGCTCACTGCATCAGATCCGCTCAGAGGAGGATTTCTACTGGCTGAACCCGGAGAGCTTCTCGCCGGAAACGCTGGACGATATTTTCCACAGATACTTTGCGGAGATCATGGAGATGATCGAATGGGGAAAGTTTGACTCTCTCGCACATATCACGTATCCGCTTCGGTACATCTGCAGACCGGGGGAGCGTCCGAGCTTTGCAAAGTATCAGGACGAGCTCGACGCAGTTCTCCGCGGACTGATCGAAAAAGATATTGCAATAGAGTTCAATACCTCGCGTATACTGAGAAAGAACGCACCGGTTTTGCCCGACAGAGAGATCTTCACCCGCTATAAGGCGCTTGGCGGCAGGCGCATTACGCTCGGTGCGGACGCACATAACACGGAAAGTATTGCGTCGGGCATCAAGGAAGGACTCGATCTCTTAAGAGATATCGGATTTACGGAATATACGGTTTATATCGATCGCAGCCCCGTACAGGTGCCGATCGAGTACATACCCGAAGAGGGAAAGGAGTAAGAATCATGGACAAGAAAATGGAAAGACTTTTGAAGCTTCTGCAGGAGGACGCGACACTCTCTGCGCAGCAGCTTTCTGTTATGATCGGTATGACTGAGGAGGAGACCGCGGCGGCGATCCGCAGACTCGAAAAAGACGGCGTGATCAAGGGCTACCGCGCGCTGATCAACTGGGAGCGCACCGAGGTGAACCGTGCAAGTGCGCTGATCGAGCTTCGTGTTACGCCGAAGAAGGATTCCGGCTTTGATGAGCTTGCCGAACATGTCAAGGCATTCCCCGAGGTCGAAAGCGTATTTCTGATGTCCGGCGGTTATGACCTTGCCGTTATCGTTACGGCAGCCACCATGTCTGAGATCGCCATGTTTGTTGCAAAGCGCCTGGCGACGATCGACGGTGTGCTTTCCACTGCCACACATTTCATTCTGACGAAGTACAAGGAAGGCAGTGTAGACTTCACGAGTGAAGTCGAGGAAATTGACGAGAGAGGAAGCAACCTTTGTGATTGATTACAGCAAGCATATAAATGAAAAAGCGAGCAGCATGAAGCCTTCGGGCATCCGCCGTTTCTTCGATATTGCCAATGAGATGGAAGACGTTATCTCTTTGAGTGTCGGCGAACCCGATTTTCTGACACCGTGGCACATTCGTGAAGCCGGCATCACCTCGCTTGAAAAGGGCAGAACACGTTATACGCCCAACCGCGGTCTGATGATGCTCAGAGAAGAGATCGGCCGCTTTATGAAAAGAAAATATCATCTGACTTATCAGCCGGACAGTGAAGTACTTGTCACGGTCGGCGGCAGTGAAGCGATCGATATGGCACTGCGCTGTCTCGTTTCGCCCGGCGATGAGGTCATTATCCCGGAGCCGTGCTTTGTTTGTTACGACCCGATGACACGCATGGCGGGCGGTGTTCCGGTCACGATCCCGACAAAAGCCGAAAACGAATTCCGTCTGACGGCGGAGGAGCTGGAAGCGGCGATCACCGAAAAGACCAGGGTGCTCATTTTCCCGTTCCCGAACAATCCGACCGGCGCGATCATGCGCGAGGAGCACATGACGGAGATCGTGGAGCTGTGCATCAAGCATGATCTGATCGTGCTTTCCGATGAGATCTACAGCGAGCTTACATACGGTGACCGTCCGCATGTTTCCATTGCAGCTATGCCGGGCATGTGGGAGCGTACGATCGTGATCAACGGCTTCTCAAAGACTTATGCAATGACCGGCTGGCGTATGGGCTATGCGGTCGGTCCGAAGGAGCTCATTGCGCCGATGACAAAGCTGCACCAGTATGCTATTATGAGTGCGCCGACGACATCGCAGTATGCGGCGATTGAAGCACTCAAAAACGGCGATGACGATATTGCGGAAATGCGCGACCAGTACGATATGCGCCGCCGGTTGATCGTGGACGGTCTCAACCGTCTCGGTCTTACCTGCTTCGAGCCGGAAGGTGCATTCTATGTGTTCCCGTCCATTCAGTCGACGGGGATGACTTCTGCGGAGTTCTGCGAGCGTCTGATCTACGACAAGCATGTTGCTGTCGTGCCCGGTTCCGCATTCGGTGATTGCGGTGAAGGCTTCATACGCATTTCCTATGCATATTCCATCAAGCATTTGACAGAGGCTCTTTCCCGCATGGGTGAGTTCCTTAAGGAGTTAAAATGAGTCGTGTATATCTGAGGCGTCAGGATTCATACGATATCGAAAAGCTGATCGGAGCGGTGGATGAAATATTCACCGCTTTCGGGTTTTATGGTAAGATCACCGAGGGGCGTACGGTCCTCCTGAAACCGAACC
>JAGAOD010000144.1 GCA_017623855.1 Clostridia bacterium
AACTTTCGGTAAATATCTTTTAAGAGAGTGTGAATAGACCGAAATCTGCGTGTGCAGACTATGGATGAACGAAGAAATGCACAGGGAGGAGAGAGGTCATGGATAAAGAAAAGAAGGGCTTTCGCTACGGAGAGCATGTTGAGGTGTTCCCGGATATTTCGGATACGGTTTCCGCGACGGAATGTACCGGGTTAATGCCCACGCCGCCCAAGACACCGGAAGAATATGAAGCGTATCAGACACTGCACAGCATGGGCGTGCCGAAAAAGCTGCCGGGGAAGCGGGAGATCCGCGAGGGCATTTACGATGACCGCCCGCCGGAAATCCGGTTTTAACGGTGTATAGCGTAAAGCGATAAAAACGGGAGAATATATCTTTTTATTTTTGTGCAGGGTATTGACATCCGCACGGCGGAAGACTATAATAAAGCCACATTCATAAACCACAAACCGTTGAGACAGAAGAAAATCAGAACGACTCTTTCCAAGCGAGCGGATTACGGTGCGAGTTCCGCAAAGAGCACTGAATAATATGGACTGTTGAGGGCGGCGTTAAATGCGCCGACGTGAGACTCGCGTTAGAAGTCGGAGATATGCTGGTATCTCGCTGAGGAGCCGTCACAGGCTCGAATCAAGGTGTCACCGCGAAGTATTCGCCCTTGGTATACGGAAAGCCGTATGCCAAGGGTTTTTCTTTTGGTCCGGAGATCGGACAGAAAACCCACGGGCAGCCGGGCGAGAGCGTTAGTTTCAGAAAGGAGACATGAACATGTCGATTGAGAAGATCCCGTACAAAATTTATCTGGAAGAAAGCGAACTGCCGAAGGCGTGGTACAATGTCCGCGCCGATATGAAGAATAAGCCTGCGCCGCTGCTCGATCCCGTGACACGGGAGCCGATGCGCGAGGAAGAGCTTTCCAAGGTGTTCTGCGAAGCGCTTGTGAAGCAGGAGCTGAACGATACGGACCGCTACATTCCGATCCCGCAGGAGATCATTGATTTTTACAAAATGTACCGTCCCGCGCCGCTGATCCGTGCTTACTGCCTGGAGAAGAAGCTCGGCACACCGGCGAAGATCTACTATAAGTTCGAAGGCAACAACACAAGCGGCAGCCACAAGCTGAATTCCGCGATCGCACAGGCTTATTACGCAAAGGCACAGGGCCTGAAGGGCGTCACCACGGAGACCGGTGCCGGTCAGTGGGGCACAGCGCTATCCATGGCGTGCTCCTACTTTGAGCTGGACTGCAAGGTCTACATGGTCAAGGTTTCCTATGAGCAGAAGCCGTTCCGCCGCGAGGTCATGCGTACATACGGCGCATCGGTCACCCCGTCCCCGTCCATGGAGACAGAGGTGGGCAGAAAGATCCTCGCACAGCATCCCGGTACGGGCGGCAGCCTTGGCTGTGCGATCTCCGAGGCCGTGGAAGCGGCGTCCAATCTGGACGGCTACCGTTATGTGCTCGGCAGTACGCTGAACATGGTTCTGCTGCATCAGTCCGTGATCGGCATGGAGACAAAGGCTGCGCTCGATAAATACGGCGTAAAG
>JAGAOD010000145.1 GCA_017623855.1 Clostridia bacterium
GTTATACCAGCCGCGCACGAAGCTCTCCCCGCTCGCCTGCGTAAAGGTCCATGTCAAAAGCTGCGGGACTGCGCATAAAAGCACGACGGCAAGAAAAACGCCCCATGTTATGAGCAGCGGACGTCCCGCGCCGCGCAAAACCGCACGAACAAGGAAAACAAGAAGCAGTATCACATAAGCCAGTGCCGTTACGACAACGAGCCACAGCCATACGGGAGACTCACGACCGATCACGTTCGGTGTGATCCACCCCGCCGCAATACATATGGCAAGCAGCACCAAAACCGCCCATTTCGCCGCTGTGACCGAACGGGAAAGCACACCGACACAGTTTGAAAGAACGAAAAACAGCCACACGCCGCAGATCAGACCGAACGCCAAAAACGAATGCGTATGGATCATAACCGCACTGCCCGCCAAAACTGCCGCCGGGACAAAGTATCCGTGCTTATTCTCAAACACCGCACGGTACATAACAAATAACAGCGGGAACAGCACAGACCAGCCAAACAGCGTTGCACGCTGCGGAACGAGCATGTCGACGATCACATTGACCCAGCGGATGTTCTCATTCACAAGGTTCGTCGGCGTTTCATAGAACGCGGTGAAGATCCGTGTGAAGTTCGAAAGATCTTCCTCGAGACCGCCAAGAAAATACGCGAAGCCGAAACCACCGTTCAGAAAGAACAGCCCCTCGGCGACGGCCGCCTTAAGCGGATCCTTCAGCCAGCAGCAGAAGAAGATCCACGCGCCGAAAAACACCGCCGCACCGGCAGTGAGCATCGGAAGAAAATAGGCAAGCTGCAGGGGCGCGCCCAAAAGATAAAGGCTTGAAGAAATGCTGTCCGACAAAAACGGATAAGATAGCTTTACCCCCGGCAAAATGGAATATTCCGGCGGGAAGGTCTGCTGCTCGGCCATGCTCGTGATGAAGCCGAAATGCATGCTCATGTCCCCGTAGGTACACTGGCTGGACCATATCTCCCCGTTAACCGTTCTGAAGCTGTGCAGCAGGAGCCCTGCATACAAAAGCCACAGTAAAGCCGGCACGATGACGGTTATATCCGACCGCAGGAAAGAAAGCAGACTCCCCTTCACTTTAACGGGTGCAGGCTTTTTCCACACACATATGCCCGCCGTCAGCAGGAGAAGAAGCAGCAGCGCGAGTATATGGGACAGCAGAGTAAAATCGAAAAAGAACGCAAAAAGGACCGGCAGCCACATCAAAAGCACGCTGCCCGCAGCACTGCCGAGCACCGCACGCACATGCAGATGCTCGTCCTTAAATAAGCATGAAGCCAAAAGTACGCCGCATACCTGAAAAATCAAAAAATACAGCAGTGCAAGTACACCGCCCATAACGGTTCCGTTCATCTTTGTCTCCTGACACAATATTTCATTTCATTCTACCATTTACGGCAAAAAAAGTAAAGGCGATGTTTTCCTCAAGTTTTCATGTTATTCCCATTGCCACCCGGTTTTCCGCATGATATAATATAAATACTATGTTAAAAAAGTGAGGTGTCTTCGTATGCGGACTGATGTCCATCGAAGAGATAAAACAAACTACTATCTTGATCTTGCAGAAACGGTTTCCCAGCGCTGCACATGCCTTCGACGTCACTACGGCGCTGTTATCGTAAAAAATGACGAAGTTATTTCCACCGGCTATGTCGGCGCACCGCGCGGACGCGCAAACTGCACCGACCTCGGCTACTGCATCCGCCAGAAGCTGGGTATTCCCCGCGGCGAGCGCTATGAGCTGTGCCGCAGCGTACATGCCGAAGCGAATGCGATCATCAGCGCGCCGCGCGACAAGATGATCGACTCCACGCTCTACCTTGTCGGCATTGAGGTCGACACCGGAGACTACGTCAAGAACGGCATCTGCTGCTCCATGTGCAAGCGCATGGTCATCAATGCCGGCATCTCCTATGTCGTCGTACGTGATGACCGCGATAATTACCGTAAAATCAACGTTCAGGATTGGATCGACAACGACGAATCCATCGAAGGTGTATTCGGATATTAAGTCGAGAACCGTATTCCGGTTTTCGACTTGGAAAGAATACGGTGATTACGATGTCTTTAATACAGGTGTCAAACCTGACCTTCGGCTACGAGGGCAGCTTTGACAACGTCTTTGAAAATGCTTCCTTTGCGATCGACACCGATTGGAAGTGCGGCTTCATCGGCCGCAACGGCAGAGGAAAAACGACCTTCTTAAATCTTCTGCGCGGAAAATACGGCTACAGCGGCACCATCACAGCCTCTGTCGAGTTTGAGTATTTCCCGTTTGACGTGGAAGACCCCTACATGACGCCGCTCGATATCGCTGAAAGCATTCAGCCCGATTTTGAGCAGTGGCGCCTTTCGCGCGAGCTCAGTCTCCTTGATGTTGACCCGGACGATATTTTCTACCGCCCGTACTGCACGTTAAGCTACGGCGAGCGCACCAAGGTACTTTTAGCCATTCTTTTCATCCGCGAGAACAGCTTCCTGCTCATCGACGAGCCGACGAACCATTTGGATATCGCTGCGCGTGATACCCTCGCAAGATACTTAAAGTCCAAGCGCGGCTTCATTCTCGTCAGCCACGACCGTGCGTTTTTGGACGCGGTCATCGACCACACGCTTTCCATCAACCGCGCGAACATCACGGTACAGAAGGGCAACTTCTCCTCGTGGCAGCGCGAAAAGGACCGTGAGGATCAGTTCGAGCTGCAGCAGAATGAAAAGCTCAAGAAAGATGTAAAACGGCTCGAGGCGGCGGCAAGACGCACTGCGGACTGGTCCGATGCAAAAGAAAAAACCAAGAACGCTTCTTTTGACAGCGGCTATACCGGACACAAAGCGGCGAAGATGATGAAGCGCTCGAAAGCGATCGAAGCGCGCCGCAACGATGCACTTGAAGAAAAGAGTGCGCTCTTAAAAAACATCGAATCCGCGGACACAAAGCTGCAGATCGCGACCCTGCGCCACCCGAAGGAGCTCCTTGTCGAAGCGAGAGATCTCTCCATCGACTACGGCGACGGGCCGATCTTCTCCCCTGCCCGGTTTGAGATCCGTCGCGGAGAACGCATCGCGCTGCAGGGCAAGAACGGCTGCGGCAAATCGAGCATCTTAAAGCTCCTCTGCGGCGAAAATGTCCCGCATACGGGCACACTCGACAAAGCGAGCGGTCTTATGATCTCTTACATCCCGCAGAGCGCGGAAGGACTTTCCGGCATGCTCAGTGACTTCGCTTTGGAGAACGGCATCGACGAAAGTCTCTTTAAGTCCATTCTCCGAAAGCTCGAGTTTCAGCGCACGCAGTTTGATAAGCGCATGGAGGATTTCTCCGAGGGGCAAAAGAAAAAGGTGCTCATCGCGAAAAGTCTCTGCGAAAAAGCACATCTGCTCGTTTGGGACGAGCCCTTAAACTTCATCGACGTGATCTCCCGTATGCAGCTTGAAGAGCTTCTGACGGCGTGCCGGCCCACCGTTATTTTCGTCGAGCATGACCGCCGCTTTACGGAGAACGTCGCAACAAAAATCATCAACCTATAACCAAAAGGCCTGCCGTAAGCGGGCCTTTTTGACCCGGAGTTCACTATGAAAAACGAACGCATCGACATATTGGACGGCGTACGCGCCTATGCCATCCTGATCATCATGGGCTTTCACCTGTGGCAGCAGTCCTGGATGCAGTATGTGCTGCCCTCCGACATGCTCTCCTTTTTGGGCATCCGTGACTCAAGCCTCGTGTGGGTCCCGCGCACGGGCTATATGTTTGTGGATGTTCTCCTGCTGCTTTCGGCGTTCTGTCTGTTTCTGCCCTACGCCCGGCAGATGACGGACCCTGCAGCGCCCGCTCCCGACAGCCTTTTACTTTACACAAAGAAACGCCTTTGCCGCATCCTGCCGCCCTATTATCTGTGCATTCTCATCTATGCGGTGTTCTTTGTCCGCCCCGGGATGTACATAACGAATGCGGCATTTTGGAAGGACCTTGTCACACATCTGACCTTTACGCATACCTTTTTCCCCGATACCTATATGAGCACACAGTTTCCGGGTGCACTGTGGACACTGTGCATCGAAATGCAGTTTTATCTTCTGTTCCCGCTCATTGCCCGTGTATTTCGCCGCTTTCCGTTTGCCGCGTGGCTCACGATGGAAGTCATTGCCGAAGTGTTCATTGCGTTCTTTGCGCGCACCCCGGACGGCGGCGCGGACAGCATGATGATCAATCAGCTTCCCGCGTTTTTCGGTGTTTTCGGAAACGGTATGCTCGGCGCGTATCTCTACTGTATCCTCAAAAAGAAGACAGCTTATGCACCGCAAAAGGCACTTTCACTTGTCGCTTCGCTATTAAGCCTTGCAGCCTTATTCGGTACGGCGCTCATGCTGAATAAGGGATTGAATGCTGCAGAACAGGCACAGCGCTGGCAGATCGACTACCGCTTTGCGTTTTCCTTGCTCGTCTGCGCCTGCATGCTCCTGCTCAGCTTCTCCCATAAGGATCTCAGATGGTTCTTCTCCTGCAAATTCGTCCGCTTTATTGCCGCCGTTTCCTATAATCTCTATATCTGGCACACGGCGATCCTCTTAAAGCTGAAGGAATACCGCATCCCCTACTATCCGGATGCCCCGGAGAACGCATGGGCATGGCCGCAGTCGGCATCCTCCGAAAGCTGGTACCGCACGTGGCAGTACGGGTATGTATTTATTTTCTGGGTCGCATCCGTTCTCATCGCGGCAGTTTTGACCTACGCTTTCGAAAAGCCCGTATACCGCGGGCTGATGAAGCTGAAAATGAAAAAGAAATAACAAAACGGAAACCGATGGGCTGTCAAAAGCCGTACGGTTTCCGTTTTCATTTTATTTCAGATGATCGAGCATCTCGTAGAAATCCTTGATGCGCCAATCGCACTCTGGATACTGCGGCACGCTCGGGGTGAGCAGGTGCAAAGTCTTGCAGCCGGCGCTGTAGCCCGACTCAAGGTCGCACCGACGGTCGCCGATCATAACCGTATCTTCACGGGTTCCGCCGTATTTTTCCATAAGATACAAAATCGTATCGGGCGCAGGCTTTACGACAAAGCCCGGATCCTCTGCCGTGATGATATCCCGAAATTCACCCGCAATACCGGCACGTTCAAGCATCGCATGGATTGTATGCCCGCGGTTTGTAAAAATGTAGTTCGCGCCGCCGATCTCCTGCACACGGCGCAGCACCTCGGGAATGCCCGGGAACACGCGGATCGGATCGGTCTTTTCCGCAGCATAATACGCTCTGTAATGTGCGTTTAATTCCGGCAGATCGTAAAGCTCGGAATAAAACTTTATCGCGTACGGGATCGTCGTCATCATCTTTTCAAGGATCTCCGTCTGATCCGCGTCCTTGCCGAAATCGTTCAGCGCA
>JAGAOD010000146.1 GCA_017623855.1 Clostridia bacterium
GGTAAATTCGTTTTGTCCCGCTGGCTGGTGATCGCGGCTGCGATCACGGTGGGGCTGAACCGATTGCCGACATCGTTCTGGACGATCAGCACCGGACGCACACCGCCCTGTTCACTGCCCACAACGGGACTTAGATCTGCGTAATAGATATCGCCTCTGCGTACATTCACGGTTTTCACACTCCGAAATTGATCTTTCGGTTTTATTCTTGCCCATTTCGGCGGCGCTTAATCCAAATTTTTTGCGCCTGCTTCATTTTATTCCAAACCGTGATAACGCGTTCTTATTTTCCTTCGAGCTCTCTGAAAACCACAGGCAGCGCTTCGATGAGATCCGTCGGCAGCATCGCGTGCTGGCTCAGACGGTCCGCACAGCGGTCACCGGCTGCACCGTGCAGACAGACCGCGGCAAAAGCTGCCGTGAAGGCTTCCTTCCCCTGCGCAAGAAGCGAGCCGACCATACCGGCGAGCACATCGCCGCTGCCGCCCTTTGCCATGCCGGGATTGCCCGTTGTGTTGATGCGCACCTCACCGTCCGGCGACGCCGTGACGGTGCCCGCGCCCTTTAAGACCGTATAGACCTTGTATTTTGAAGCAAAGTACTTCGCCGTACCGATGCGGTCCTCGCGGATCTCCCACACCTTTTTGCCCGTAAGTCTGGACATTTCGCCGGGATGCGGCGTGATGATGACCGGCTTCTTGGCTTCAAGCAGCTTTTCCGGCACTTCCGAGAGAATATTCAGTGCATCCGCATCGAGCACGAGCGGACAGCTCGCCTGTTTAAGAACCGTATGAACGAGGCGTTTTGCGTACGGCGCGGTACCGAGACCGCAGCCGACAACACAGGCATCCGCCAAAGACAGTACCTCGCCGATGCGCTGCTCCATGCTTTCGTCCGTATCGTAAAGCGTAAAGACAGCCTCCGGCAGAGCCGGCGCAAGGATCGGATATAACGCATGCGGAACGGCAACGTTCAAAAGACCGACGCCGCTTCTCAGTGCAGCTTTTGCCGCCATGATGCATGCACCCGCCATACCGATACTGCCGCAGATCATCAAAAGCCTGCCGTAATCCCCCTTGTGTCCCTCGGGGTCGCGCTTTGAAAACAGCGGCATAAGACTCTTCATGCGCACCGTGTGCATCACGGCGGGAAGCATTTCAAGATGCTCCGGACGAATACCGACCTGACGCACGACCGTCCTGCCGCAATAAGCCGCCGCGGGATAAACGACGCTCGCCGGCTTCATTGCCGTAAAGGTCACGGTCCAGTCCGCCCTGAAGCACACGCCCTCCACTGCGCCGGTGTCGCAGACCGCGCCGCTCGGAATATCCACGGCTACGCGCATAGCCTTTGCGCTGTTTGCCGTTTCGAAAAGCTTATTCATATAATGCGGCAGCCTGCCCGTAAAGCCGAAGCCGAATACGGCGTCGACGATGAGGTCCGCCTGTTCGATCGCTTCAAAGGCGTCCTTCGGCAGGATGATCGAAATGCCGCGGTGCAGCTTATCGTACGCCTGCTTCGAAAGCTCCGTCGCCGGCGCACCCTGCATCAGAACGACCGTGACAGCCGCGCCCGCCTTAGCCAGAACGCGCGCTATGACAAAACCGTCGCCGCCGTTATTTCCCTTGCCGCAGAGAATGACAGCCTTCTTCCCTTCTACATCCTTTTTCTCCAATATAAACTCTGCACAGGCCGTGCCGGCATTCTCCATGAGCTTTTCCATGGAAACGCCGGATTCCACCGCACATTCTTCAAGACCGCGGATCTCCGCCGCCGTTAAGATCTTCAACATAAACGCCCCCTTTGGTATATAAATAATAGCAACGATAAACGCAAAAAGCAAGAAAAAGAGCGCCGTAAAACAGCGCTCAATTTATATTTTACTGTCTGCCGAAGATCTCAAAGCGGAGTCTTCTGTCCATGAAGGGCTTGATCGCGTCGATGTAGCGGTCGTCCGGTGAGAAAACAAGCAGCGTAACGCCTGTCTTGCGGCTCTTTGCGATCACATACCATGCGTCGGCACCGTCATCCGTGAGGGACGCGAAGATGGTCTTGTCGACGCGGCGGGACTTCAGTCTCTGTGCGTTTTCCGCATACTTGCCCATTTCCTCGATCGCTCTCGCGTCGAAGGAGGTCAGGCGCTTGCGGCTTCTGCGGTTTGTGATCTGATCGATCGAAATGTCGCCGTTTGTGATGCTGTACTCATACTCGATCTGACGGGAGGAGATGAGCCAATAGACACCGTACAGGACGGCACACATCACGAAGAACGGGATCATCGGCGGGATCACGGAGCCCATCATCAAAATAACACAGCCTGCAATCAGAAAACCGCCGAGCAGGAGTGCACCGGCACAGATCGCGATGTCCTTCGGGCCGAACTTCTTTTTGAGCATATATTCAACAAAAACGTCTGTCATCATACCTGTATTCATCCTTTTCTGTATGTTCTTTCTTAGTCTTATCATTATAGCACGAACCATATGGAAGTTCAACCGATGAAATTATGAATTTTCTCAAAACAACGCTTGAAAAGACCGGTCGGTTGTGATAGAATGTCTCTAAACGCGATGAAAAAGAAAAGTAACCTGTTTTTTCACGGGCAGAGAGGGCGCGCCGTCGGCTGTAAACGCGCCTGCGCGAAGCTCAGGTGAAGTTCTCTTTGGAGCGGCTGAGCTGAACCCTGCAGTAGGCTTCGACGGAGCTGCACCGTTACAGGCGTATGAGGGCGTGTCAGCGCCGAAATTGGGTGGTACCGCGAGCTTGTGCTCGCCCCATGTATCAAAGCATGGGGCGGGCTTTTTATTTTGCGTCCCACCGTTTCACTGAACGGAAATTCAATTTATGAAAGGATATTCAAAATGGGCATCAGAGAAAACATTTCCGAGCTGCGTCTGCAGTTTGAAACAGAGCTCGCTGCCGCACACGACAGCGACTCCGTTGAAAAGATCCGCATCGCATACCTCGGCAAAAAGGGCTCCGTCACAGAGCTTCTGAAGGGCATGAAGGATCTCACGAATGAAGAGAAGAAGGAATTCGGTCAGACCATCAACGTATTAAAGCGCGAGGTCGACGAGAAGATCACCGCACGCATCGAAGCGATCCGCAAGGAAGAGGAGGATAAGCTCGTCAACTCCGCAGAGCGTTACGACGTCACCCTGCCGGCAGACACCGCTTTCGGCTCCTATCATCCGATCACCCTCGTTCAGCGCGAGCTTGAGGAGATCTTCGCCTCCATGGGCTTCATCGTCGAAGACTTCAAGGAGATCGTTTCCGACTACGAGTGCTTCGAGGCACTGAACATTCCGAAGCATCACCCGGCAAGAGATATGCAGGACACCTATTATCTCGACAACGGTCAGCTTCTGAAGACCCACACCTCCGCGGCACAGAATTATCTGATGAGAAAGTACGGCGCACCGCTCAGAGCGATCTTCCCGGGCCGCTGCTTCAGAAACGAAAGCACCGACGCTTCTCACGAAAACACCTTCTTCCAGATGGAAGGCATTATGATCGACAAGGACATTTCCATTTCCAACCTCATCTATTTCATGAAGACTATGCTTTCCGAGGTCTTCAAGCAGGATGTTAAGGTTCGCCTGCGTCCGGGCTTCTTCCCGTTCGTTGAGCCGGGCTTCGAGCTCGACATCAGCTGCCATATCTGCGGCGGCAAGGGCTGCTCCACCTGCCACGGTTCCGGCTGGATCGAGCTTTGTCCGTGCGGCATGATCCACCCGAACGTACTCACCGCCGGCGGCATCGACCCCGAGGAGTACACCGGCTTCGCATTCGGCCTCGGTCTCACCCGTCTGGCCATGATGCGTTACGGCGTCAAGGACATCCGCGATCTGAACAGCGGCAGCCTCAAGGCTCTGTCTCAGTTCAACCACGAATAAGGAAAGGAGTCGTTTTTCATGCTGATTTCAATGAATTGGATCAAAGATTTCGTTGATCTTTCCGGTCTTGACCTGCCGAAGCTGATCCATCAGTTCACGCTTTCCACGGCAGAGGTCGAAGACATTTACACCATGGGCGCAGACCTCAAGGACGTTGTCGTCGCCAAGATCCTCTCCGTTGAGGATCATCCGAACTCGAAGAAGCTGCATCTTCTGAAGGTCGATGCCGGCGACAAGATCTACGACTGCGTCTGCGGTGCACCGAACGTCCGCGAGGGCATGATCGTCCCGTTCGCACGCGAGGGCGGCAAGGTCGGCGGTATGGACATCGTCTGTGCGTCCATCGCAGGCTGCGAGTCCCACGGCATGTGCTGCTCCGAGAAGGAGCTCGGCATCAGCGCAGACCACAGCGGTCTGTGGGAGATCCCGGATGAATTCCCGCTCGGCACCCCCATCACCGACGCTTACGAGATCTGCGACACCGTTTTCGAGGTCGACAACAAGTCTCTGACAAACCGTCCCGACCTCTGGGGTCACTACGGCATTGCCCGCGAGTTCGCTGCACTGACCGGCCGTGAGCTCCGCCCGATCAGCCGCATGGATCTCACCCCCTACGCGGGTCTTGACAAGATCGACATTTCCGTTGAGGACAAGGAGCTTTGCTACCGCTACTCCGGCCTCAAGGTTCGCAATATCACAAAGAAGGTCTCCCCGGTCAACATGCGCATCCGCCTGTTCTACTGCGGCATGCGTGCGATCAACCTGCTCGCTGACCTTACAAACTACCTGATGCTCGAGCTCGGTCAGCCGATGCACGCATTCGACTGCGCGAAGGTCGACTGCATTGAGGTGAAGCGCTTCGCTGAGCCGTTTGATTTTGAAACGCTCGACGGCGTCAAGCGCCGCATCGACGAGAACACGCTGATGATCTGCTCTAAGGGCGAGCCGACGGCGATCGCAGGCATCATGGGCGGTCTGAATTCCGAGATCGAGGACGATACCGACAGCCTGCTACTTGAGTCCGCA
>JAGAOD010000147.1 GCA_017623855.1 Clostridia bacterium
ACGGTGGGGTGAATATAGAAGGAACGAGATATGACGGGGAGGGTCTTTTTGAAAAAAGTCCCTCCCCGTACCCCTCCCTAAAAACTTTTGTAAAAAGGGAACTTTTCTAAAGCAAAGCCGTCTATTGGATATACATCAAAACGGAGGGGCGGTTATGAAAAGAATCCTTCTGACGGTTTTAGGACTGATACTTATTTGTCTGTTTATCGGGTGCGCAAGCGAACCGGGCACGCCCGATATAAACGAGCAGAACACAGATGAAACGACCGACACAGGCACGGTCAGCGATACGGCGATATCGACTCCAGCGGAATCACAGCCGTCCGAATGCGTGCCGGACGTTATCACAAGGGAGATCGTCAGCATCACGGACACCACTCAAACGCAAAACATCGATCTTCCTGATGTGGAGGAGCCGTTTTACGAGGATCGGCAGTACGTGTACATTTTCGGCAACCCGATCAGCAAATACGTGATCGTGGAATACACGGACGGCACATCAGAAAACGTGAAGGACGCGCTGGAAGCGGGGCATGTCGCACTCTATGATCTCGACCGTTTCGGAATACAGTATTTTGCCGAGCCGAAGCTGATTGAGGACATTATCGATCACGCAGAAAGCGGCGAATACGCGACCGATGAAGCGTTAGAAGGTTTCTACTCCGACGAGAAATACCTGTACTACTTTCCTTCCATCCGATCGCAGTACGTGATCGTGTATTTCAGAGATGGCACCGAAATGCCGATCCGCGAAGCACTCGCCGCCGGCACAGTGAAAATCCGCGATCTCGATTGGTTCGGCATACAGTATTATAAAGAAGAACGAAAATAAGCAAAAAACCACCCCGCGGTGGTTTTTTTCGTTTTCCCTTGACTTTTCTCAGACGATGTGCTATACTATTGAAACCGAGAATCATTCCCATTTTCAAAGGTGAATTATGAAACGTACCACATACATGACCGGGGCAAAAAAGCAGCTTCTTGATTTCTTTGCCGCCCATAAGGACAGGCATTTTACCGTAGATCAGATCGTGGAGGCGCTGTCCTCCTCCGAATCCTGCCCGGGCAAAAGCACCGTCTACCGCCAGATCGCCAAGCTGTGGGAGGACGGCATCCTCCGCCGCTTTGAATCCGCGGATACAGACAGCTTCGTCTACCAATACGCGGTCGGCGAGGGATGCGAACACCATTTTCATCTGAAATGTGCGTCCTGCGGCATGCTGATCCACATGGAATGCGACAAGCTCTCCGAGGTGCGGGAACATATCCTGAAAGATCACGGATTTCTCATCGGCGGCTCGTCCGTGATATTCGGCGTATGCGCCGCCTGTGCCGCAAAATAAAGTCAAAGGAACATATATGAAACGAATTTTTGCTTTACTCATTACCGCCGCCCTGCTCTGTCCGATCTTCACGGCGTGCGGACAAACTCCCGATGACGGACGGCTCTCCATCGTCACGACGACGTTTCCACCGTACGATTTCGCCCGTGCAGTCGTGGGGGATGCGGCATCTGTCACGATGCTGATTGATCCGGGCATAGAGACACACTCGTATGATCCCTCGCCGCGTGATATTGAAAAAATCCGCCGCGCAGATATCTTCATCTATGGCGGCGGCGAATCCGACGCATGGATCGACGGCGTTCTCGACTCGATCG
>JAGAOD010000148.1 GCA_017623855.1 Clostridia bacterium
ACGGCGTTTCATTCGGTCCGATCGCGGACTTAAGTCAGCCGGACGGTTTGATCAGATTAGGCGCACTGAGCATCAATTTTCTGCCGATCCTCATGACGCTCATCAACGTCGTGTCGAGTACGCTGTACTTAAAGGGCTTTCCGCTGAAGATGAAGATCCAGTTGTACGGCATGGCACTTCTGTTCCTTGTGCTGCTTTACGATTCCCCGGCGGGTCTCGTTTTCTACTGGACACTCAATAATACGTATTCTCTCGGAAAGACGCTTGTAAACCGCATCCCGCACGGCGGAAAGATCCTCTCCGCAGTGCTCGGTGCTCTCGGCGCGGTCTGTGCGCTGTTCAGCGGAAAGCTGTTCGGCGGCGAATACCGCAGTGTGCTTGTTCCGCTCGGTGTCATTTTGATGCTTCCGCTTTTCTTTGTCTTGCTGAAGACACTTCTTCCGAAAAGCAAAAGGACGAAGACGCCGAAGGCTAACACAGGCATGTATGTGTGCGGTGCACTGTTTTTGACGGTGCTCACCGGTCTTTTGATCCCAAGCACATTTATTGCGGCATCCCCGCTTGAATATGTGGACGTTTTCTACTTCTACCATCCGGTATGGTATATTGTACGCACCGGTTGTATGGCAGCCGGTACGTTCATGGTCTGGATGAGCGTATTTTACTGGCTGATGAGCCCGAAGGGCAAAGTGATCCTCTCGCGGCTCGTGTGGGTACTTTCCGCTGTGATGCTCGTGAACTACATGTTCTTCGGCACCGACCTCGGTGTTCTCACATCCGCACTGAAATATGAGAACGGCTTAAGCTTTGCATCCGCAGAGCTTATCCTCAACAGCGTTGTGGTCCTTGTTCTTGCGGTCGTTATGATCCTGATCCATATTCGCTGGCCGCGTCCCGCGGGGGCGATCCTGCTTTCGGGCGCGATCGTACTCAGCGCCATGTCCGGCCTGCATATCGGCAATGTGGTCAAAACCGTTAAGGATGTCACCTTCTATTCGTCCTCGGACAAGGGAAGTCCGCAGTTTACGCTCTCCACCACGGAAAACAATGTGGTCGTCATCATGCTGGATCGTGCCATGGCACAGTATGTTCCGTACATTATGAATGAAAAGCCTGAGCTCGCAGAGCAGTTTGACGGCTTTACGGCTTATATGAATACGCTGTCGCTCGGCGGCTCCACGATCTTCGGTGCACCGGCACTGATGGGCGGTTACGAATACAGCCCGGTCGAGCTTAACCGCCGCGACGAGGAGAACATGACGGACAAATACAACGAGGCGCTGAAGGTGCTGCCCGTTCTGTTTGACAATAACGGCTACGACGTCACGGTCTGTGACGCGCCGCTCGCAAATTTCATGTCCATCCCGGACATGTCGATCTATGACGAATACCCTCAGATCAACACGTTCCTGACGCAAGGCTATTTCGGCAACATCGAAAGCCGAGAAGCGGTCGTGGACAACAGAGAGCACAATTTCTTCTGGTTCAGCCTGATGAAGACTTTGCCGCTCGTTATGCAGAACGCGATCTACGACAACGGCGTGTACCATGCCGATGCCGGACAGGAGGCAGCGGGGACACATGCCGCCACGGCTTCGACACTCGTCGCGCAGAATATGTACAACAAATCGAAAGCGGTGGGTCTCGACTCCACGTTTATGGATTGCTACAACGTTCTGCTCGAGCTGCCGAATATGACAAAGGTGGAGGAGAAGGACAACGGCTCGTTCTTCTTCCTTGCAAATAAGATCACACATTCTCCCGCGCTGCTCCAACTGCCGGAGTACGAGCCAAAGGGCTTCGTCAACAACACCGAATACGACGAAGAGCATGCCGACCGCTTCACGGTGGACGGTGAGACGCTCGATATTTGGAACGAGATCCAGATGTCGCACTATCACGTCAACATGGCGGCGTTCATGCAGCTCGGCAATTGGTTCGACCATCTGCGCGAGCAGGGGGTATACGACAACACGAAGATCATTCTTGTTGCGGACCACGGCTTCTGGCTCTCCCATCAGCAGGCGCTGTACTACGGAGAGGATTGGACCACGGACACGGCGCGGTATTATCCGCTCTTTATGGTGAAGGATTTTAACAGCACCGGCTTTACGATGTCCGACGAGTTTATGACGAATGCGGACACCGCATCGATCGCCGTCAGAGACGTGATCGACGAGGCGGTGAATCCCTTTACGGGAAATCCGATCTCCGATAAGGATAAGTATGAAAACGATCAGTACGTGATCCTGTCGGAGCAGTGGGAGCCGGAGCTCAACGACGGAACGACCTATGTGCCGTCTGCATGGGCAAAGGTTTCCGGAGACCGTCTCAACATGGAAAACTGGGTCATCTACGAGGAAGAGACGGTTTTACCTCCGGGGATCGAGCCGTAAGGCCCCGGAAGCTATTTTGAACTGACAGAAATGGAGAAGACATAAATGTCTCTTTTTGAAATGCTCGGAACCGCTTTGCTCGGGCCGTTGAAGCTCGTCTTCGAGGTGATCTTTTCCGTCGCAAACGGCGCGGTGAATAACCCCGGTCTTGCGATCATAGCGCTGAGCCTCTGCATGAACCTGCTTTTGATGCCGCTCTATAAGAGGGCGGACGCGGTGCAGATCGAAGCGAGGGACAAGGAAGCCGAGATGAAGCCGGTTTCGGACCATATTAAGAAGACCTTCTCGGGCGACGAGCGCATGATGCTCCTGCAGACGCACTACCGCCAGTTTAATTACAGCCCGCTGTCGGCGCTGAACGGCTCGGTGTCGCTGCTTCTTGAGATCCCGTTCTTCATGGCGGCGTATCAGTTTCTCTCGAATTTGGAGATCTTAAACGGTGTTTCATTCGGTCCGATCGCGGACTTGAGTCAGCCGGACGGTTTGATCAGATTCGGTGCACTGAGCATCAATTTTCTGCCGATCCTCATGACGCTCATCAACGCCGTGTCGAGTACGCTGTACTTAAAGGGCTTCCCGCTGAAGATGAAGATCCAACTGTACGGCATGGCGCTTCTGTTCCTTGTGCTGCTTTACGATTCCCCGGCGGGGCTCGTTTTCTACTGGACGCTCAATAATACATTTTCCCTTCTGAAAACGCTTCTTGGCCGTATTCCCCGCGCCGAAAAGAAGAGACCGAAGCCGTCGCGGCTTTCGCACCTTCTTCAAAAGCTGCCGGGAAAACGGGAGTTTCAGGCAAATACACGTGTTTATGTATGCGGTGCGCTGTTTCTGACCGTGCTCGTCGGTCTTTTGGTTCCGAGTGCGTACGTCTCGGCGTCTCCGCTTGAGTTCATTGACGTAGAAAACGGGTTTGACCCGATTTGGTACGTCGTGCGCACGGCATGCATGGCAGCCGGTACCTTCCTCATTTGGATGAGTGTATTCTACTGGCTTTCCGGCGTGAAGGGAAAGCGCGTGCTCTGCACACTCGTGTGGGTGCTGTGTGTTTTGATGCTCGTGAACTACATGTTCTTCGGCGTCGACCTCGGCATTCTCTCATCCGCCCTGAAGTATGAGTCCGGCCTGTTCTTCACGGCACAGGAGATCATTCTGAATATTCTTGTGACGGTCGTCGGCACGCTGGGGCTTATCCTTCTGTATCTCCGGTTTGCGCGTTCCGTAACGGCGATCCTGCTTTCGGGCACCATCGTTCTGAGCGGCATGTCCGCGGTGAACCTTGCAAAAACCGTGCCGCCCGTACAGAAAGCGTTCGATGCGGGGGATGTATGGGTCGGTGATGATCCGCATTTTTCGCTCTCCCGGGATGGCGAGAATGTTGTCGTCATCATGCTTGACCGCGCAATGGGGCAGTTTGTCCCGTATATCTTTAATGAAAAGCCGGAGCTTCTCACACAGTTTGACGGCTTTACATACTATGAAAACACGGTTTCTTTCGGCGGGTATACGAATTTCGGCACACCGGCGCTGTTCGGCGGCTACGAATATACCCCCGTTGAACTGAATAAACGCGACACCGAGTCTTTGGTGTCCAAACAGAATGAAGCCTTGAAGGTCCTGCCCGTGCTCTTTTCGGAAAACGGGTATGACGTTACGGTTTTCGATCCGCCGTATGCGAATTACAGCTGGATCCCGGAGCTGTCGGTCTACGACGAATACCCCGAGATCGATGCTTATATCACGATCGGTGCATTTGACGGTGAGCTCGACAAGCTCGGCATGATCGGGAACAATAACCGCAATTTCTTCTGCTTCAGCCTGATGAAGACCATGCCGGTCTTCCTGCAGCCGCTGCTTTATGACGGCGGCAGATACGGACAGGTGACGGACCTCGCAAGAAGCACGCCGAACATCCAGTCGACGGACGGCGTTTCGAAGGCGGAGGGCATGGAAGCGCGGTTTTTGAACAACTACAACGTTCTCCTCAATCTTCCGCAGATCACGCAGATCAAAGAGGGCGATGAGAAGAATTTCCTTATGATGAGCAACAAAACGGCGCATGAGCCGATGCTCCTGCAGACGCCCGACTATGTGCCGGCGTCCGAGGTGGATAACACCGCGTACGACGCGGAGAATGCGGATCGCTTTACGCTTAACGGCAGGACGATGGACATGAGTGATGCGGATCAGATGATCAGCTATCACGCGAACATGGCGTCCATGCTGCAGCTTGGAAAATGGTTCGATCATCTCCGTGAAAACGGGGTGTACGATAACACGAAGATCATTCTGGTGTCCGATCACGGCAGACAGCTCTTTAATTTCAAGGAGATGGATATGCGAAAGGAATGGGCCGCAACGGATGATCTTTCGACGCTCGAGCTCTACTATCCGCTCCTCATGGTAAAAGATTTTAACGGCACCGGCTTTACGGTCTCGGAAAACTTTATGACGAATGCGGATGTGCCGACGATCGCGACGGAGGGTGTGATCGAGGAGCCTGTAAATCCCTTTACGGGAGAAAAGATCACGAACGCGGAAAAGACCGCACACGATCAGTTCGTGATCATTTCCAACAAGTGGAATACATCCGAAAATAACGGCAACACGTTCCTCCCGGCGTATTGGGCGAGTGTCAGCGACGACATGCGTGACAAAGAAAATTGGGAGTTTTACGATAATAAGATAGTCCTTAAGGAGCATGCGGCGCCTTAAAGCGGCTGTCCAAGTTGAAACAGACTGACTGACAGAGAGAAGGATGCGGACAATGTCGATATTCGAAATGCTCGGAACGGTTCTGCTCGGGCCGTTGAAGCTCGTCTTCGAGGTGATCTTTTCCGTCGCAAACGGCGCGGTGAATAACCCCGGTCTTGCGATCATAGCGCTGAGTCTCTGCATGAACACGCTTTTGATGCCGCTCTATAAGAGGGCGGACGCGGTGCAGCTTGAAGCGAGGGACAAGGAAGCCGAGATGAAGCCGGTTTCGGACCATATTAAGAAGACCTTCTCGGGCGACGAGCGCATGATGCTCCTGCAGACGCATTACCGCCAG
>JAGAOD010000019.1 GCA_017623855.1 Clostridia bacterium
TATTAATGTCTTTCATTAGACAATCCTCCTATAAATTTTAGTTCGGTTGGCAGACCTCACCTTTAATTTACTAGGAGGATTTCTTTTTGTCCATATCTAAAGATTTTATCCACCGGCAGAGCCGGTGGTTGCTTTACTAAAACGCAGCCGCCATGCGGTTTTTCGGGTGCATGGCGGCTGAATCGCAGTATTTGGAGAAAAGCGTTTTCTCCGTTTTTTATGATTTCAGAGTTCTTCCTCATGCAGTGCAACGCCGTCCATTTTCATCGCCTCCTGCAAAGCGGCAATGTCAAGCGACGTGAGATCCGGACACATCGCAAGCGCCGTACCGGCCGCCTGTCCGCTGACCGCACAGACGGGGATCACGCGCGTGACGTCCCACATATCATCCGTGACGGAAATGCAGCGTCCCGCAGCCGCTAAATTCTTCATCTTTCTATTATATAGTGTGCCGAACGGAAGCGCATATACGGGCCCCGCCTTACGCCAGTCACTGAACAGGCCGACACTGTCCGGAAATGCCTTATGCATTTCGACATCGTCCATCGTGTACTCGCCGCACAGCCTTCTCGTCATCCGTACCTGCGGGATCGTGCCGATGGAGGTCATATTGTGCTGCAGCGAAAAATCGCCGTCTTTGAGGAACGCTCTCAGCTGCCAATCGTGCATATCGATGACCTGTTCAGAGATCTCTCTGCCGTCGATGCTCTGATATCGCTTTCGGGTATCTTTTCTGATCTGCTCCGCTGTCTTATATTTGTTCGGTGTGTCACAGTAACCGAGCGGGCGCAGCTTCAGGTCACCGTTTTTGAGTTCATAATACCACGCCGCAAGCACATTTTTCTGCTCATAGAGTGCCGTAGGCGCACCGCTCAGCGCGCAGATATCCGCGTCGCCCGTACAATCCGCAACCGCTTTGACCTTTACAGCCTGCCGTCCGGACTTATTTTCGATCATAAGCGCGGTGATCATTTCGTTTTCCGTCTGCACCGCACAGACCGATGTGCCGTACAATAATTCCACCCCGTGCTTTAAGAGCAGCTTTTCCCAAAGGATCGCCGCTGCGGATGCATTGTACTGCACTTCATATCGGCGCTGCTTCTTTTCTTCCAATGTGCCGCCGTGAAGCCACGCGGACGGGTATTTATCCTCCCAGCCATGCCCGATCGACACACGCAGAAGCTCCTCCGCAATGCCGAAGCTTACCTGCTTCCCCAAGCCATCGCACAACGGCAAATAAACCGTCACCAACCCAAGGGTAGCCAAACCGCCAAGCGCGAACTGCTTTTCTATAAGCAATACCTTGGCTCCGTGCCTTGCGGCTGCCAATGCCGCCGCAACACCGGCAACGCCGCCTCCGCACACCGCCACATCATATTCTCCCGTAACAGAGATTTTTCTTTCCGGCTCTAAAATATACATATTGTATAACCTCCCGAACTTTTGAAAAAACGACACGCTGCTATTTTCCTGACACCCTACGCGCAAGCTCCTCCAGCTGTTCTGCAGCATTTGGTTTCCAGTGGATCATCTTATCTAATTGATTACAAGGAAACTTTACACACAGACCGCAGAATTGCACGCTATGTTCCCGGGTACACGCATGTACCCGACACCGTCCGGATTCTTTCCACTCTGGCACATAGCCGTCCGCTTCAATACATCCCTTACAAAGTCTTTTTTGTTTTTTCTCGCAGCCTTCACAGCATTCGCCGCAAGCAGTGATCAACGAGATATCCATTGTCTGTTCCATTATTTCTTCACCGCTCTCGTTGCCCAGAAGGTCGGAACTTTATATTCCTCCAGCTTACCGTAGCCGTTCGTGTCCTCGAAAATATCTGTCAGCATGAATCCTGCATGCAGCTGACCGCCGATCTGCTCCTCGATCGTATGCGAAAACTGGACGCCGTCGTTATTTTTCATGGACTCCGCCATGAGCTTTTCATCCTTTAAGGGATTGAACGGCAGCTTATGTGTCAGTGTCGTTTCGTCGAGGTCGAAAATAAAGTTGATGCCGTTGTCGAGACCTGCCAGAAGCACGCCGCCGGGCTTTAATACTCTGTAGCACTCACGCCAGATCGGCTCGACCTCCTCAACATAGCAGTTTGAGACCGGGTGAAAAATGAGGTCGAATGTGTTGTCTTCAAAGGGCAGCGGCTTCGTCATATCCGCACGGACGCACTCGATCTCATATCCCTCGCGTGCCGCAACATCGCGCTCGCTCTTCAGCTGCGCTTCGGAATAGTCGAGTACCGTGCACTTTGCGCCGAGCGCCGTAAACACCGGCATCTGCTGTCCGCCGCCGCAGGCAAGACCTAAAATGCGCTTTCCGCGCATTTCGCCGAACCATTCGTGCGGCACGGGCTTTGTCGGCGTGAGCAGCACATCCCACTCTCCACGAAGTGCCTTTTCATACGTCCCGTGGTCGATCGGCACGCCCCACACCCAGCCGTCGGCGACCCAGCTGTCGATCGTCGCCGCGTTGATATCCTGATAATTCTTCATAGTTACTCCTTTACCGTTCTGCGGATCGTATCATACAGCTCCGCAAAAACCGTATTCGTATACGTCGCGACCGGCGTACAGCTTTCGTTGATGAGACAATCGGTGACAAGGATCGTTTTGAGGCCGGCAGCCTCCGCCGCCGCACAGTCCTCATCCGTGTTGTTGCCGACCATCAGGCAGTCTTCCGGCTTCTTGCCGATCATCTCCATGATCTCCCCGTAATACTTCGGATTCGGCTTGCAGTAATGCATATTTTCGTACGTCGTGACGAGCGAAAAGTCATCACAGGTCAGACCGATCCAGCTCAGACGCGCTTCGATGCCGACCTTCGGAAACAGCGGATTTGTCGCGAGCACGACCTCATAGCCGTCCGCTTTGAGTGCATCGATGAGCCCTTTCGCAAGCGGATTTTCGCTGGTGTATTTCTTCGCCGCATGGAACTCGTTCGAATAGAAGCCGTCCGTCAGCTCCATATGTGCGGGATCCCAATGCTCGGGATTCATCGCGGAGAAGACCGCCCAGAAACGGTCCATATTCGGTACGGTGCCGTCGTTTTTCATCATCGCGCCCGTTCCCTTCCAGACGGAATCGACGATCCTCTGCGGATCATAGCCGCAGGGCGCGAGCTTTGCGACAAGTCCCTTAAAATATCCTTTTGTAAACGTATCATAATCCATGGGCAGCAATGTGCCGTCCAGATCAAATAAAACCGTATTGATCATGCGATCTCCTTTTATACTATTTGTAAAACGCAAAAAGGGAGCGGTGATAAAACCCGCTCCCCAAATAAATCAATCGTTTGCTGTAGCTACAACATCAACGCCGGTACCGCAGACGTCTGCGATAACGACATCGCCGATCTTGACCGGCGCGGTGACCTCAGCCGCATTGATCGCTTCCATGCAGGCAAAGATCTTATCCTTCGGGATATCGGTCTTTGTGCGGACAGCTACGACCGGACGCTCGCCGCCCACAACGCGGACGGTGGAGGTTACCGTACGGGACGGATTAGTGATCTCCTTCACGGCATAGATCTCGCCGCGCTTACAGGTGTTGCCCGTGACAGACACGACCTTGCCGTCTTCCACGCCGACTGTCAACGGACAGCCCAGCGGGCAGTTGATGCAGATAATATTCTTCATTTCCACGGCTTATTCCTCCTCGATCGTGATCGTTACAGTATCAAAACCGGCATTCAGCAGGTCCGCCTTCTTCAGAATGACCTGTTCCATTTCGCCGGGTGCCATGACCTGCTTCTTGCGGTGCTGCACACGCTCGTCGCCGAAGTAGACGCTGAGGTAGCAGTTCTTATATACATTGCCGACGCGGAAACGCACGGTCAGCAGGTCCGCCATATGCTCGGGACGGATCGTGCTCGGTACGGTGTAGCGAACACCGCCTGTGGGCTTCAGTGTAATGACCTTACCCTCTTCCTGTGCTTCATCCCCGGACACATACTGTGCAGCGGCACGGCCGGCAGCAGCTGCTTCCTCGGAAACATAGTCAACGAGGTCATGTACGTGCAGCACGTTGCCGCAGGCAAACACGCCGGGAATATTCGTCATGAGGCTTTCATTGACCTCCGGACCGTTTGTCACTCTGGACAGCTGTACGCCTGCGCCTGTGGAAAGCTCGTTTTCCGGCAGCAGACCGACGGAAAGCAGCAGGGTGTCGCAGGAATAATATTCTTCCGTGCCCGGGATCGGCTTGAAGTTTTCGTCGACCTTACTGATGGTAACGCCGGTGACGCGCTCCTTGCCGTGGATCTCGGTGACGGTGTGGCTCAGCTTCAGCGGAATACCGTAGTCGTCAAGGCACTGCACGATGTTTCTCTTCAGACCGCCGGAATACGGCTGCAGCTCTGCAACAACGTGGACCTTTGCGCCCTCAAATGTCATGCGGCGCGCCATGATGAGACCGATGTCGCCGGAGCCGAGGATAACGACTTCCTTGCCGGGCATATAGCCTTCCATGTTGACCAGGCGCTGCGCAGTACCTGCGGAGAATACGCCTGCCGGACGGAAGCCCGGGATGTTCAGTGCACCGCGGGAGCGCTCTCTGCAGCCCATAGCGAGGATGATCGCCTTTGCCTCGATGTTGACGAGACCGTCTTCCTTGCTGACCGCTGTGACGACCTTCTCCGGAGAGATGGACAGTACCATGGTGCCGAGCTTATACTCGATGCCGAGCTCATGTACACGCTGCTCAAAACGGGCTGCGTATTCCGGACCGGTCAGCTCTTCCTTAAAGGTATGCAGACCGAAGCCGTTATGGATACACTGATTCAAGATGCCGCCGAGGTGATTGTCGCGCTCCAAAATGAGCACGTCTTTTTCGCCGGCTTCAACCGCTGCTGCAGCTGCGGCAAGACCTGCGGGACCGCCGCCGATGATTACAATATTTCTTTTCATGATCTCTTACCTCACTTCGTCTTGCCGAATACGATCCCGGAGCCCTTGCCGTTCTTGCGGACCTCGGTCAGCGGCAGGTTGAGCTCTCTTGCCAGAATGTCCATGACCTTCGGGGAGCAGAAGCCGGACTGGCAGCGACCCATGCCTGCGCGGGTGCGGCGCTTGACGCCGTCGAGCGTTGTGGCACCGAGTGTGCGGTGGATCGCATCCACGATCTCACCCTCGGAGATCGTCTCGCAGCGGCAGATGATGTTGCCGTAGAGCGGGTTTTCACGGATCTTCTCCGCACGCTCTTCGACGGTCAGCTCATCGAGATCGATCACGCCGTGACGGATCGGGTCAAAATCAGCCTTCTTCTCGAAGCCCATCGCATTTGCGACCATTTCAGCCATGTACCGGCCGATCGCCGGTGCGCTTGTAAGGCCCGGAGACTCGATGCCTGCGGCATCAAAGAAGCCCGGTGCGCTCTCCTGCAGGATGAAGTCGCCGTGGTCGTCGTGTGCACGGAGGCCGGAGAACGAAGTGATGATCTGACGGGACGGGATATTGTCCACGCTGAGCGCAGCCATCTTCAAAACGGAATCGAGACCTTCACGTGTCGTCGCCGTAAACTCTCTGTCCTCGATGTCCGATGCGGTCGGGCCGAGCAGCAGGTTGCCGTGAACGGTCGGTGTGACCAGAATGCCCTTGCCGAGCTTCGACGGCATCTGGAAAATGGTCATGGCAACGTGGTTGCCTGCGGTCTTGTCGCAGAGGCAGTACTCACCGGCACGCGGCAAAATAGCAAACTCATGCGGGCAGACCATATCGTGAATGGCGTCGGCGTAAATGCCGGCTGCATTGACAACAGCCTTTGCATTCACCACACCCTTTTCGGTTTCAAGCTCGTAGTATCCGTCCTTCTTCCGAATGGAAAGCACGCCGCTTTCGAAGAAGAATTCGACGCCGTTATCCGCAGCGTTCTCGGCAAAACCGAGTGTCAGCTCAAACGGGCAGACGATACCGGAGGACGGGCACCAGAGGGCCGCAACAACATGTGCGGAAAGATTCGGCTCCATTTGGACGGCTTCCTCACGGGTGAGGATCTTCATGCCCTCAACGCCGTTTGCAACACCGCGGTCATAGAGCTCTATGAGACCCGGCTTATCCGCCTCGTCGAAGCAGAGAACGAGTGCGCCGTTGCGCTTAAAAGGAACGTCCAGCTCTTCGGAGACCTGTGTCATCATTGCATTGCCGAGTACATTCATTTTTGCCTTCAGCGAGCCGGTTACAGCGTCAAAGCCGCCGTGAACGATCGCGCTGTTTGCTTTCGAGGTGCCTGTGCAGACATCCTCCCCCTTTTCGAGCACGCAGATCTTCGCCTGATACCGCGCAAGCTCTCGGGCGATCGCACTGCCGGTAACACCTGCACCGATCACCGCAACATCATACATCGTGTTATTCATTTTACTGAACACTTTCCTTTCTGCGGGCGCTTCCCTGCAGGAAGCCGCTCCCATATTCCCTTTTCGAGCTGCCTCGAACTTAAAGCTTTCCGTTTCCGCGTATTGCGGAACATACAAATATATTGTATCACACGAAAACCCGACTTTCAATGCGGAAACGATAAAAAACACTTGACACAGACGGGTAAATCCCTCAAAATTAATGTATGAATTACAGTGCAGCGCTTTCTCTCTTTTTCGCTGCCTGACAGAAAGGAAAGATCTCTGTGGAATATTTGATCGGTGTTGACCTTGGTACAAGCGGTACCAAAACCGTTCTTTTTGACGTTGAAGGCAATGTGATCGCCTCCAAAACAGTGGAATATCCGATGTATCAGGAAAAAAACGGCTGGGCTGAGCAGGAGCCGCTCGACTGGTGGAACGCTGCCGTCGAAACGCTGCGCGCCGTGATCACCGAAAGCGGTGTGGACAGTGCGGACATCAAGGGTCTCGGCATTTCCGGACAGATGCACGGCCTTGTCATGCTGGATAAGGACGGCAGCGTCCTGCGCCGCTCCATCATCTGGGCGGATCAGCGCACGGCGAAGGAATGTGAGGAGATCACCGAGCGTGTCGGCGCAGAGCGTCTGATCGAGATCACCGCAAACCCGGCACTGACCGGCTTCACCGCATCCAAGATCCTTTGGGTACGCAACAATCAGCCCGAAATTTACGAAAAATGCGCACATATCCTTCTTCCGAAGGACTATGTCCGATATATGCTCACAGGCGATTTTGCAACGGAAGTCTCCGACGCATCCGGCATGCAGCTTCTGGACGTTCCGAACCGCTGTTGGAGCGACGAGGTCCTTGAAAAGCTCGATATCGACAAGGCGCTTCTGCCGAAGGTCTACGAATCCCCGGACATTACCGGTGTGATCTCCGAAAAGGCAGCCGAGCTGACCGGTCTCAAGGCCAGCACGATCGTTGTCGGCGGTGCAGGTGATAATGCCGCGGCGGCTGTCGGCACGGGTGTTGTCGTCGACGGTACCGCATTCACGACGATCGGCACCTCCGGTGTTGTTTTTGCACACACCGACAAGCTCTCCATTGAGCCGCAGGGCCGTATCCACGCGCTGTGCTGCGCCGTACCCGGTGCATGGCACATCATGGGCGTCGTCCAGAGTGCCGGCCTTTCCCTCAAGTGGTTCCGTGACAATTTCTGCGGCGCCGAAACGGAAGCGGCATCCGGCATGGGCGTAGACCCGTACTATATAATGGATAAACAGGCGGAAAAAGCGCCGATCGGCTGCAACCGTCTTCTGTATATGCCGTATCTTATGGGCGAGCGCACTCCGCATCTGGACGCAGACTGCCGCGCTGCATTCGTCGGTCTGAATGCGATCCATACAAAATATGACATGCTCCGCGCCGTTATGGAGGGTGTTACCTACGCACTGCGCGACAGCGTGGAGATCCTGCGTGAAATGGGCGGCGATGTTGACTGCATGCTTGCCTGCGGCGGTGGCGGCACCTCGAAGCTCTGGCGTCAGATGCTTGCCGATACCTTCGGCTGCTCCGTACGCACCGTCGCTTCCAAGGAAGGCCCCGCACTGGGCGTTGCGATCCTCGCCGGTGTCGGCGCCGGCATCTATCCGTCCGTACAGGAAGGCTGCCGCCGCGTCATTCGTCTGAATGAGCCGCAGGAGCCGATCCGTGAAAATATCCCGAAATACGACGCCTATTATCAGATGTACCGGAAGCTCTACCCGGCTTTGAAAAATTTCTACAAGGAGTTAGCGACACTTTAATGAACGACCTTCTGCATCTATTACAGCAACATCTCGAAACACACCCCAAGGCGGAGATCCGCGATGCGGTGAAATTTCTGTATCAGGCAAGCTTTGGCGGCGGACACATGATCCCCGACCCGAACGTCTCCTACGCCTATCTCTGCCGCGAGGCCGCCTCGCTCCCGAAGGACCGCAATGCAGCCGAAGCGGAGGACATGGGAAACTACATCCGTCTGGATCTTTCCGTCTTAAACCGCATTTCTCCGAAAACGCTGAACGCCATGTTTGTGGCATCCGCAAAGGACGTGCCGCAGAACAAAAATCAGTTCATCGAATGCCTGAAGGAATTTTCAGAAAAGGACTTTTTCGACAGGGAAAAGGTTTCCGTTTATCTTCGCAATTACAGCGCTTCCGGATATCCGGCCGTGCATCACAGTGACGCGTACCGCGACACATACACACCGGCTTACCGCATTGTGCGCCGCCCCTACGTGCAGTTTTTGGACGCATTTTCCGCCGTTGACGCCCTCATTAAAGAGGGGAAGCCGGTCATCATCGCGATCGACGGGCTGTGCGGCTCGGGAAAATCCGGCCTTGCGGCTCTGCTCTGTTCCGTCTATGACTGCAATCTGTTCCACGCGGACGATTTCTTCCTGCCGCAGGAGCTCCGCACGCCGGAGCGATATGCCACACCCGGCGGAAATGTGCACTGGGAACGCATTAAAAGTGAGATCTTAGAACCGCTGAAAAGCGGCGAGCCGTTCAGCTACCGTCCGTTTGACTGCTCCGAAATGGATTACGGCGCGCCGGTACACGTCGAGCCGAAGCTTATTAACATTGTGGAAGGCTCTTACTCGCTGCATCCGGAGCTGATCGATGCGTATGATCTGAAGATATTCCTGAAGACCGATCCCGAAACGCAGCTCTCTCGCATCCGCGTTCGTGACGGGGAAGAATATTCTAAGGTATTCGAAGAAAAATGGATCCCGCTCGAAAACAAATATTTCGAAGCTTTTCCCGTAGAAAAGCAGTGTGATCTCGTATTTAACACCTGAATTTGAAGCTTTGTGCCGGAATATGTTCTGTTCCGGCACAAAATATGCTAAAAAACACATAATCAATACCACATATTGAGTTTTCAAAAGATACTTAAAAATTTTCGAAATTTTTTTGAAAAAAAGCTTGCAATTTTCAAAACGTTGTGGTATTATATCTAAGCCGTCAGATGAGGCGGCAAAAATAGTTGGTGTTGATTACAACGAGGGTCCACCTGTTCCCATACCGAACACAGAAGTTAAGCTCGTTCGTGCCGACAATACTTGGCTGGAAACGGCCCGGGACGATAGGTTGATGCCA
>JAGAOD010000149.1 GCA_017623855.1 Clostridia bacterium
ATGTACGGTGTGGACGCGGACAGGGAGGGCGCTCAAGCGTATTACGATTCCATATTTGCACTGTATGCAGAGTGGGGCGTGGATTACGTCAAGGTGGACGATATCTGCAATGTGAAGATCACACCGCACGAGGAATATTCCGCAAAGCGCGAAGTGGAAATGATCCGTAATGCGATCGACCGCTGCGGCAGGGACCTGGTTTTAAGCCTGTCTCCCGGTCCGGCTGTCGTCACCGAGGCGTGGCATCTTGCAAAGCACGCGAACATGTGGCGCATCACGGACGATTTCTGGGACGAGTGGCGGCTTTTGAAGGAGATGTTTTGGCGCTGCGAGCGCTGGCAGGATCACGTAAAGCCCGGGCAGTACCCGGACTGCGACATGCTCCCGCTCGGCAGGATCACGATCACGAAGGACGGTCAAGGGCATTATACGAACTTCACCCATACGGAGCAGATCACATTGATGAGCCTGTGGGGCATTTTCCGCTCGCCACTGATCATGGGCGGTGAGATGCGCGATAACGACGAGTTCACGCTGTCACTTCTCACAAACCGCGAGCTGCTCTGCTTAAATCAGCACGGCGGCATACCGCTGCAGCTGTTCCGCGATGAAATAAAAGCCGCATGGATGAATTTCGTCGGGGAGACGCCGTACGTCGCGCTGTTTAATTTGGGCGAGGAGCCTGCCGTTATCTCGGCTTCGCTCGGCGAACAGCTTGAAGACATGGAGTACACAGCCGAAGAGCTTTGGACAAAGAGCACGGTGCAGGTCAAAGGTGAGATCTCCTCGATGATCGAACCGCACGGTGCAAAGATCTATAAACTTAAGAAATGAGGGTATAAACATGCTGGAAGCGTTAAAGGAACAGGTATATAGGGCAAATATGCTGCTGCCCGAGCATAAGCTCATCACATTTACATGGGGCAATGTCAGCGGCATCGACAGAGAAACGGGTATCATGGCGATCAAGCCGAGCGGTGTTGAGTACAGTGAGCTGCGTCCGGAGGATATCGTGCTTGTCGATATCAACACGGGCAAAAAGGTGGAGGGTGAGCTCAATCCGTCCTCCGACACCGCAACGCATGTGGAGCTCTATAAGGCGTTCCCGAATATCGGCGGCGTCGTTCACACGCACAGCCGCTGGGCGACCGTGTTCAGCCAGTCGGGCAGGGGTATTCCTGCACTCGGCACGACACACGGCGACTATTTCTACGGTGAGATCCCCTGTACGCGCAGGATGACGCCGGAGGAGATCGCCGGTGCGTACGAAAAGGAGACGGGAACGGTCATCATTGAGACGTTCCGCGACAAGTCCCCGGACGATATCCCGGCGGTTCTCGTGCACAGCCACGGCCCGTTCACATGGGGTACCGACCCGATGAACGCGGTGCACAATGCGGTCGTTTTGGAGGAGCTTGCGTTCATGGCGTGGCATAACATCATGATGGATCCGACGATCCCGCCGATGCAGCAGGAGCTGCTCGATAAGCACTACCTGAGAAAGCACGGCGCAAACGCCTATTACGGACAGAAGAAATAACAGAGTCGACCGGTACGAGGAATAACGTACCGGTCTTTTTTGCTTTACAGTGTTCGGATCTTTTGATATACTTAAGCTGACCTTTGGAGAAGCGGTGTAATTCTTAATATAGATAAGGTCAGATCGGGGTGCTTATGCTTACATATTCATTTGAAGGGATCGGATCGGAAAATCTCTATACATATCTGTACCGCCGTATCCGCGATGACATCGTCTCCGGTGTGATCCGACCGGGAGAAAAACTGCCGTCAAAGCGCAGCTTTGCGGAAAACCTCGGCGTCAGCGTCGTTACCGTTGAAAACGCGTATGCACAGCTCATTTCGGAGGGCTATCTCTACTCACTGCCGAAGAAGGGCTTCTTTGCGGCGGAGATCGAGCACGGCGAAGCAGTTCCTGCGCGGGCGGATATTCCCGCGGTGAAGCTCCCCGAAGCACCGCAGTATTTTGCCGACTTCTCGGGAAACCGCACGGACCCCGAAAATTTCCCGTTTTCCACATGGACGAAGCTGATGCGCGAGGTGATCTCGGAGAAGAGTGCGGAGCTGATGATCAACGCACCGGGCGGCGGTGTGCCGGCGCTGCGGCAGGCGATCGCGGCACATCTGTACGATTTTCGCGGCATCCATGCCGACCCGAATCACATCGTTGTCGGTGCGGGCACGGAATATCTCTACGGGCTGCTCATTCAGCTTTTGGGCTTTGACAAAACGTATGCGCTCGAAGATCCCGGTTACCGCAAGGTCGGGCAGATCTTCGAAAGCTTTGGCGTGCGTCTTCTGTACACGCCGATGGACAGTGACGGCGTCGAGCCTAAGGCGCTCTATGAAATCGGCGCCGATATCCTGCATATTTCGCCCTCGCACCATTTCCCGACCGGCACGGTCACGCCGGCGGCGCGCCGCTATGCGCTCCTACGCTGGGCTGCGCAGAAGGAGGGGAGATATATCATCGAGGACGACTACGACTCCGAATTTCGCCTGACCGGAAAGCCGATTCCCGCGCTGCAGAGCATGGACAGTATGGATCGGATCATCTACATGAACACGTTCACAAAGAGCCTCGCGTCGACGATCCGTATCAGTTACATGGTACTGCCGCCGGCGCTTGCGGAAAAATTCTACCGACAGCTCGGATTTTACACCTGCACGGTCTCGAACCTGGAGCAGTACACGCTTTCGAAATTTATCTCCGACGGATATTTCGAAAAGCATATCAACCGCATGCGGACAAAGTATAAGCTGAAAAAGGACAGATTGCTCGACGCCATGCAGGAGAGCGGTCTGCTCGACACGGCGGAGATCCACGGCGAAGACTTCGGTCTGCACTTTCTTCTGCGTATCACGGGGAAAGTGAGTGCGGAGAAGATCCGCCAAGCTGCCGCAAAAGAAGGCATACGTATCTCGTGTCTCTCGGACTATTACAGAAACACGCCGAAAACACGCGGCGCGGAGTTTGTCATCAGCTATTCTCAGCTTCCCGACGACAAGCTCCCGGAAGCCGTAGAACGCCTGACACGCGCTGTCAAAGAAGCAAAAGAATAAAGAAAGCACTTGAGAAGTACCCTTTAAGGACATTTGCTCAAGTGCTTTGATTTTCTTAGTTCAGTACGAAGAACTGTTCGTACCAGAGGATGAAGGTGTAGAAGGACCAGATCTTCTGCATGTTGAGTGCCTTGCCGTTTTTGTGGTCGTCAAGGAGCTTCATCAGTTCCTCGGTGACGAAGAACTTTTCGGAGATCTCGCTCGTAAACGCTTCTTTTACCTTGTTGTAGAATTTATCCTCGCGCAGCCAGTCGCTCAGCGGGACGGGGAAGCCGAGCTTCTTCTTGTTTGCGGTGCGCTCCGGCATTTGCTTGATCGCTGCACGGCGCAGGGCGATCTTTGTCGTCTCGTTCGCCGCGCGGTAGCGGGTCGGGATGCGTACGGAGAGCTCGAGCATCTTCTTGTCGAGGAACGGAACACGCAGCTCGAGGGAGTTTGCCATGCTCATGCGGTCCGCCTTTAAGAGAATGTCGTAGATCATCCATGTGTGCATATCGGCATACTGCAGCTGTGTCGGCTCGTCGAGGTGAGGAACCTCGTCAAAGTAGCGCTTGCTGTATTCCTCGGGAACGAGTGTCGCGATCGGACGCTTTAAGAACTTCTGACGCTCCGCGCTCTGGAACACGTAGTTTGCGCGCATGAAGCGCTGATACGGCTCCATGGAACCGCGGACGATGAAATTCTTGCCCTTAAAGTTCGGGCAGTGACGGGCGACAGCGCCGAGCGCCTTGCGCACCGGACGCGGGACCTTGTGGGAATAGCGATCGAAATGGCCGCCTGCGAGATACATCGGATAGCCGCCGAACAACTCGTCCGCGCCCTCGCCGGAGAGAACGACCTTCACGTACTTGCGTGCGTTCTTCGCGAGGAAATAGAGCGGGATCTCGGACGGGTTCGGGAGCGGCTCGTCCATGAAATACTGGATTTCGCCGACGGAATCGAAGAATTCGTCCGCGGAGACCTTATTTGCGATATTCGGCACGCCGACAACGCTTGAGAAATCCTGTGCGAAGGGCAGCTCGCTGTATTTTTCTTCCTCGTAGCCGACGGAGAAGGTCTTGACCTTCTTCGTGCCCTTGGAGATCTCTTTTACGACGTAGCTCGAGTCGACGCCGGAGGAGAGGAAGCAGCCGACTTCAACGTCTGCGATCTGGTGCATCTTGACGGATTCGGTGAATTCGTTCGTGATGGCATCCTCCCAATACTCGATGCTCTTGTCTTCTTCGATCTTGTACTCCACGCGGTAATAGCGCTCGACAGAGAGTTCGCCGTCCTTGTAGGTGAAGCAGTGCGCGCCGGGGAGCTTAAAGACATTCTTAAAGACCGTACGCTCGTCCGGGATGTATTCGTAGGAGAGGTAGAGCGGGATCATGTCCTCATCGAGCTCTTTTTCAAAATTCGGGTGGGAGAGGAAGGATTTGATCTCACTGCCGAACATGAACTCTCCGTTCTTTTTGTAGTAATAGAACGGCTTGATGCCGAAAATGTCGCGCGCGCCGAAAAGCTCCTTCGTATTGCGGTTCCAGATGATGAACGCGAACATGCCGCGCAGATGGTCGAGCACCTTCTTGCCGTACTCCTCAAAGCCGTGCAGGATGACCTCGCTGTCACTCTTTGTCGTAAAGGTGTGACCGGCGGCGATCAGCTCCTCACGGATGCTCTGATAATTATAAATCTCGCCGTTAAAGAGCAGGACAAGGGAGCCGTCCTCATTCAGAATGGGCTGTCTGCCGCCCTCGAGGTCGATGATCGAAAGTCTGCGGAAGCCGAGGGAGATATCCTCGTCCACGTAGTAATGTGCATCGTCGGGACCGCGGTGAATGATTCGGTCCGCCATGGCATGAATGACCTCTTCGCGGTCAAAGGTGCCGAAATTATTGATAAAACCGGCAAATCCGCACATGGGAATGCCTCCTTTTCAAATTGTTATTTCAAAAGAGAATCGTACTCGGGTTTTACTTTCTTGCCGCAGGTCAGAATAGCGGCACGCGCCAGTACTTCCAAAGCGTCGAGATAGCCCGGGCCGATCTCGTTGTCGCGCTTGATGATCGAAAGCTCGGTGCAGCCGAGAATGACGGCGTCACAGCCCTCTGCGCGCAAAGCATCGGATATCGTCCGGAATTTGTCCATGTCCGCAGGTGTTCCCGCTTTGACATTATCGTAGATGAGCGACATGACGTTCTGCTGCATTTCTTCATCCGGCAGCGCGTAATCGAGTCCGATGTCGGAAAGCGCTTTCTGGAAAAGTCCCATGTGCACCGTGCCGCTCGTTGCCATGATGCCTGCTTTCTTACAGCCGGCGGCCTTCAGATATGCGGCGGTCTCCTGCACCATATGGATGAAGGGGACATTTACACTGCTCTGCAGCGCCTCGTGGAAGCTGTGTGCGGTCACGCAGGGGGTGCCGATCGCACAGACGCCGAGCTTTTCGAGCTTCTGCGCCATATCCACCATGGGCGGTACGGGAGAAGGCTTTGAAGGGTCGAGGATATATTGCGTTCTGTCGGGAACAGAGGGGCGATTGAAAATGATCGCGTCCAGATGCTCCTGGTCGGTCTTAGCGTCCGTCATGTCAACGATGAGCTCCATAAGATACGCCGTTGCCATGGGGCCGAGACCGCCGATGATTCCAAAACTTTTCATCAATCGTGCAGTCCTTTGTTGTTGAAATAGCGCTTGTACTTTTCAAAATAGTGGTACTGGTTGCGGATGAACATCAGCCAGCGCTTGAGGCTGCGGTCCTTCTTGTAATAGTAGGAGTTAATGACCTTGTGCTCGCGGATGAGCTGTTTGGCTTCAGCCTTAACATTTTCGTCCGGGCAGTAGTCGAAGATGATCTTCGTCGGGATGATCGTATAGAGGACCTTGTTTGTCGCAATCGTCAGATCCATGGGCTTATTGTAAATGACGTCATCTGCGAGCCACTTTGCGATATTATACCCCGCAGCCGTGACAAAATAGCTGCTGCGGCCCTGACGCAGATTCATCTCAAAGAGCTTATTCTTGCCGTCGCGCTCGTCAAACTTCATGTCGAAGTTCGCAAAGCCGACGTAGCCGATGCCTTCGAGGAAATTCTTCATCATTTCGTTCAGCTTCGGGTCGTAGCCGTTGATGATCGCCGCATAGCTGCCGATGCCCTCGGGGGAATGCTCCTCGAGGACGGCGTTGCCGAGGGAGATCAGCTTGACCTTCTTATCCTTACCGCTGAAGCAGTTGATGACGCGCATCTTGGAGTCGTCTCCCGGGATGAACTCCTGCAGGATGAGGTTATCCTTGTAGGAAGAACCGTAGATCGCGTCAAGAATCGCATCGTATTCCGCCTTATCCTGTGCAACGAAGACCTTCTTCTTATGCGGGAACTTGCAGTTCCAGTATGCAACGCTGTTCGAAGGCTTGATGATGACCGGGAAGTCAAACGGAAGGACGGTCTCCTTATAGTTTTCATAGGAGCAGGTCGTAGTCTTCGGGAAGGAGAAGCCGTGCTCCTCGCAGACCTCGTAGAAGCTTTCCTTCAGAGAGAGACGCATCAGAAGTGCCTCGTCGATGCACTCGAATTCGTAAATGCCGCGCAGTGCGTCCTGATTACGGACGAGCATCTTGATATAGTTGTCGCCGCAGGGGACAAGCAGCAGACGTACGCCCTCATAGCGCTTTGCAAATTCGGTGAGCGTACTGACGAAAATCTCGTCCTCTTCAAGGCGCGGCTCGACCTTCTGCACTTCGACGATATGGCTGTTCAGAATGACTGGAAGTCTGCCCTTGCCGACAGCGACGCTCTTGTAGCCGTACGCCTCGTGGAAGGAGCGCGCCATACCGTATGCATTGATATCACTGCCGAGCAAGACCGGCAGGAAGTCCTGTTTCATAAGTTCACTCTTATTCATTTCATTCACCCAAATTCTGTTATGCGGTTTTGTCTAAATAACTCTGTAAGGTTTCCTCGTCGAAGAACTGATCATACCAGACAAGGAAGGTGTAGACCGTCCAAATGCGGCGGCTGTTGTCCGCCTTGCCGTTTTTGTGGTCATCGAGGAGTTTTAGGAGAAGCTCCGTGTTGAAATATTTCTCTGCGGTCTCGCCGAGGAATTTCTCCCGGACGATGCCGTAGTATTTGTCTTCTGTAAGCCAGACGCGCGTGGGGACGGGGAAACCGAGCTTTTTCTTGTCAGCCCATTTTTCCGGCATGCGGCGAAGTGCCGCCTTGCGCATGGCGTATTTTGTGTTTTCTCCGTTTACGCGGTATTTTGTCGGGATGCGCTCTGCGACCGCCATGATCTCCTTGTCGAGGAACGGAACACGCACCTCCAGAGAGTTTGCCATGCTCATTTTGTCGGCTTTTAAGAGAATATCGCCGACCATCCACGCGTGCAGATCGACATACTGCATTTTGGTGACTGCATCCTTATCCCGGACCTTGTCGTAGAAAGGCTTGACCAAAGCTTCCGGAGAGGGCGCATCGGTCTTTATTTTCAGAAGCCTTTTGCGCTCCTTTTCCGTGAACATATACGCATTGCCGATGAAGCGTTCCTCAAGGCGTTTGCCGCGGCGAATGAGAAAGTTGATGCCTGCGCGCTTCGGCAGATGCTCCGCGATACGGCCGATCAAGCGGCGGATGGGGAACGGGATCTTGTCGTAAAGCGGGACGGCGAGCGGTTCTTTGTAGATATTGTAGCCGCCGAAGATCTCGTCCGCGCCTTCACCCGACATGACGACCTTCACATGCTGCGCTGCGGTATTGCAGACAAAGTAAAGCGCAGCGGCGGAGGGGTCAGCAAGCGGTTCGTCCATGTGATACTGGATTTTCGCGAAATTGCCCCAGAATTCCTCGGGGGTAATGGTCTTTGAGAAATTCTTAACGGGAATACGCTCGGAAAGCTCCTTCGCGTAGCTGATCTCGTTGTATTTCGTGCCGTTATCAAAGCCGACCGTGAAGGTCTTGTCCACATCAGCGGAGCAGGCGACATAGCTCGAGTCGACGCCGGAGGAGAGGAAGGAGCCGACTTCAACATCGGCGATCTTGTGCGCTTTGACGGAGTCGTCAAACACCTTTTCGATCTCATCCACCCAGTAGTCAAGGCTCTTGTCTTCTTCTGCGGAGAAAACCGGACTCCAGTAACGGTGGATATCCATTTTCCCGTCCTTAAAGATGAAATAATGTGCCGGAGGCAGCTTCCAAACGTTCTTAAAGAAGGTTTCCGTACCGGGCGAATACTGGAACGAAAGATAGCTTTCGAGCGCGCGCTCGTTTAATTCCATCGTGAAATGCGGGTGTTCAACGAAGCTTTTGATCTCGCTGCCGAACAGGAATGTATTTTGCATCTGTGCGTAATAAAACGGCTTGATGCCGAAATAATCCCTTGCGCCGAACAGTGTTTTCGCCTCCTTGTCCCAAATGACAAAGGCGAACATGCCGCGGAGCTTGCAGAGAAGCTCGGCGCCGTATTCCTCGAAGCCGTGCAGCAGCACTTCGCTGTCACTCTTCGTAGTGAAAATATGCCCCAAGCGGATGAGCTCCTCGCGGAGTACGCGGTAATTATAGATCTCGCCGTTAAAGACGAGGACTTTGGTTTTGTTTTCGTTTAAGATCGGCTGCCGTCCGCCCTCAAGATCAATGATCGAGAGACGGCGAAAGCCGAGGGCGATGTCATTGTCAATATAATAGTCGGCGTCGTCCGGGCCGCGGTGACGGATGCGATCCGCCATGCGCTCGAGAACAGGCGCCATCAGCTGCGTTTCACCGCCGCCGAGATAACCTACAAATCCACACATATCCTTACCTGCCCGTTTTACGGGCTGTCCTTTTTCAAAAAATTCTTAGTCCTTGCCCAGTTCACTTTCCGTGTTTTTGACGAGCGCAAAAAGGGACGGTGCCCAATCGGGGTAATCCGTCGACAGGGACTCGCTGTTTAATGCGGGCAGCGCATCCTTCGCCGCAGGCTCATCCTCGTCGGAGAGCTTCTCGCCGCTCAAAAGTGCATGGCTTTTCGCGAGGGAGAGGTGCATGCTGCCGCTTGTCAGCGCTTCGCTGAGACCGCTGCCGGTCTTGAACAGACCCTGCGGGTTCTTCGCGTTTGCCGAGTACAGCATACGGAAAGCATTATAGACCGCACAGCTTAGATAAACCGTTACCTGTCTTGTGAGAGATTTGCTATTGATTTTTTTCAGAATAGCAAATACAATATGAATGGAGTTTGAAATGATCTTTCTGTCCACATTCGGGACGGCGTGGCTGTCCTCCGTTTCGGGGACGTGAAGCTTTTCGCCCTGTCTGTGCGGTGTTTTGCCGAGCAGATAATCACAGGAAACGCCGTAATAATCTGCGGTGCGCACGATAAAATCCAAGCCGCATTCACGTATTCCTTTTTCATAATGGGATAAGAGTGCCTGCGAAATGCCGAGATCCGAAGCTGCCTGCTTCTGGCTGATCCCCTGCTCCTTGCGAAGCAGTGTGATGATCCTCGGGAAGTCGTTGTTCATTTGGATTTCACCCGCCTGTGTACAAAAAATAACATCGAGTAGATTATACCCGAATTTATCCGAGAAGTAAACAGAAAACATCCACTTTTTTTCTGTCCGTTCGGACTTTTTTCGCGATATTTTCTGCGATTTTCAGGCAAAAGATACAAGGCGCCGCGTCGCCTGTTTCAGAAAGGAAACGATATGAAATCTTACACTGTACATCTCATTCGCCACGGTGTGTGCGAGGGTAACCTTGAGGGCCGTTATGTCGGCCGCACGCAGTCGCCGTTAGCGCCCGAGGGCATGCAGGCACTGCTTGAGCTCAAGCGAAAGGGCGTATATCCCGAAGCCGTGAAATATTACGCGAGCCCGTGCGTTCGCTGTGTCGATACGCTCAAGGTGCTCTACCCGTGGGCAGACCCGGAGGTCATCCTTGAAATGGCGGAGTGCGACTTCGGCGATTGGGAAAACAAGAAAGCGGAAGAGCTGATGCACGACCCGCGCTTTATTGCGTGGATGAACGGCGGTCAGCATGAAGCGCCGCCGAACGGCGAGAGCAGCATCGTTTTCATGCAGCGTGTCTGTGCGGTCTTTGAAATGCTCGTTCGCAATATGATGACGACCGGCGACGAAAGTGCAGTGCTCGTTACGCACGGCGGTGTGATTATGACACTGCTTGCGGCTTACGGTCTGCCGCGCGCGAAGATGACCGACTGGATGTGCGAAAACGGACACGGCTACTCCATGCGCATCGACCCGATGCTTTGGAGCCGCGGCATGGCGGCGGAGGTCTATCAGATGCTGCCGGTCATGGAGGAAGAAAAGCGCGACGGCGCTGAGCAGAGCATGCCGATTCCTGCCCTTCGCAAGTTCACCTTTTTTGGCAGCTACGACCATTCCATAGACGGAAAAGGCCGTATCATCATCCCCAATGCCTACCGCAAGGCGCTG
>JAGAOD010000150.1 GCA_017623855.1 Clostridia bacterium
CCAAAAAAGGTATTTTTATCTTTATTTATTATAGAGTAAGTATACCGAAAAATCAACCCTATTTTCTTTGAAACGCCCGAAGTTCGACGCAGTATGCAAAATTCTTCGCTGGTTATTTCTTTTTTCCCTCACTTGTGCTATGCTATACTTGTGTTAAATATGGCAGGACACTCTGCCAAGCGCTATAAAGGAGGCATCCGTAATGCTGTATAAAAAGAACAGTGCCCCGAAGCTGGACTCTGAGCTCTTCAGAAATCCTACCGCCGAATACCGCGGTACACCGTTCTGGGCCTGGAACTGTAAGCTGGACCGCAAGGAACTCGAATGGCAGCTTGAGGTATTCAAGAAGATGGGCTTCGGCGGCGGACACATGCATGTCCGTACCGGCATGGCAACAGAGTATCTGAGCGACGAATATATGGCACTCATCAAGGCCTGTGTGGAAAAGGCCAAGAGTGAAAACATGCTCGCGTGGCTCTATGATGAGGACCGCTGGCCCTCCGGTGCCGCAGGCGGCTATGTCACAAAGGACAAGGAAAACCGTGCCCGTTACCTTCTGTTCACACCCGTTCCCTACAGCGGCAAGACCGTCTCGAATTTTGACTCCTCTTCCCGCGGTGCACGCACCGAGAACGGCTATCTGATGGCTTGCTTTGACGTAGAGCTTGATGCTAACGGCTATCTTGTTTCCTCGAAGCGCATCGCCGAGGACGAGACCGCAGTCCATGAGAAGTGGTATGCTTATCTCGAACAGCCGAACGAAAGCGGCTGGTACAATAATCAGACCTATGTCAATACACTCGATAAGAAAGCGATGGACCGCTTCATCGAGATCACCTACGAGGCGTATAACCGTACGATTGCGGACGAGTTCGACAAGACAGTCCCGTCCATCTTCACGGACGAGCCGCAGTTCACAAGAAAGTCCACGCTGAAATTCGCGACCGACAAGACCGATGTCACACTGCCGTGGACGGATGACCTCGCGGACACATTTGCGGCGGCATATAACGGCGAAGACCTCCTCTCCGGCATTCCGGAGCTCATTTGGGACAGAGCCGACAAAGTACCGAGCGTTCTTCGCTACCATTACCACGACCACATCTGCGAGCGCTTTACGGAAGCCTTTGCCGATAACTGCGGTGCATGGTGCCGCGAGCACGGTCTTGCACTGACCGGTCACATGATGGAGGAGCCGACGCTCGAAAGTCAGACCGCCGCTCTGGGCGAAGCCATGCGTGCATACCGCGGCTTTGATCTGCCCGGCATCGACATGCTCTGCGCGCGCTTTGAATATACGACCGCAAAGCAGACACAGTCCGCCGTACACCAGTTCGGCTATGAGGGTATGCTCAGTGAGCTTTACGGCGTTACGAACTGGGACTTTGACTACCGCGGACACAAGCTGCACGGCGACTGGCAGGCAGCACTCGGCGTTACGATCCGTGTCCCGCACCTCTCTTGTGTATCCATGGCAGGCGAAGCCAAGCGCGACTACCCGGCTTCCATCAGCTACCAGTCCCCTTGGTGGGAGAAATACTCCCTTGTTGAAAATCATTTTGCACGTGTCGCCACGGCAATGACACGCGGCAAGCCGATCGTAAAGGTCGGTGTGATCCACCCGGTCGAAAGCTACTGGCTGCACTGGGGTCCTGCGGAGCAAACCGCTCTCGTCCGCGACGAAATGGATCAGAATTTCCAAAATATCACGGAATGGCTGCTCTTTGGCGGCATCGACTTTAACTTTATCAGTGAAAGCCTGCTGCCGGGTCAGTGTGAGACAGCCTCCGCCCCGCTGCAGGTCGGCAAGATGGCTTATGACGTCATTCTTGTTCCGGGCTGTGAGACACTCCGCACGAGCACTTTGGAGCGTCTGGAGGCCTTTGCGGCAGCCGGCGGTAAGGTCGTATTCACAGGCGCTGTCCCGACACTCGAAAATGCTGTCGCAAGCGACAGAGCCGCAAAGCTGGCAAATACCTGCGTTCGCGTTCCGCTCTCCCGCGGAGCGGTTCTTGAAGCGGTTGAATCCGCGCGCGTGCTCGATATCCGCAATGAATCCGGCTCGCACACCGAAAATCTTTTGTATCAGCTGCGCGAAGACGGCAGCGGCCGCTGGCTCTTCATTGCACACGGCAAGGAATCCGCAAACAAGAACCTTGCCCTGTATCAGGATCTTCGCATCCGTATGAACGGCGCATGGAAGCCGACCGTTTACAATACGATGACCGGCGAGACCGAGAGCATCGATTACATTGTTGAAAACGGACGCACCGAGATCCGTACCCGTATGTACAGCTATGACAGTCTCCTGCTTTGGCTCGAGCCTGCCGAAGACGACGCGAAATGCATCGTTGAAACCGTCGAGCCGAATCTCTCCGACAAGGGCATCGCGCTCCCGAAGACCTTCGCCTATACACTGAGCGAGCCGAACGCCATGCTGCTCGATCAGGCGGAGTATGCGCTCGACGACGAGCCGATGCAGCCGCTCGAAGAGATCCTCCGCCTCGACAACGTCTGCCGCGAGAAGCTCTGTTGGCCGAGCCGTGAGAATCACATCGCACAGCCGTGGGTCGTACCGGAAGAGCCCATCACACACAGTGTACGTCTGCGCTATGTGATCGAAAGCGACATCGCATACAGCGGTGCCTCCCTTGCGATCGAGGACGCGGAAGTCGTACAGCTCACCTTTAACGGCGAATCGGTCGAGAGCAAGATCACCGGCTGGTACACCGACAAGTCCATCAAAACCGTTAAGCTCCCCGATATTCATGTCGGTGAAAATATCCTCGAAGCCGTCATTCCGTTCGGCAAACGCACGAACATCGAGTGGGCATATCTGCTCGGCGATTTCGGTGTGGATGTCAGCGGACGCAGCGTAAAGCTCATCGCAAAGCGCGAGAAGCTCGCTTTCGGCGACATTACGAAGCAGGGTTATCCGTTCTACGGCGGAAACATCACCTATCATATCCCCGTTCAGACAAACGGCGGCGAACTGCACATCCGCTCTTCCCACTATGCGGGCGCACTGCAGACCGTAAGTCTTGACGGCGGTAAGGAGATCCCGATCATCTATCCGCCGTACACCGCAGCACTCGGCAAAGCAGACGCCGGAGAGCACACCGTGGACATCACACTGTTCGGTCACAGACGAAACGGCTTCGGTCCCGTACATCTTGCGGACCTCGAAGCGTCGTGGATCGGCCCGGATGCATGGAGAAGCCGCGGCGACAAATGGTGCTATGATTATCGCATCGCCGAAGAGGGTATCCTCTGTACACCCGTCATTACGGAAGGCTAATTGGTGAACAGTATGAATCAAAGCAGAATTGACCGCATTATGCGGGAACTCAACAAGGTCGGCGTTTCACAAATGCTGATCGTCGACCCGATGTCCATATACTATCTGACCGGTGTACGCAATTACCCCGGCGAACGATTCTATGCGCTTTTGCTGCGCAGGGACAAAACCCCGGTATATTTTCTCAACAATCTCTTTACGATCCCGCTGGAGGTCGGCGCCGAGAAGGTTTGGTATTCCGACACCGATCCCGTTATGGAGATCGTTGCCCCCTACATCGACAGCACCGCGCCCCTCGGCGTTGACAAGGATCTGAAGGCAAGATTCCTGCTTCCGCTCATGGAGTTGAAAGCTGCATCCGCATTTGTTAACACCTCCCTCGCCGTGGACACCGTACGCGGCATCAAGGACGAGGAAGAGCAAGAGAAAATGCGTGAAGCCTCCCGCATCAATGACCTTGCGATGGCAGAGCTTAAAAAGCTTGTGCACGAGGGCGTCACCGAAAACGAGATCGCCGAGAAGCTTCTGGAGATCTACCTCTCCCTCGGCGCGGACGGCTTCTCCTTCGGCCCGCTCGTCGCTTTCGGCGCAAATGCCGCAGACCCGCACCACGGGCCGGACAACACGGTTTTGAAGGAAGGCGATGTTGTTCTCTTCGATGTAGGATGCATCAAGAACGGCTACTGCTCCGATATGACTCGCTCCTTCTATTACAAGACGGTCACGGATGAGCACCGTGTGATCTATGAAAGCGTCAGAAAGGCAAACGAAGCGGCGATCTCCAAGATCCGCCCTGGCGTTCCGCTCAAGGAGCTTGATCTCACCGCGAGAAACCTGATCACCGACGCCGGATACGGCCCGAACTTCAATCACCGTCTCGGTCATTTCATCGGTCTTTCCGAGCACGAATTCGGCGACGTCTCCTCCGTAAACGAGACCTTAGCCGCCCCCGGTATGATCTTCTCCATCGAGCCCGGTATCTACGTTACAGGCGACACCGGCGTTCGCATCGAAGACCTTGTGCTCGTCACGGAAGACGGTTGTGAAGTCCTGAATCACTTCCCGAAGGATCTCGAAGTACTCGGCTGACAAAATACATCAAGACGCAAAAAACTCCCGCTGCTAAAAACAGCGGGAGTTTTAATTTTATAAGCAATACAGCATCAGTTCTCGGAGGATTTGCGCTGGAGGAGCACCGCAGCGATAATGATAACACCCTTGAACGCTTCGCGGAGGAACGGCGGGACGCCCATCAGGTTTAACAGGTTATTCATGACCGCGATGATCAGCATACCGAAAACGGTGCCGACAATAGAGCCCTTACCGCCGGACATGCTTGTGCCGCCGACGATAACTGCGGCGATGGCATCCATCTCGTAGCCGCTGCCCGCATTCGCCGGGTCCATAGCACCGATACGGGAGATCTGCAGAACGGATGCGATGGAAACGACCGCACCCATCAGCGCGTAAACGCCCATCTTAACGCGGTTTACGTTGATGCCGGAAAGACGCGTGGTCTTTTCGTTGGAGCCCACAGCGTAGATATGGCGGCCGAATACGGTCTTCTTGGAAACGAAGTACAGAATGACCGCAAGAATGAGCCAGTAAACGATCGGCAGAAGCATCTGACCGCCGATTCTGGCGCTGGCGATCTTCAAAAAGCCCTTGGGAACCGCCGGGGACTGGGACTGCATGAAGTGCTGCGTTACACTGCGCAGGATCTTCATTGCGCCGAGCGTTGCGATAAACGGCGGGATTCTGCCGGCTGTAACGAGAAGACCGTTGAGGGAACCCAGAAGTGTACCGAAAAGAATCGCAATGATAATAGCCGCAATAAACGCCGGAACGCCCGTGAGACCGACAACGCCGAGCCAGCCGCCCGTGTTTGCATCGAGCATTGCCATAACGACAGCGCCGATCGCAACGACGGTGGAACCGACGGCAAGGTCGATACCGCCGGAGATAATGACGAAGGTCATGCCCAAAGCGATGATACCGACACTGGAGTTATTACGGAGGATGTTCATCCAGTTATTGAACCAAGCGGTGAACCAGCTGCCAAAGTTCGGATAGTCAAAACCGAGAGCGATCGTCTGCAGGATCACCATAACGATCAGGGCCAGACCGGTGGAGAAAAGCGCACTGTTCTTCCACTTGTCCATGAACCACTGAAATACATTCACTTTATTTGTTTTTTCACTCATAATATGACTACTCACCTTTCTGTGAGGCGCACGATTTGTCATGCACGGAGCAAGATCTCTGCCGGCCTGCCTCTAAACCGACAGCAAAAGGTGCCGGGCCCGAAAATCAGGCCTCGCCTCCCGTTGCAAGGCGCATGATCGCCTGTTCATTCATTTCATCGCCCACAAGCTCTCCTCGTACCTCGCCGTGGAACATAACGAGTGTGCGGTCACATACGCGGATAACCTCCTGCGCCTCACTGGAGAGAACAACGATCGCCACACCTGCATCCGCAAGATTCAGAATAATATTGTAAATATCTTCCTTTGCACCGACGTCCACGCCCTGTGTCGGGTTGTCGAAGACAAGCACGCGCGGGTTTGCTGTCAGCCACTTTGCAAGAACGACCTTCTGCTGGTTACCGCCGGAAAGGCTGCCGATGAGGAACTTTTTGGAATCGAGCTTAATGTGAAGCTCTCTTTCCTGCTTATCAAATTCCGTGCCGATCTTCGCGCTGTCAAGGAAACCGAACCGGCTGTCTCTCGGCCATGTGACGATGGAGCCGTTCTCCTCGATCGTCATATCCTTGATGATGCCATTTTCTTTTCTGTTTCTCGGCACATAGCCAATACCGAGCTTCAAGGCCTGTGTCGTGCTGCGGATATTTACCTTCTCGCCGTTCACGCGTACCGTGCCTGCCGCACCCTTCAAAGCGCCGAAAATACTCTGGAACAGCTCGCTTCTGCCGTCGCCGAGAAGGCCCGTAATGCCGAGAACCTCGCCTGCGCGAACCTCAAAGCTTACGTTTTTGAAGACGGGCTCAAGTGTCAGCCCCTCGCCGCTCAGAACGATCTCGCCAAGCTTATGCTCACGGCGGAGAGACTGTGTGCCGACGTCATGGCCGACCATATCACGCGCAAGGCTGTCAATAGAGGTCTCGGAAATATCGCCTGCTGACACCATATTGCCGTCACGGAGTACGGTAAAGCGGGTGCAGACCGTCATGACCTCTTTCAGCTTATGCGAAATAAATACGATGCCGACGCCGTTCTTCTTCAGCGTGTTCATCATGTCGAAAACGCGCTCGATCTCCGGGTCTGTCAGCGAGGTCGTCGGCTCGTCCATGATGATGATGGAGGCTTCCATCAAAAGCGCACGGGCGATCTCAACGATCTGCTTATACGAAGCGTCCAGATCACGCACCATCGTGCGCGGATCGAGATCGAGATCCATACGCTTAAAAACTTCGTTCGTGCGGTCGATCATTTTCTGCGCATCCAAAAGGCCGCTCTTCTTTTTGAGCTCACGTCCGATGAACATGTTTTCATAGATCGCAAGATCATTGATGAGGTTCAGCTCCTGATGGATGAACGCGATGCCGTGATTTAAGGAATCTGCCGGTGTCTGGAAAGAAACCTCTTTGCCGTCGAGGAGGATCTTACCCTGATCCGCCTTATGTACGCCGCCGAGAATGTTCATCAGTGTGGATTTACCCGCACCGTTTTCTCCGAGCAGAGCGCAGATCTCACCCGCATGGAGCTCAAACGAAACGTCACGCAGAACATCGTTTGCGCCAAAGGACTTATAAATGCCCTTCATTTCAAGTGTCATACCGTATGATCACTTCCTTTTCTGTAAGGTGTACATATTTAAGAAAAGGGGTTGCCGCATATGCAGCAACCCCTCTGCGATCCGTTACGGATTAGTAAACCGTGTTGGTCGGGTCGATGTACTCGTCGCAGTTGTCTCTGTCAACAACTGCGGACGGGATGATCTTAACCGGGTCAACTTCTTCGCCAGCCAGAACATCAAGAGCCATGTCAACAGCGTCCTTAACCATGAGCGGGCTGTAAAGAGCGGACTGGATCCAGATCTCTTCGTTCTCCGGCATCATCTTGAAGTACTCCTGGCAGCCGCCGCCACCGGTGATAACCTTGATGTCGGTTCTGTTAGCCTCAGCAATAGCCTGCAGAGCGCCGATGGAAGTCTCGTCGTCCATGGAGTAGACAGCGTCGATGTGATCGAGGCTTGTCAGAATGTCAGCCATGTCAGCCAGACCTGCTTCACGTGTGAACTGTGTTGCATAGTAGTGCAGTTCCATGTTCGGAGCGATCTCAGCGATGGTCTCGTCGAAGCCCTTCTTGCGGAGCTCGCCAACGGAACCGGAGGTCGGAACCTCGAGAACAACAACTGTACCCTCTGTACCGATCTTATCAACGATGTACTTAGCGCCTTCAACGCCCATGGACTCGTTGTCGCCGGATACACGGTAAACACCCTCAGCGTCGATTTCGATGTCGAAGTTAACAACTGTGATGCCGTCGTCAATAGCCTGCTGGATCGGAACTTCCATGCCTTCCCACTGCGGGAATGCGATGATAGCGTCAACGCCCCATGTCTTGAGGTCGTCGAGCTGAGAAGTCATTTCTTCAGCATTGTTGGATGTGTAGAGCTGATACTCGTCGATCTCGCCGGCGTCCTTCAGCTCGATGCAGCGCTGCTCAGCATGGAATGCAACACCTGCAACCCAACCGTGTGTAACTGCCGGAGCAAGAATGCCGATCTTTGTGACGCCGTCGTCAGCTGCTGCGTTGCCGCAACCTGCGAAGCAAGCGCACAGAAGCACAAGCGCCAGAACGATGCTCAGTACTTTTTTCATGATGTTTTCCTCCTGCGTCTGCTGTATGTATGCAGACAATGTTAAATAAATTTCGGACAGCTGTGAACAAATTGTTAAGCCGTCTCACTCATGGGTATTGTACTCTTTGTCCTCTTCTTTGTCAACACTTTTACTGATAATTAACACGATCAATCTTTATAAAATTCGACAAAAAACTTGTGCAGAATTCTAAAGTGATTTATATGCTACATAAATGTATATTTCCACGTGCTTACAGCAAGGTCAACAGCATACATTTAATTTTGCAACCAATTACTGGACATATTGACTATTCGTGCTCATTTCAGTATAATTTTACTGTATATATGCTTAAATAATCTTTCCGAGAGGAGTTACGTTATGAAAGACAGCAAGTTCTCCCTGCAGGACGATAAGTTCGTCATTCGCGATTATGACCGTCTGCCTGCATTTTCAAGCTTTCTGCCCGGTCTTGCCGGTGTAAAGGGCATTCCCGTCTGGTCCTTCTACACGAACCGCGGTCAGGGCATCAACAGCTTCGGCATCCATAACAAAGGCAACGCCATGATGGAGTTCAACTCCGCAAATACCGGCTACGAAAACGCCAACCTCCGCGGTTTCAGAACCTTTGTCAGAAAGGACGGCGCTTTCTTTGAGCCGTTCTGCAGCCTTGACCCGACCGCCGTGCGCCAAATGGACATTGAAAAGAATGTGCTGACCGTTTCGGAAGAAAGCCACGGTCTGCGCTTTACGGTGGAATATATGATCCTGCCGCATGAGAGTATCGGTGCGCTTGTCCGCCATGTAACCGTTGAAAATCTCGGTGCGCCCTGTACACTCGAGTTCCTTGACGGCATGCCGCAGATCATCGTATACGGCATCACGAACAGCCAGTATAAGGAAATGTCCAACCTCTTCAAGAGCTGGGCTGACATTAAGAACATTGAAAATAATGCCCCCGTCTATGCGATGCGTGCCTCAAGTGACGACTCCGCCGAGGTCTCCGAGATCGAAGGCGGCTACTATTACTGTGTCGCCGCAAACGGGAAGCTGCAGCCGATCGTTTACGACAAGAACGTGATCTTCGCCTATAACTCCTCCATGCAGTGGCCGATCACCTTCATGGAAAGCGGTCTGGACGCCGTGCTCTCTCAGGAGCAGTGCTTTGCAAACAAAGTGCCCTGTGCGTTCGCTCCGTTCAACATCACATTAAATAAGAATGAGAAGTTTACTTATACGGCTTATGCCGGCTTTGCACCGTCCATTGATCTCCTGAACAGAAAGACGCCCGCATTCTGCGGCGAGGGCTATGCCGAAGCGAAGCTTCGGGACGCAAGAGCGCTCGTCAAAGAATTTACAAACGATATCTGGACCAAGTCCTCGAACCCGCTTTTTGACAAGTATGTCGAGCAGTGCTACATGGACAATTTCCTGCGCGGCGGCTACCCGTTCGTGATCGGTGAGGGCGAAAACAAGAAGATCGTTCACCTGTTCAGCCGCAAGCACGGTGACCCCGAGCGTGACTACAATTTCTTCTCGATCGCCGGCGAATACTACTCGCAGGGCAACGGCAATTACCGCGACGTTTGTCAGAACCGCCGCAATGACGTATTCTTCACACCGGAGCTCGGCGATTTTAACGTGCATCAGTTCTATAATCTCGTTCAGATGGACGGCTACAATCCGCTCGAGATCCGTCCGAACACCTTCGTCATTCCGGAAGCAAAGCGCGAAGAAGCGCTGCATATCCTGAACACCTTTACACCCGATCAGAACGGATATCTCGAAAAGGTGATCTCCACCCCGTTCACACCCGGTCAGATATCCAATGCGATCGCGTCCTACAATATCACCGTATGCGGTGACGAGGAAAAGCTCGTCGAGGCACTCCTGATGCTCGCAGAACAGCGGCAGGAAGCCGGCTTCGGTGAGGGCTACTGGTGTGACCACTGGGATTATAACCTCGATCTTGTTGAAGATTATCTCCTCGTTTTCCCCGAAGACAAGGATTGCCTGCTCTTCGGCGACGACAGCTACCGTTATTATGACAGCGTCGGCGTTGTCCGTCCGAGAAGCGAGACTTATGTCCTCAACCGCGACAAGGTCCGTCAGTACGGCTCCATGGAGCACTGCACAGTGAAGGAACAGCGTCCCGGCTTTATCCCGAACGGCACGAACTGGCTTAAGGACGAAAGCGGAAACGATGTCACAACAACGCTGTTCGGCAAGATGATGACGCTTGCGGTCAATAAATTCGCACTGCTCGATTCCTACGGTCTCGGCATCGAAATGGATGCAGGCAAGCCCGGCTGGAACGACGCGATGAACGGTCTTCCGGGTCTTTTCGGCAGCAGTATGCCGGAGACTATGGAATTAAAACGTCTCGTTGACTTTATGCTCGACGCCGTACGCGAGCAGATCGCAAAGGGCAATAACGCAGGTGTCGTGCTCGCAAAAGAGCTCGCAGACTTCATGGCGGCGATCGGCTCCGTTATGAACGAAGAGCTTTCCGATTTCGATTACTGGGACAAGGTCGCAGACCTCCGCGAAGCCTTCCGCGCCGGGACAAAGTTCTCCGTCTGCGGCAAAAAGGCACTTGTTTCCTTCGAAGAACTCGAGCAGATCCTTACGTCCTATGCGGACAAGCTGCACACCGCGCTTACAAAGGCACTTGAGATCGGCAACGGTATCATGCCGACCTACTTTACATTTGAGGCAGACGATTTTGAAGTCATCAAAAACGAGGACGGCACGGATAAGATCAGCCCGTACGGTCTTCCGAGCGTCAAGGTGAAGCACTTCACACGAAATGATCTTCCCTACTTCCTTGAAGGCCCCGCAAGAATGCTCGCGGCATCCGGTCCCGAAGAAGTCGAGCAGGCAAGAGAAATGTGCCGCCGTCTGAAGGAGACCGATGTTTACGACAGAAAGCTCAAAATGTACAAGACCTCCGCGTCTATAGAAGGTCTTTCCATGGAAAACGGACGTGTCCGAGCCTTTACACCGGGCTGGCTGGAGCGCGAAAGCGTGTTCCTCCACATGGAATACAAATACTTTTACGGCATGCTGAAGGCGGGGCTCTATGACGAGTTCTATGAGGCGATCGGTGACGCGCTCATCCCGTATCAGAAGCCCGAGGTTTACGGCAGAAGCATCCTCGAAAACTCCTCCTTCTTAGCTTCCAGTGCAAACCCCGATCCCGCAGTGCACGGACAGGGCTTCGTCGGCAGACTTTCCGGCTCCACCGTTGAGACGATCTCGATGTGGATGGGGATGTTCCTTGGAAACGGCGGATTTAAGCTCATCGACGGCGAAGTACGTCTGCATCTCTCCACGCTGCTCGCTTCTCATATGTTCGATGAAAACGGCGACGCCGCTTTCATGCTCTGCGGCAAGTGTCCTGTGACATATCACAATCCCGCAAAGAAGAACACCTTCGGCACGGACGGTGTCAAGATAACACGTATCGCTGTGACTGCAGACGGCAAGGAAACTGTCTTTGAGGGCGATCTTTTGAATGAAGAGCTTTCCCTCGCGATCCGCTCCGGCAAACCCGCTTCCATCGAAGCATGGCTCTCCTAAGCACAGTATTCTGTCCTATTTCTGAAAGGAAGATTTATTTATGAAGCTCAACACCAAAAGAACCGTCCTCGTGGGCTTTGCGTTTTTGTCCATCTGCGCATTCTGGC
>JAGAOD010000151.1 GCA_017623855.1 Clostridia bacterium
CACCAGTTGTCACGCCAGTGGCACAGCTGGGCAACTATGTGTGGAACGGATAAACGCTGAAAGCATCTAAGCGTGAAGCCGCCTCCAAGATTAGATATCCCATAGCGTAAGCTAGTAAGACCCCTTGTAGACTACAAGGTTGATAGGCTGCATGTGTAAGCGTAGTAATACGTTCAGCTTGGCAGTACTAATAGGTCGAGGGCTTGACCATAACTTCTTGGTTATGATTGCGCGAAGGTTTCTCCATGAATCCGCTTTTGCTTTGTTCAGTTTTCAGGGTATACACCCTTTCACATATACCGCACTCAACCGAGTGCGGTATTTTTCTGTTTGTGGAGAACTTTTCATACGCTTACGCCGGTTATTAACCGGCTTTTTCTTTTCCGTGGAAAAAACTTTACTTTTTACACACCTGTGCTATACTTAGTTTATCTTTCAGAATGGAGGAGGATTGCTAGTGGAATTTCTGATTCGCGCGTTAAGACCCGATGATTATGAACAGTCGGCTGAGATCTTCCGTCAGGTGCATCGGCTGCATCAAGAAGGTCGTCCGGATATTTATCGGATGACCAAGAATCCGTTGGGAATTGACTACTTTACCTATCTTTGCGGTAATCCGGATGGTATCGCATTGTGTGCAGAATGTGATGGCCAAATAAGCGGTATCGCATATACATACATCAAAAAGCCGACAGATAATCCTGTTTCACTTCCGCGTGTGACTGCATTTATGGATGATCTTGCTGTTCATGAGGATTTTCGCGGTCTGGGTATCGGAAAGGCGTTGGTGGAGGAAACGCGTCGTCTCGCGAAGGCTCGTGGCGCTGTTTCTCTTGAATTAATGGTATGGGCGTTCAATCAAAATGCAGTGGAATTCTATGAGCATTTAGGCATGTCTCCGCGAAGCTTGATTATGGAAATGCCGTTGGGATGTATGCCGAATGCATAAACCGGATATGATCCTCTTTGATTACGGCGACACGCTGCTTTGTGAGCCTGAATTCGACGCCGTGCGCGGCATGCGGGCGCTTTTTCCGTACATAACCCGAAATCCGGAACCGTGTTCTCCGGAAGCTTTGGCTGCCGACTCTTTTTCGTTATTCGAAGAGTACGCAGATGTGCGAAAAATGGGCTTTGACCTGCATGAATGGAATCTGAACCGGATTTTGTTCGGCATGCACGGCATTGAATTTTCCGTCGGTGATGCACAGGTCGAGCAGATCTATTGGGAAAATGCCTGTCCCGGTGCAGTCATGCCCCATGCGGCGGAGCTGCTTCGGTTTCTGAACATGCAGAATATCCGTACCGGCGTCGTCAGCAATATCGGTTGGTCCTCCGAGGCCTTAAAGCACCGCTTTGACCGACTTTTACCCGAAAATCGGTTTGAATTCATTCTGACCTCATCGGAATATATGGTGCGAAAGCCGGATAAAAGACTTTTCCTTGCTGCGGCCTACAAAGCACATCTCCCGCCGGAGCAGATTTGGTTCTGCGGGGATAACTTTGACTGTGATGTATTGGGCTCCGCTGCTGCCGGAATGCAGCCTGTGTGGTACGTGTCCGAAGCCGTGAATTCGGGTGCGATGCCGAACACGGAAATCAAGGTCGTCGTTGATCCTTTATGCATTCGAGATTGGCGTGAGCTGATCAAAATTCTGAAAGAAATCTGAAATTATGAGGTTAACTGTATGGTATATTTAGAAAGAGGCGACATTGTCGTCCGTGAGCTCAGAGAGTCCGATATCATGCATATCGTCGAGGGAGAGATCGCACAGGGCTGGGAAGGTGCGACCCGCGAGAAGTACGATATGCGCCTTCGTCATGAGGCTGAGGGACAGTGCATTCCACTGTGCGCGACCTTCAAGGGGGAGCCTGTCGGCTATGTCAATCTGTACTTTAAGTCCTATCCGCCGATGGATCGCTTCAACTGCCCGGAGATCGTCGATTTCGGTGTCCTTGAAAAATGCAGAAGAAACGGTGTCGGCACGGCGCTGATGGACGCTGCCGAAGCACTTGCCGCAGAGCGCTGTGACATGGTCAGCCTTGGTGTCGGTCTGCATTACGGATACGGTTCCGCACAGCGTATGTACGTCAAGCGCGGCTATATCCCGGACGGCACCGGCGTGTGGTGGAAGGGCGAGCGGCTTGAGCAGTACGCTCTCTGCGACAACGACGACGAGCTGAATCTCTTCTTTACGAAGAAGCTCAGATGAGGTCAAAGCCATGGATATTTCATTCAAAACTCCCGAGGGACGTTTTAATTACCGCGTGTGCGGCATCATCATTCATGAGGGCAAGCTGCTTGTGATGCGCGACGACGGCATCGGGCATTATTATCTGCCCGGCGGCCGTGTACAGCTGCATGAGACCACGGATGCGGCGATCCTCCGTGAGATGCGCGAGGAACTGCTGATCGACGTGAGGATAGAGCGTCCGCTGTGGCTGAATCAGAGCTTTTTCACGCTGGACGGTACAACGGAGCGCTTTCACGAGGTGTGTCTGTATTATCTGATCGACATCACCGGCACGGATCTGCTCTCGAGGGGCGAAAGCTTCTCCCGAGAAGAAGGCGGGCATATCCACACATTCTCCTGGATGCCTTTTGAGCAGCTGCGTGACGAGTACATTTACCCGCTGTTCATCAAGGAGCAGATTTTCCGTCTCCCGGAACAGCTGACTATGATGACGGAATTTGAATAACGGAGGAAATCGCATGACAAAAGTGATCTATCTTGCAGGCGGCTGCTACTGGGGCGTTGAAAAGTATATTTCCGAGATATCCGGTGTGCTTTCCACAGAGGTCGGTTTTGCAAACGGAAACACCGAAGCGCCGACGTATCAGCAGGTGCGCTACGAGAATACAGGGCACGCCGAGACCGTAAAGGTTGAATATGATCCGGAAAGGCTGCCGCTGACGGCGCTCCTGAATCTTTTCTACAAGATCATCGACCCGACATCCGTCGATCAACAGGGCGAGGATATCGGCCATCAGTACCGTACCGGTGTTTATTTCTCCGATGCAGAGGATGAGGAGACCGTCCGCGGCTCCTTATTCGCGCTCGAAAAGGAGATCGGACAGCCGTTGGCGGTTGAATGCTGCCCGCTTTTGCAGTATTTCACCGCTGAGGAATATCATCAGAAGTACCTCGACAAGAACCCGTCCGGTTACTGTCATGTACCGTTTAAGATGATCTCGTGGGTCAAAACGGTGGAGCCGAAGGATTTCGCATAAGTAAAAAAAGAAAGCTGAGTATGTTCTCGACGAGCATACTCAGCTTTTAGCATATATTTTTACATGTTTATAAAACGGTCGGCGTTCAGATCTCCTGCGTCGCGGGGGTCGTGTGTGACGACGAGTGTTGTGCGTCCGCGGCGATTGGCGTTCACAAACCGAAGGACTTCCCCACGGGTCTTGTCGTCAAGTCCCTTGAACGGCTCGTCGAGGATCAGTGTGTCGCTTTCTGCGAGGATCGCACGTACAATGGCGACGCGGCGAGCCATGCCGCCGGAAAGCGCCGAAGCGGTCTTCTCGATATCTTCCATGTCAAATCCGACCTGCATCAACGCATTTTTGGCTTCCGTTTCGGTGCAGCCTGTTGTGACGGTGAGGTTTTTAACAGCGGTCAGAAACGGAAGCAGGCGGTCTTCCTGAAAGAGCACGCTGCATGTGCCGAACCCGCTGAGTGTGCCGTGTGCGGGACGCAGCAGACCGGAAACCGCAGACAGCAGTGTTGTTTTTCCGCAGCCGGAGCGGCCGGATATCGCGGTGACGCTCCCTTCGGGGAATTCTGCCGAAAAGTCCTTCAGTACGGCGTTTTTGCCGTACCTGACGGTGAGATTTTTGACCTCAGCCATGCAGTGCACCTCCCGCCATGCCTAATTTCTTTATGAGCCATCTTAAAAGTGCCATGAACAGCTTTTCAAACAGAACACTGATCACCACGATGATGACCGTCCACGCCAAAAGCTCGGCGGTTTGCAGATAGATTTTTGCGCTGTATAAGAGCTCGCCGATCGAGCCGTCCGGGATACCGATGACCTCCGCCGCAATACCACTTTTCCAGCAAAGTCCGAGCGAAACGGAGCAGGCGGAAACAAAAAACGGGATGACGGACGGGAGGTAGATGTACAGAATACGCTTTATCAGCGGCATGCGGAAAACCTTGGCCATTTCAATGAGCTTTTGATCCGTGCTTTTAATGCCCTCAAGCGTGTTGAGATAGATCACAGGGAAAACCATCAGCATCGAAATGATCACCGAGAGATTTCGGCTTGAAAACCACAGGAGCACGAGGATAATGAACGACGCGACCGGTGTAGCTTTGATCACGACCGTGATCGGGCGCAGCAAAGTTTCGACGATCCATATACGCGAGGAGATCCACCCGAGCAGGACGCCCAAGAGCATTGCCGCGAAAAATCCGCCCACGATGCGCACGAATGAATAGCTGACCGTGGAGAGGAAGGACGGGTCACGCAGCACGGAAAACAGCGTTTCCACGACACGAACGGGGGAAACAAGGATGATATCCGAGTCGACGGCAACGCTGACGATATGCCAGACCAAAAGCCAAAAAGCCACAGCGCAGACGGTGGCTATGGCTTCGTGTTTTTTACTTTTTACTTTCTTATTCCGAATAGTAGAAAGCATCATCGGGCAGTGTTCCTCCTACGGATTTCGGGTCGGCGTCGAAAAGGACCTCGAGATAACCAGAGACCTTCTCCTGCATCTCTTCGCCCTTCAGAAACTTGAGGTTGCAGTAGGGCAGAGCCTTAAGTGCGATCGGCTCCTTCGGTACGATCTCATAGCTTGCGATCAGCGCAGCGGTCTCGTTCGGATTGGATGCCGTATAAGCAATGGAGGCTTCGTATTCCTTGAGGAATTCGGCGAAAGCCTGCGGATTGTTTTCAACAACTTCATTTCTGACGATCGTAACACCGGTGACAAGTGTGCTGCCGTTTTCACCCTGCAGGCTGTTCCACTCGTCGGTGAAGCTCAGCGCGATGCGCAGATTTTCGTTCTGCATCATGGCTGTTGTCACGAACGGCTGGGGCAGGACAGCAACGGCATCCGTTGCGTCTGCAAGCATCGCAGCGACCTCGGTGGCCTCGGACTTGTATTCAATGGTGACGTCGGTTTCGGGATCGATCCCGTTCTCCTTCAGAAGATAGTTCAGCGCAAACTCCGGTGTGGTGCCCTTACCGGTGGAATAAATGGTCTTGCCCTTGAGATCCTCGAAGGACTGAATCGCCTCGCCTGTCTCAACGACGTACAGAACACCGAGTGTGTTGACGGCTGCAACGGAAATCGCGCCCTGTGTTTTGTTGTAGAGCACAGCGGCGAGGTTGCACGGGACGTTCGCAATGTCGACAGAGCCGTTTGCGATACCTGCGGTGATCTCATCAGCGGCGCCGTACATGGTAACATTGTAGGTGTTGAAGGTCTCGCCTGCTTCGGCGTCCTGCATCAGCTTGACCATACCCATGGTGGTCGGTCCCTTCAGGGATGCAACGTTGTACTCGGCCGGTTCGGTCGTCACGGGGACTTCCTCGACTTCGCTTTCTTCGGCTTCACTTTCCTCAGCGGTTTCTGCGGAGGATTCTTCCGAAATGTTCTCGGAAGATGCAGCCGGTGCTTCGGACTGCGGACCGGGATCGATCTGCGCGCAGCCTGCAAAGGTCATAATGCAGAGCAGTGCCGCCAAAAGGACAGCAGTAAACTTTCTCATATTCAAAACTTCCTTTCTGATATTCATGTGTTTTAGCGCGGCGGAGAGCCACAATAAATGCGGCGTGAAAACCGCGCTAAAATATCGTAACACGTTCGGGTTTCTTTGTCAATGTGCTGAATGAAAATGGAAAAATGCGCCGAAAATTTTGCGAGAAAACGGTTGACGAAATCTTTACCGTGTGATATAATAACTAACGCTGTACGATGTGCGGGTGTAGTTCAATGGCTAGAATCCCAGCCTTCCAAGCTGGTCGTGTGGGTTCGATTCCCATCACCCGCTCCAGCTTTTTACAAACGTCCGTAGATCGCATATGCGCTGATAGCTCAGCTGGATAGAGCAACTGCCTTCTAAGCAGTAGGTCAGGGGTTCGAGTCCCTTTCAGCGCGCCATATGGTGAGTGTAGCTTAGTTGGCTAAAGACCAGATTGTGGCTCTGGAGATCGTGGGTTCAAGTCCCATCACCCACCCCACCAAAAAGAAAAGGCACGCTGAAAAGCGTGCTTTTTCTTTTTGGCGAGAGCGTGATGTCTTGATTTGAAGCCCGGAGCGCAAGCTGCGTAGGAAAGAGCACCAATCTCCAAATAATAAGGAAAAAGCGCTGCCGCGGAACGCGGTGTGAGGAAAAGTGGGCCAAGCCCATCACCCACCCCACCAAAAAGAAAAGGCACGCTGAAAAGCGTGCTTTTTCTTTTTGGCGAGAGCGTGGTGTCTCGATTTGAAGCCCGGAGCGCAAGATGAGTAGAGGAGACGGTGTACTATTTACCGTCTCTTTGCTTTTAGTGCAGTATTATTAGTATGATATCAGTCACGAGGATGAACAGGATGAATAAGCTTAACAAATATATACGGGACGGTGCAATAACGGTCGGTTCGCTGCTCGGTGCATTCGCGCTCAGCCTGATGTTTCAGTATATTTTCGATGTGCGGGAGCACGTTACCACGATTTTTGTGTTCGCGGTATTTTTGGTTTCCGTTCTGACGGACGGGTATCTTTTCGGTGTTGCTGCGGCGTTTATCGGAACGGTGGCTGTAAACTATGCGTTTACGTTCCCGTTCTTTTCCGTCAACTTTATGATCCCGGGAAATCTGATCTCCGGAATCGTCATGATCGCGGTCGCCGTGCTTACCGGTGCGCTCACAACAAAGCTGAAGCGGCACGAAGCGACGAAGGCGGAGAGTGAGAGGGAACGCATGCGTGCAAATTTGCTGAGAGCGGTCTCTCACGATCTGCGCACGCCGCTCACAACGATCTATGGCTCCAGCACCACGCTGCTCGAAAACGGCAGCGTGCTGACGGAGGATCAAAGACTGCGGATCATAACGGGGATCAAGGAGGATTCCGAGTGGCTGGTGCGTATGGTTGAAAATCTGCTTTCCGTCACGCGTATCGACAGCGGGCAGGTGAAGATCATGAAAACGCCGACCGTGCTGGAGGAGCTGATCGACTCGGTGATCGTCAAATTCAGGAAGCGGTATCCGACACAGAAAATAGAAATTGAGCTTCCGGATGAAATGATCATTATCCCCATGGATGCCATGCCGATCGAGCAGGTCATCGTGAATATCCTCGAAAATGCGGTTCAGCATGCCGTCGGGATGACGCGGCTGAAGCTCAAGGTGTATGAGTCGGGTCAAAATGCCGTGTTTGAGATCTCGGACGACGGCTGCGGAATAGAGCCGAAGCGATTAGAGACGATCTTTACGGGATATAATTCGTCTGCGGATGAAGTTGCGGACAGTCAAAAGAAGAATGCCGGTATAGGCTTATCCGTCTGTGCGACGATCATTAAGGCACACGGCGGAAATATTGAAGCACAAAACCTCAGAACAGGAGGGGCTGTTTTCCGCTTTGTGCTCGAGACGGAGGAAATGCAGGATGATACAGAATAAGTACAAGATCCTTTTGGTGGAAGATGAATCGAATATTCGGAATCTCGTCGCTACGATGCTCGAGGCGGCAAACTATCAGACGATCCTCGCGGGGACGTGCTCCGAAGCGAAGTCCCTGTACACGTCCTACCTGCCGGATCTCGTCATCCTGGATCTCGGCCTGCCCGACATGGACGGTATGAATCTGCTCGATTTCATCCGCCGGGATGCTTTGACGCCGATCATCGTTCTGTCTGCCAGAACAAATGAGGCGGATAAGATCGCGGCATTGGATAAAGGCGCCAACGATTATGTGACAAAACCCTTCGGTGCCGGTGAGCTGCTGGCGCGCGTACGCGCGGCGCTGCGCAATGCAAGGTTCAGTACAAGCGTCGGCAGAGTGTCCGACGGGCGGTTCGAGCTCAACGGTCTCGAGATCGACTATGATGCCAGACGTGTGTTTGTAAAGGGCGAGGAGATCAAGCTCACACAGACGGAGTACAATATTGTGGCGCTTCTTTCCGAAAATTGCGGTAAGATGATGACCTATGCCGCGATCATCAAAGCCATTTGGGGCGGCGTTTCGCAGGAGGGCAGTGTGAAAAAGCTGCAGGTCAACATGGCCAATATCAGAAAAAAGTTTGGCGACAAGCCGGGTGAGCAAAATTACTTTGTAAACGAACTCGGTGTGGGCTACCGCATGAACGAGTAAACAGGGATCACGGAGATGCGTGCGATGCGCGGGTCTCCGTGATTTTGTATTTTTAACCGTATCTTAGCTGCGTGAATGGTATAGTTATACGGAATGGGATGGCTAATTTTATTCCGTCTCCAATGAAGGGAGAGATACCATGTTATCTGCAAATGACATTATGCAGCTTATTCAGAGTCTGATCTGGCTGCTTGCGGGTGTCGGCGTGTTCATCGTGGGCATGAATTTCTTAAGCGAGGCGCTCGAGAAGAGTGCCGGCGAGGGCATGAAGAAGCTCTTGAGCCGCATCAGCAACAACAGGTTTTCGGGTGTCGGGATCGGCGCCGGTGTTACGGCGATCATCCAGAGCTCGTCTGCGACCTCGGTCATGGTCATCGGTCTTGTAAATGCCGGCGTTATGACCCTTATGCAGGCTACACCGATCATCATGGGTGCCAATATCGGTACGACGATCACAGGTGTGCTTGTTGCGCTTAAAAACGATTACTTTAATATGCTCATGTACGTTTTTGCGTTTGCGGGCGTTATGATGGGCTTCTTTAAGCAGGAGAAAATCAAGCTTGCCGGCTTGATGTGCAGCGGTCTCGGCTTGATCTTCGTCGGGCTGAACGTCATGAGCAGCGAGCAGGCTTTTGGCAACCCGCTTGTCGAGAATATGTTCCAGAATATCTTCAGCGTGATCGATTTCCCGCTGCTTCTGATTTTTGTCGGCGTGATCTTTACCGCACTGATCCAGAGCTCCTCCGCCGCGACCGGTGTCGTGATCACCATGGTCGGCGCAGGGATCCTGCCGCTCGATCTTGCACTGTTCATCGTGCTCGGTGCGAATATCGGTACGTGCGTTACGGCGCTTTTGGCTTCCGTTGGCGCAAATGCCAACTCGAAGCGCGTTGCACTCATTCACTTCACGTTCAATGTCATCGGTACGGTCCTTTTTACAGCGATCGTATGGCTGTTTAAGGATCCGGTCGTAACCCTTTTGGTTTCCCTGTTCCCGGGCAGTGATCCGATGTCCCTGCAAATGAGAGTTTCTGCGTTCCATGTTATCTTTAACGTGACGACTACTGCCGTCCTGCTGCCGTTTGTATCCCAGTTGGTCAGCTATTCCTGCAAGATGATCCGCGACAAGACGGAGGTGGAGACCGTGCGTACACTGAAGTACGTGGACGAGCGTCTGCTCACCATGCCGCCGGTCGCGCTCATGCAGTCCAAGAAAGAGATCGACTACATGTTCAGCAAGGTCGAAAAGAATATCATCCTCTGCTTTGATGCAATGAAAACGGGTGTGCTGACAAACAGTGCCGAGATCAGCGAAAACGAGGCGGTCGTCGACTTTACAAACGGTGCGCTGACCGAGTTCCTCATCAAGCTTTCCGCATATGTGGAGCAGAGCGACGAGCAGATCATCGGTTCTTATTTCCACGTGCTGAATGACCTTGAACGTATCGGTGACCACGCAGAGAATTTCTTCGATATCGCAGCGGAAATGTCGAAAAAGAAGATCGAGTTCTCCGAAAAAGCGCTGGGTGATCTCAGCGGGATGAAGGACAAAGTCGTTAAGATGATCGGCATTTCGCGAGAGATCTTTGACAATCTCGACAGAGAGCGTCTGACCGAGCTTGCCGTCATCGAGGAAGAGACGGACAGAATGAAGCGTGAGCTTACCGCGAGCCACTTCGCACGTCTGGCGGACGGCGACTGCAGCATGGAAGTGAGCCCGTACTATTCCTCCGTTGTTGTCGGTCTGGAGCGTATGGCGGACCATCTTGTCAACGTCGGTTACAGTATCGTAAACCCGATCGGTTCTCAGAAAGAATAAATACGTTCAAATAAAAAAGTCGCACTGCGGGGAGGCACTTCGTAATGAAGCGGTCTCCCTGCCGTGTGACTTTTTTGATGCATGAAATTATTTTGTCGGGAGCCAGGCGGCGATCTCCGTTTCCCAGTCGAGACCGGCGGAGGCGTAATCGACGAGGCTGAAGCGCTCGCCGTCCGGTGCGGTGAACTCCATACGGACCATGCACGGAACACCGTCCGTGATCTCGTTCACACCGGGCACTGCGGTGTTCGGTACGGAAAAGACGGAGCCCGCGGGCTTTCCGGTACGGCTGTCTGCGGCAAGCGTCAGCGGCCCGCGTGTGACCGCAACATAGTTGTCCTCCTCGGGGCGGTGGAAAACGGTTTTCGGCGCTGCGTTCAGATTGCCGTCCGCGTCGACGAACGTGTCTGTGTATACGAGGTCCTCTTCCCAGTGTTCGGGGTAATGCAGGCGGATCGGCATCGAAAGATCGATTTCGAGCGTATCGTCGCACCAGGTCTTATTGTAAATGCTGTAGCCGTTCGGCAGGTCGGACCAGCCGGGATTGCGGACCTTCAGCGTAAAGGCGGTCGGAGCAGCTGTTTTTACATGGAGCTTCACATGACCGTCTGCGGGATAAGCGGTTTCCATGGAAATTTCGACATCCGTGCCGCGGAAGTTGAGCTTCGCAGAACCGGATTCAAAGAAATTGATGACGATACCGTCTTTGTCAAGGGTGACGGCGTTTTTGAGGAAGATGCCGACACCGGCTGAGCCGATGCAGGCGCAGCAGCCGTAATAGCTCTTGTCCGGGAGGATCTGATAACCGCCGACCTTCATGCCGCGCGTGCCGGGAATGAGCGGGCTGTAGCTGTCAAAGGCGAGATATGTCGGTACGATCTCCTTCTTTTCAATGGGTGCTTTGAGCCGGATGCATTCCTTGTGCCCGAAATTGATCGCACCGAGATAGGCGTTGTAAAATGCCTTTTCCATGGCGTCGGCGTATCGGCTGTCGCCGGTCAGCTTCAAAAGGCGGGAGCAGAAATTCATCCACGTGACCGTCACACAGGTCTCCTGCATGACGTCGTCCTGACGGACGGTCTGACGTGTGCGTGTGTGGTCGAAGAGCTCATGCGTGATGCCGCAGCTGCCGATCACGGAAATCTCGGAATCAAGGATCGCGCTGCCGTAGTTCATAACGGCGGTCAGCCAGCGCTCGTTGTTTGTGACGAGTGCATACTCCAAGAGGCCCTCAAAACAGGAGGTCAGCTCGTACGCCTTGGAGACACCGTACTGATAGGGGAAGAGCTTGTTTTCGAAAGCACGCTCGAAGATATTGACGTTGGAAGCGCCGCCCTCATCCACGATGTACGCGGCAAAATCGAGGTAACGCTTTTCGCCGGTCAGCTTATACAGACGGACGATCGGCTCCAAAACAGAGGAGGAGTTGATGCCGAACCAGCTGCGGGAAGCGGAAGTGATCTTTTTCTTGTCGGCTCCGATGTGCGCGATGATATAGTCCGCACAGCCGCAGATGAACCGAAGCAGGTCCGTTTTCAGCTGCTCGTCTTCGCAGACCTCCATGAAATATTCGCCTGCCAGCATGACGTATTTGCGGCACCAGATATCCCAGCTGTCGAATTCGGCTTCGCGCGGGTAAGTGGAGACGCGCCCGTCGTTTTCGGCGACCGTCATCATGTCACGGACGGAATCGGATAAGATCGCGTACAGCTCGGGGTCACGGGTGTAGCCGTAGACAAGCGAAGCGGCACGCATCATCTTGCCCCAGTATTCGCCGCGCCAGCCCTGATTTACGGCATCCGGCTGTGTGCGGAATACGTCGACGAATTTTGCCCAAAGGACGGGGTCGGAAAGCTGTTCCTTCTGCAGGAACCGCGCGGCGCGGTCTGCAACACCGTTGAATTTAAGCATGAAAAACACCTCTGAAAATCAGTATTTTACTTTGCCGCCCGCGGCTCGCGCTTTGCAAGCCTCCGGCAGGGGATAAAGAGGACGAGGAAAGTGATCGCCAAAATACAGCCGCAGCAAATAAATCCGGTCTGCAGGCCGTATGTATCACCGAGGAAACCGCCGAGCAGGGAGCCGAGCAGCTTGGCGCCGCCGGCAAAGGAGAGATTCAGCGCGCTCTGCGCCGAGCCCTTCAGCTTTTCGTCCACCGCGTCGTTCAGATACAGCGCCGGAAAGAACTCGAAGCAGCCCATGACCGAAACGGTCGGGATGTTGATGAGCAGAATGAGCGGCAGTGTTTCCGCAAAACCGAGACAGGTAAAGCGCACCGCGTTGATCGCCATGCCGATCAGAAGCCATGTCCACAGCGTAGCTTTTCTGTAGAGCTTGTGAGAAAAATATAAAAATGGGATCTCAAAGAAAATGGAGATAAAGGTGATGATGCCGGTCGTGGCGTTGCTGAAACCAAGATCACCGAGCATTTTTACGAAGAACGTGTTGTAGTACTGTGTGGTCGTCGTGCAGATCAGCAGCGTGATGAGCAGAAACAGGATCTTTTTGTCCTTGAAAACCGAAATGTAGGAAACCTTTTCACGTCCGTACTGATGTCCCTTGACGGGCGGCTGAAACCATGCGATCAGGGAACAGAGAAAAACGATTAGACCCATGATCTGCAGTAAGCCGCGAAGGCTCGTCGTGAGAATGAAGCCGAGTGCAACGGCACCGATCTGATAACCGATCGTACCCGTCATGCGAAGCGGCCCGAGCATTGTGGGGTTGTGCTCCAAAGCGATGGAATTCGCCGTCGGGGTGATCGCGATCAAAGAGACGGTGATCAACGTCATGCCGATGAGCACGGGGAGAAAATCGGACAGAAAGCCCGTGATGAACATGGAAAGGCCTGCGAGACCCGAGCCGATGATCAAAATCGTGCGCTTATACTGCACGCGGTCGGAGAGCGTGCCCCATATTGGCTGTGCGGCTAAACCGGCGATGGCCGGGATCGAGGAGATCAGGCCGATCTGCGAGTCCGTCATGCCGATCTCGCTCAAATAGCGAGACTGAAAGGAGCTCGTTCCGAGATAAACGAAGAACAGGATGTAAAAGGCATACATCGGGATATAGGTCAAAAGCTTTTTGCGGTTTGCAGCAGTCATATCATTACCTCCGGGGGATCATTCCACGCTGTACAGAGCGTGCGGTGCAAAACGACCCTCGTAATGCACGGACGGCATGCCGGGTTTGCCGCTGATCGCGGCGCGGATCATGGCTTTGGTGAGAAAGGGCACGTCCTCACGCTCGAGCGCGTCATTGGTGTCGAGCCACACGACCTCGTCGATTTCGTCATAGTCCGGTGTGGCTTCGCCGGAAACGGGCTCAGCACGGAAGACAATGTACCAGTCCTTCGTGTTGCAGCGGATGCCGATGACGTCGAGCGGGCGGATCTCTATGCCCACCTCTTCCATGAACTCGCGCTTTACGGCGTCTTCCGGCGTCTCATTTTCCTGCAGGTAGCCGCCGGGGATGATCAGCTTCCCTTTGCCGCCGCCGTATGTGTGACGTGCCAAAAGCACCTTGCCGTCTTTCATGCAGACCGCAGCCGTGCTGTGGTTCCAGTTTGTTTTCGTTTCCATGATGAATGCCTCACTCCAAAAGAATTACAGAATTTTCAACAGCTTGTAAAATGCGCCGTATTCGTCTTCGCCGTCAAAAAGGACAGTTGTAAAGCCCTTTTTTCTGTAAAGATGCAGCGCGGAAAGATTATCTTTATCCACACCGATCGAAGCTTCTTTATAGCCAAGCTCCCGGACGGTTTGCAGAATATGGTCGACGAGTATACCGCCGATACCGCGATTCCTGCATTCGGATTTGACGATAAGGCGGGAGATGTACACGCGCCTGCCGGGAACGGTATAGTCCGGGTCACCGTTATCAAGGACATAGGCGATCTCTCCGAGAAACTCGCCGTTCTCTTTGTAGATGTAAACCGTGCGGTTGCCGTCCTCTATTTGCTGACGAAAGGTCTCGGTGAGCGAAAAGGATGCCATATCCCAGATGTTATTGCATTTTTGATAGTCACAAAGCTCTAATTTTTCGATAGTATAGGAACACATAAACTGCGCCTCCCATTTTCATGTATACAGTATATCGCACGGTAAGGGCGTTGCGCAAGATGCAGGACGAAAAAACCTGAACGGGAAGTCCCTGAAAAGGGTTTGACTATCGCGAGGGAATATGCTATACTTTTTCAGTTACAATAAGTCAATATTGGGCTGTCGCCAAGCGGTAAGGCAACGGACTTTGACTCCGTCATCCCGTGGGTTCGAATCCCGCCAGCCCAGCCAAAAACAGGAAATACGAACCCTTTGGTTTGTGTTTCCTGTTTTTCGTTGTGTTGGTGTTTAGATTTGAACCCGAGAGCGCAAGCTGCGCAGAAAACTGCACCTATCTCCAAAACGACGGCGGAAAACGGTGCCGCGGAACGCAGGTAAAGGTAAAGTGGGCCGAATCCCGCCAGCCCAGCCAAAAATCGACAGGTTTCGACCTGTCGATTTTTTATCCATTGCGAAAGCAATGGTATATCATCACGCGCAAGCGTGCATCTCATCACCGAAGGTGTATATCATCAGCC
>JAGAOD010000152.1 GCA_017623855.1 Clostridia bacterium
AGATCGTCGCGCAGGTCGCAAGTAACCAGTACGGCGGACAGAGCATCAGCCTTGCACATTTGGCACCGTTCGTACAGGTCTCCCGCGAGAAGATCCGTGCGGATGTTCTGCTTGAGATCGCAGAGCTCGGCGGTGTTCCGACCGAGGAGAAGGTGTCCCGCATCGTTGAGCGCCGTCTGCGCAAGGAGATCGAGCGCGGCGTACAGACCATCCAGTATCAGGTCGTAACCCTGATGACCACAAACGGACAGGCTCCGTTTATTACGGTCTTTATGTATCTGAACGAGGCGAAAAACGAGCAGGAGAAGCGCGACCTCGCACTCATCATCGAGGAAGTCCTGCTGCAGCGCTATCAGGGCGTCAAGAACGAGAAGGGCGTCTGGGTCACACCGGCGTTCCCGAAGCTCATCTACGTTCTGCAGGAAGACAATATCCAGCCGGGCAGCGAGTATTATTACCTCACCGAGCTTGCGGCAAAATGCACCGCAAAGCGCATGGTGCCCGACTATATTTCCGAAAAGAAAATGATGGAGCTCAAAGAGGGCAACTGCTTCCCGGTCATGGGCTGCCGCAGCGCACTCAGCCCGTGGAAGAACGAAAAGGGCGAGTATCAGTTCTACGGCCGTTTCAACCAGGGCGTTGTCACACTGAACCTCGTCGACGTCGCATTGAGCTCCGGCGGTGACATGGACAAGTTCTGGAAGATCTTCGACGAGCGTCTTGAGCTTTGCTACAAGGCTCTCATGTGCCGTCATAACCGTCTCAAGGGAACACTGTCCGACGCGGCGCCGATCCTTTGGCAGTACGGTGCGATCGCCCGTCTTAAGAAGGGTGAGCCGATCGATCCGCTCCTCTACGGCGGTTATTCCACGATCTCCCTCGGCTATGCCGGCCTGTGTGAGTGTGTGCGTTACATGACGGGCAAATCCCACACCGATCCGAGTGCGACACCGTTTGCGCTGTCGGTCATGAAGTATATGAACACAGCCTGCGAAAAGTGGAAGGCAGAGACCACCATCGGTTTCGGTATCTACGGCACACCGCTCGAGAGCACGACATATAAGTTTGCAAAGTGCCTCCAGAAGCGTTTCGGTATCATCAAGGGTGTCACCGACAAGGCATATATCACGAACAGCTACCATGTTCACGTTACCGAGCCGATCGACGCGTTCGAAAAGCTCGCCTTTGAAGCAAACTTCCAGGCACTTTCCACCGGCGGCGCGATCAGCTACGTCGAAGTGCCGAATATGCAGCAGAACCTTGAAGCCGTTCTGCAGATCATCCGCTACATCTACGACAACATCATGTACGCGGAGCTGAACACAAAGAGCGACTACTGCCAGGTCTGCGGCTACGACGGCGAGATCAGCATCGTTGAGGACGACGGCAAGCTCGTCTGGGAATGCCCGAACTGCGGCAACCGCGATCAGGACACAATGAACGTTGCACGCCGCACCTGCGGTTATATCGGCACGCAGTATTGGAATCAGGGGCGGACGGCTGAAATTAAAGAACGTGTTCTCCACCTCTGATATCAACCGCCAAAATTCCGCAATACGTCGTTACAAGAACCTGTTGATCCGGTCACATACACAAAGTATGCTCCCTGGGATCAACAGAACCTTGTGCCTAGTCTTGCAAAATTTTGTCTGGTTGATATTTCCTAAGCGCCAAAATTCCGCAATATGTCGTTACAGGAACGCATTATGCGGCGTTGGCGATCACCGGTTTAGAATAGTGTAAAACAAAGGGGATGGGTCTTCCATTCCCTTTTCACACAGAGGAGTTAGTATGTATTACGGCGAGATCAAAAAGACGGACATCGCAAACGGCTACGGTGTCCGCGTGTCGCTCTTTGTTTCGGGCTGTACACGCCACTGTAAAAACTGCTTTAATCAGGAAACATGGAGCTTTACGTACGGGAAACCGTTCACAAAGGAGACGGAGGAAGAAATTCTGAATGCACTCAGACCGGGCTTTATCAACGGTCTGACCGTTTTGGGCGGTGAGCCGATGGAGCTCGAGAACCAGCGGGCGCTCCTGCCGTTTCTCAAACGCGTCCGCGAAATGTATCCGGAAAAGGACATCTGGTGCTACAGCGGCTCCACCTTGGAGGAGGATATGCTGAAAGAGGGCGGACGCAACCGCTGTGAAGTCACCGACGAGCTGTTGAGCCTTTTCGATGTACTTGTGGACGGCGCATTCGTGGAAGAGCTCAAGGACATCACCCTGCGCTTTCGCGGCTCAAGCAATCAGCGGCTGATCGACATGAAGAAAACCAGAGAAAACGGCGCCGTGACCCTGTGGAACGCGCTGTAAACGGAGGAATGAACGATGAAGAAAATTGCAAGCTTTACCGTAAATCACGATATTCTGACTAAGGGCATGTATGTTTCCCGCGTGGACGGCGACGTGATCACGTATGATATCCGCATGAAGACCCCGAACGCGGGCGATTATCTGAATAGCGGCGCGATGCACACCTTTGAGCATCTGTTTGCGACGTACGCGAGAAACAGTGCGCTGTCTGACAGCGTCATCTACGTCGGTCCGATGGGCTGCCGCACAGGCTTCTATTTCCTGCTGCGCGACGCTGTCAGCCGCGAGGAGGCACTCGGCCTTGTGAAGGAGTCCTTCCGGTTTATCGCTGCGTTTGAGGGAAAGATCCCGGGCAGCGAGCGCATCGAGTGCGGCAATTATCTCGAGCATGACCTGCCGGGCGCAAAAGCGGTTGCGGAGGATATGCTCACGGTGCTTGAAAACTGGAACGCCGAAAGCATGGACTATAAGGCCTGAGTTTCAAAACAAAATGTATTGACAAATACCTACTGGGGGTATATACTATAAGTACCCCGGGTGGGTATTTTTCTGTTTGTAAAGGAGATGCGAAATGGAAAACTGCTGTCACAAGACAAAGGAGAGAAGCGAGGAGGAGCACAAAAAGCTCATCAATCGGCTCAATCGCATAGAAGGACAGGTGCGCGGCATTCGCGGCATGATCGAAAAGGATGCGTACTGCACGGATGTGCTCACGCAGGTCGCCGCAGCAAATGCTGCTTTGAATGCATTCACAAAAGAGCTTCTGGCAAGTCATATCAAGACCTGTGTCGCAGAGGATATCCGCGCCGGTCGGGATGAGACCGTGGATGAGCTTGTCGCCACACTGCAGAAGCTTATGAAATAAGCAGGAGGTATGAGTATGGAACAGTATACGGTCACGGGTATGAGCTGCGCGGCGTGCAGCGCGCGTGTCGAAAAGGCGGTCTCCGCTGTACCGGGTGTCACGTCATGTTCCGTCAGTCTGCTCACAAATTCCATGGGTGTTGAGGGCTCGGCTTCGGCTGAAGCCGTCATCAAGGCGGTGGAGGATGCAGGCTACGGCGCGGCAAAAAAAGGAGAAGACAAAGCACGGACGCAGACGGCGGACGAGGAGGCTTTGGCGGATAAGGAGACGCCGCTTCTGAAAAAGAGGCTCATTGCATCCCTCGGCTTTCTGGCGGTACTCATGTATGTCTCCATGGGACACATGATGTGGAGCTGGCCGCTGCCGGCGTTTCTCGCGGAAAATCATGTGGCGGTCGGTCTTTTGCAGCTTTTGCTTGCAGCGATTGTCATGGTCATCAATCAAAAATTCTTCATCAGCGGCTTTAAGGGGCTCATACACCGCGCGCCGAATATGGATACGCTCGTGGCGCTCGGCTCGGGTGCATCGTTTGTGTACAGCACCTATGCGCTGTTTGCCATGACGCATGCACAGCTGCACGGCGACGCGGAAGCGGTCATGGGCTTCATGCATGAGTTCTATTTCGAGTCCGCGGCGATGATCTTAACGCTCATCACGGTGGGCAAGATGCTCGAGGCGCGCTCGAAGGGCAGGACGACGGATGCACTGAAAAGCCTGATGCGTCTCGCGCCGAAAACGGCTGTCGTCGAACGCAGTGGACAGGAAATCACGGTTGCTGTCAGTGAAGTTAAGAAAGGCGATATTTTTGTTGTTCGTCCCGGTGAGAACATTCCGGTGGACGGTGTGGTTTTGAGTGGGTCGAGCGCTGTGAATGAGTCAGCACTGACCGGTGAGAGCATTCCGGTCGACAAAGCACCGGGTGATCAGGTTTCCGCCGCGACACTCAATCAGTCCGGCTTCATCCGCTGTGAAGCCGTGCGTGTCGGCGAGGACACGACGTTGTCGCAGATCATCAAAATGGTCAGCGATGCCGCCGCGACAAAAGCGCCGATCGCAAAGGTCGCGGACAAGGTCTCCGGTATATTCGTACCGGCGGTACTCGGCATTGCCGTTCTGACGCTTATCGTGTGGATGCTCGCGGGGCAGAGCTTCGGCTACGCGCTCGCGCGCGGCATTTCCGTACTCGTCATCAGCTGTCCGTGCGCACTCGGTCTTGCGACGCCGGTCGCCATTATGGTCGGCAGTGGCGTCGGCGCGAAGAACGGCATCCTGTTCAAGACGGCGGTGTCGCTTGAAGAAGCAGGCAAGGTGCAGATCGTCGCGCTCGACAAGACCGGCACGATCACAAGCGGCGAGCCGCGTGTCACGGATATCCTTCCTGCGGACGGTGTGAAGGAGGAAGCGCTCCTGAAGGCGGCAGCTTCCCTTGAAAGAAACAGTGAGCATCCGCTCGCAAAGGCGATCATGGTATTGAGCCGTGAGCGCGGGATCGAGCCCGAAAGCGTGGAGGATTTCCACGCGCTGCCCGGCAACGGTCTTGCGGCAAAATGCGGCGGACGCGAGCTCTTCGGCGGCAATCTCAAGTATATCCGAACAAAGACCGCCGTACCCGCTTCGCTGCAGAGTGCAGCCGAAAAGCTTGCCGAAAGCGGAAAAACACCGCTCTTCTTCGGCGAGGACGGCAAACTCATCGGCATTATTGCGGTTGCGGATGTCATTAAGCCCGAAAGTCCCGAGGCGATCCGCGCGCTCAAAAACATGGGCATTCGCGTCGTCATGCTGACGGGTGACAATCAGCGCACGGCAAAGGCCATCGGTGAGGAAGCCGGGGTCGATCACGTCATCGCCGGTGTACTGCCCGACGGCAAGGAAAAGGTCATTCGTGAACTGAAAGCGCAGGGCAGGGTCATGATGGTCGGCGACGGCATCAACGATGCCCCCGCGCTGACGGCGGTAGATATCGGTGTCGCGATCGGCGCCGGTACGGATGTCGCGATCGACGCGGCGGACGTCGTTCTGATGAAGAGCCGTCTGTCCGATGTGCCGGCGGCGATCCGTCTGAGCCGCGCAACGCTTCGCAATATCCACGAAAACCTGTTCTGGGCGTTCATTTACAATACGATCGGTATTCCGCTCGCCGCGGGCGTATGGATCCCGATCTTTGGCTGGCAGCTCAGCCCGATGTTCGGCGCGGCCGCAATGAGCCTTTCCAGCTTCTGTGTTGTCACAAACGCGCTTCGTCTGAATCTTTTGAAAATACAGAGTGCAAAGCGCGATAAGAAAATAAAACCGGTAACGGTCGAAGTAAAGGAGTCTGTAACGATGGAAAAAACGATGAAGATCGAAGGTATGATGTGCCCGCACTGCGAGGCAAGAGTCAAGAAGTGTCTGGAAGCGCTGCCGCAGGTGGACGCTGCCGTTGTCAGCCATGAGGCAGGCACAGCCGTTCTGACGCTGAATGCGGAGATCGCCGACAGCGAGCTCAAGCGTGTCGTTGAGGATCAGGGCTACACGGTTCTGGATTGATTTCTCAAAATCGGTTGACAGCTTTGTCTGAACAAAGGTATAATTGCGGTATAGCCATCCCGGCTGTACCGCTTTTTTACAGTTTGTTTATAAAAATTTGTTATTTTGGTCAGAAACGGGCGGTATACTCTTCGCATGACATTTAAGGATTGAGGACAGAATATATGGCAAGAGAACGTTATCTCGTAAATCAGGAAGAAAGCACGATCCATGCAAATCAGATCACGCCGAAGACCGGCAAGGAAAAGCGCGCAAACTGGTGGTTCCATAACAAATGGAAGCTTATCAGCGGTATTTTGCTGCTTGCGGCGTTTATTTCTTTCATTATCCCGATGGTCACGCGCGTCGACCCGGACTACTCCATTATCATGGCGACGGAGTTCGGTGTGCCGCAGGAGCTCCTTGAGGATCTCGAGGTGCATTTTGAGCAGTATGCGGACGACCGCAACGGCGACAAAAAGGTGAGCGTTGAGATCGTGCACTGCTTATTCAACACAAAGGCAACGACGCTGGTCAACTCGAACGAGATGCAGGCATCCTTCGTCCGTTTTGCGGCGGATGCCGGCGCCGGTGAGTCAATGATCGTGATCTACGACGACGCAAGCTACGATTATCTCGCGCAGAGCGATATGGAAGGCTTCTTCGGGCCGATCGACGACACGGATAACGAGTATTATCTGTGGAAGGAGCTCAAGAGCCTCGAATCGCTCGAGATCAACGAATATCAGGACGTCGGCGCGACGGCGGAGGGTGTTCAGACGGTACTCGGTGAGCTGAAGACGGCTGTCCGTGCGGAGCAGGGCGATGCCTTCCGTGAGGACGAGGTCAAGGAATACCGTGAAGACAGCATCGAGTTCTATAAGCGCTTGATGAACGGCGAAAAAACAGCGGAATAAGTTAAGCATCGGGGAGTGTTCCCCGGTGCTTTTTTTCTTTTGACAGAACACGGGGTACAGGGTATAATGTATCTTGTATTGGTATGTGCATACGTGCCGAATGAGGAAATGAGGGGCTTCGTTATGAACACAAAGCGTATTTCAATATTGGACTCGACGCTGCGCGACGGTGCGCAGGGCAAGGGGATATCCTTCTCGGTGGAGGATAAGCTGCAGATCGTGCAGATCCTCGACCGTCTCGGCGTGGAGATCATCGAAGCGGGCAATCCCGGCTCGAACCCGAAGGAGCTGGCTTTCTTTCAGCGGGCGGCTGAGCTTCGGCTGCAGAATGCGAAGCTTGCGGCGTTCGGAAGCACCTGCCGCAAGGGCTGTGCGCCCGGGGACGACAAGAACCTGCAGGCGCTCTTGGACAGCGGCGCGGAGATCTGCGTGATCTTCGGCAAATGCTGGCGATTTCATGTGGACAGTGTTCTGGAAACCACGGAGGAAGAGAATCTTCGCATGATCCGTGAAAGCGTGCAGTACTTGAAGGCACACGGCCGCCGTGTCATTTTTGACGCGGAGCATTTCTTCGACGGCTTTTTGAATGACAGCGCCTTTGCCATGCGCGCCGTACAGGCGGCGGTGGAGGGCGGCGCGGAGCTCGTCTGTCTCTGCGACACAAACGGCGGCGTATTCCCGGAAGATGCGGCGCATATTGTTGAACATGTCGTGCATACTCTGCCTGTTCCGGTCGGTGTGCATTTCCACGACGACAGCGGCATGGCGGTCGCGAACAGCGTGATCGGCGTTTTAGTGGGCGCAAAACAGGTGCAGGGCACGTTCCTCGGCTTCGGTGAGCGCTGCGGCAATGCGAATCTCTCCACGATCATTCCGAATCTGCAGATCAAGCGCGGTATTCAGTGCATCCCGCAGGAAAAGCTCGGTCTTCTGACGCATCTTGCAAAGGAGCTGGCTGCGGTCACGAATCTGGATATCCATTCCGGCGCGCCGTACATCGGCAGCCATGCGTTTGCCCACAAGGCGGGCATGCATGCGGACGGCGTCATCAAGGCGTCACGCTCCTTCGAGCATGTGGATCCGTTCCTCGTCGGCAACCGCCGCAAATTCCCGACGTCGGAGATCAGCGGCAGGGCGGTCGTGTTCGAGCGTATTCGGCAGATCCTGCCGGAGCTTACGATCCAGTCGGCGGAAACACAGAAGATCCTGGACGAGATCAAGCGTCTCGAAATGGACGGCTATGAGTTCGAGGGTGCGGACGCGAGCTTCGAGCTTCTTGTCCGCCGTCAGATGGGCTTCTATCATCCGTATTTTGACCTGATCTATTATCGCATCGTGTCCGGTGCCGGTGAACGGGAGGATGCCGGTGCGAGCGCCATTGTCAAGGTCAGCGTTGGGGACGCCATGCAGCTGATGGCGGCTGAGGGCAACGGCCCGGTGCATGCGCTCGACCGGGCGCTGAGAAAAGCGCTCGAGCTGTTCTATCCGGTCCTGAACCGCATGAAGCTGACGGACTACAAGGTACGTGTGCTCGACGGCGGCAATGCGACCGGCGCGCGTGTACGCGTTCTGGTCACGTCCACGGACGGCAGAAATACGTTCACGACCGTCGGCGTATCCGGCGACGTTGTGGACGCGAGCTTCCAGGCACTGCAGGACTCCATTGAATATTTGATTTTGAAGACCGACGCACAGCAGAATGTGTCGGATCAGTGATACTTTTTGAGAAAGGAAGTAAGCTATGAAACTCAGAGAGCTTCTTTCGGCGATCGAATACCGTGCGGCGGATGTTCCGGAAACGGAGATCTGTGACATCGTGTACGATTCCCGTTTGGCAAAACCCGGCTGCCTGTTTGTCTGTCTGCGCGGCGCGAATGCCGACGGACACAAATATGCGGGGATGGCAGCCGAAAAGGGGGCTGCGGTCATTCTCGCAGAGGAGAATGTGGAAGCGGGGGCTCCCGTTATACTGACGGAGAATACGCGTGCCGCACTCGCAAAGCTCAGCGCTAAGTTTTTCCGCGACCCTTCCAAAAACGACATTCGGGTCATCGGCATCACCGGCACAAAGGGCAAAACGACAACAGCCTTTATGATGCGCTCCGTGTTGGAGGCGGCAGGGTATAAGACCGGCGTCATCGGCACGATCGGTGTTGCGTACGAAGACAAGGTCATTCAGACGGGCAACACGACACCGGAAAACTATCAGGTGCAGAAATATCTGCGTGAAATGGCGGATGCCGGCTGTGAATTCTGTGTCATGGAGGTATCGTCCATCGGGCTGAAGGATCACCGTGTCGACGGGGTCCGCTTTGAGCTCGGATTGTTTACGAATTTCTCCGAAGACCATATCGGCGGTGTGGAGCACAAGGATATGGAGGAATATATGGCGTGCAAGCGCATGCTGTTTACGCTGTGCGAGACCGGTATTGTCAACATTGACGACGAGAACTGGAAGGGCATCGTTGAGGGACACACCTGTCCGCTCGTGACCTACGGCTACGGCGAAAATGCCGACCTCGTCGCGCACGGAGAAGAGCTCGTCACGGTGCCGGGCTTTTTGGGCATTCGCTTTTCCGTTACGGGACGCGAGTGCTTCACGGCGGATGTGCCGATCCCGGGCAAATTCAACGTGTATAACGCGCTCTGTGCAGCGACGGCGGCAAGCGTTCTGGGAATTTCGGCGGAGGCTGTGCAAACGGGTCTCAAGCGCGCGACGGTCAAGGGCCGCGTGGAGCCCGTTGACGTGCCCGGCGAATTCACCCTGCTCATCGACTATGCACACAACGCGGTCAGCATGGAGAGCCTGCTCATGACACTCAGGCAGTATCAGCCGAAGCGTCTCATCTGCATGTTCGGTGCAGGCGGCAACCGTCCGAAGGTGCGCCGCTATGAAATGGGCGAAGCGAGCGGCCGTCTTGCGGATCTTTCCGTCATCACGGCGGACAATTCCCGCTTTGAAAACGTGCTCGACATCATCGAAGACATCAAGATCGGTATGCATAAGACCGACGGAAAATATATCACGATCCCGGACCGCAGAGAAGCGATTCGCTGGTGCCTCCAAAATGCCGAAGCGGGCGACATCGTCGTATTGGCCGGCAAGGGGCACGAGGATTATCAGGAGATCGAGGGCGTAAAGTACCCGTTTGACGAGCGCGTCGTCATCCGTGAGATCCTCGATTCCATGGGAAAATATGAGAGGGGTACAGTATGAAGCTGACAGTCAGAGAGATCGCAGAGCTCTGCGGCGGAACGCTCGTCGGCAGCGGCGACGCGGAGGTCACGTTATTTTATACGGACAGCCGGCAGACGAAGCCCGGCATGATGTTCGTGCCGATCCGCGGCGAAAACGTCGACGGACACAGGTTCATCCCGCAGGTGTTTTCACTCGGTGCAGCGGCGGCATTTTCGGAAGTTCCGCTCGAAAATGCGGCGGGTCCCGTCGTTTATGTTGAGGACGCACGTGCGGCGCTGCAGGCGGTCGCGGAAAAATACAGAGAGCGCTTTTCGGTGCCGGTCATCGGCATTACGGGCAGCGTCGGCAAGACGACAACGAAGGAAATGGTCGCGCTGGCTGTTTCCGCGGGTCTTAAAACCATGAAGACCGCGGGCAACGCGAACAGCCAGATCGGTCTGCCCTTGACCGTGCTCCGTCTCGAAAAGGACGACGAAGCTGCGGTCGTGGAGCTGGGCGTCAGCATGCCCGGTGAAATGGAACGTATCGCGAAGGTCGCAAAGCCGACGGTCGCGATCGTTACGAATATCGGCGTATCCCACATCGAATATATGAAAACTCGCGGGAATATCATGGCGGAAAAGATTAAGATCGCGGATCATCTGCCCGAGGGCGGGAAGGTTTTTGTGAACGGCGATGACGATCTGCTCTCCACGCTCGAGAGCTCACCCGCGCGGGAGATCGTGCGCTTTGGCTTCGGCGAGAACTGCGAGTGGCGCGCGGAAGAGCTCGACGCGGACATTCACGGTACGCGCTTTGTTTGTGTGCACGGCGGGGAGCGTTTCCCCGTATACGTTCCGGCTGCCGGTGAGCACAATGTGCGCAATGCTCTGGCGGCGGTCGCTGCGGCGGATGCCGTCGGCGTGCCGAGGGAGGCTGCGGTAAAAGCCATCACACAGTACGTACCGGAAGCGAGACGCCAGCAGATCAAGGAAATCAACGGCTTGACGCTGATCGACGACACATATAACGCAAGCCCCGACTCGATGCGTGCGGCGCTCAATATTCTCGGAGCGCTGAGAGCAGAGGGCAAAAAGTATGCGGCGCTTGCCGATATGCTCGAACTCGGCGACCATGCAAAGCAGGGTCACCTTGAGGTCGGCGCGCATGCGGCAAATTGCGGCGTGGATATGCTCCTTGGCATCGGTCCGAACGCAAAATACATTGTAGAAGGCTTTAATGATCCGGAAAACAGCATGTGGTTTTCAACAAATGCGGAGGCGATCGAGTGGCTTAAAGCACACGTACAGTCCGGTGACGCCGTTCTGTGCAAGGGCTCGCTCGGCATGAAGACAAACGAGATCATCAAGGCACTTTCCGAATAAAACAGAAACGGAGAAAAGATATGATAACAAGATTGTTAAAACCGGAAGAAAGCTGGATCTGGAGCAAGGTCATGGCGGTCGCTTTCGAGTACGGTCTGGACATAAAAAAAGCAAAGGAAGAAGCCGAAAAGGAAAAGACGGCTGAGGAGCTCGAAAAAGCAAAGAAGGACCGCTGCTTTGCGTCCTTTGCGGACGACAACACGACGGTTTACGGCTGCGTGAACAGCCATGAGTATGACTGCCGTTTCGACGGCGGCGTGTATAAATTAGGCGGTGTCGGCGGTGTTTCCACCTTGCCCCCGTACCGCAGAAAGGGCGCGATCCGCGCCTGCATCACAGCGTCCCTGCAGGATATGTATAAAAACGATTTCACGTTTTCCTATCTCTTCCCGTTCAGCACGGAATATTACCGTAAGTTTGGCTATGAGGTAGCCGGTGTCATGAACGAGTGGACACTGAACTTGCGCGACATCAAGCCGCGCGACGTGGGCGGCAGCATGGAGCAGCTGTTCCCGGGCGACGATATGAGCCCGCTGCTCGAGATCTACAACAAATGCTTTAAGGACGTCAATATGTCCGCTCTGCGCGATACATATTCCGAGGAACTGAATGAAAAGAATTTCATGGATGACGAGCGCTACGTATATGTCTGGCGCAATGATGCGGGTGAGCCGCGCGGTCTGATGATCTCCAAAAAGGAGAAGGACGGCGGTAAGACGCTTTTGAACTGCACGCACATGTTCGGCTGCCGCTGCGGCTTCCTGTTCTGTGATGCCGAAGCGTTCAATGCACTGCTCTTTTTCGCAAAGTCCGCATTTTCCTCCGACTACGATGCGATCCGTTTTGCGGCACTCCCGCAGCAGTCGATCACGTCGCTCGTCGGCGAAAACAACGAAGCGGAGAATAAGCCCTACTGGAACGGCATGCTACGTGTCGTAAATGTCCGGCGTGTCCTGGAGAATTGCAGATGCTTCGGTGAGGGCACGGTCTCCTTCCGCGTCCATGACGAGATCATCAGAGAGAACGACGGTACATGGAAGCTGACTTTTGCACCGGGCAAATCGAATACCGTCACTAAAACGGACGGCGAGGCAGATCTCGATATGAGCATCAATCATTTCTCGGCGCTCATCTGCGGCATCCGCACGGCACAGGATATCGAATGGATGCCGGACGTAAAGGTCCTGAACCGCACGGCGGACTTCAGCGGCGTGTTCTATCTGAAGAAAAATTATATGATGGATCTTTTCTGATAAAATTAAACTTTTCCCCTGTAAACCCTTGCGGTTTATGGGGGAATTCTTTATAATAAAATCGGAATATTGCGGCAGAACACGCAGGCCGCAATACGAAAGGGGAGACGGCAGTGGAAAAAGAATGTGCATTGCCGGAAAATGCGGTCGTAGTCGTGCTCGGTGCGCACGTCATGGCACACCGAATGAGCGGCACACTGCATAACCGCGTGAAAGCGGCGGCTGATTTTTTACTCGAGCACCCGGAAGCGAAATGCATTACGACCGGCGGACAGGGCTGGAATGAGCCCCGCACGGAGGGGGACGCCGCAAAAAACGCGCTCATCGAGATGGGCATAGCCAAAGAGCGTATCTTTGCGGAAACGAGATCGCGAACAACGTGGGAAAATCTACTGTTCACGAAAGAGATCATGGAAAGAGAAAACCTCGGGAAGACCGTTCTTCTCAGCACGCAGTCCTTTCACCAGTGGCGCGCCGGAAAAATGGCGGAGCGTTTGGGCTTTGAAGCTTATCCGCTCGTTGCCGCCGACCGCCCGGGAACCAAAATGAGACACACGGTCCGCGAGGGCTTTGCAATAGTAAAATTCCTGCTTTTCAACAGAAAACCATGAAAGGTGAGAACAAGATATGGAACAAAACGGAAGAAGACTTCTCCTGCGCGGTGCGCGTATCTTAAATCCCGCACGCGGCGAGGACTATGTAGGCAACATCCTCATCACGGGGGATCGTGTCAGTGCCGTCTCCGAGCATGTGTACGATGATGACGCGGTCGTCATCGATGCGAACGGTCTGACAGCCGTTCCGGGCTTTATTGACCTGCATGTGCACCTGCGGGATCCCGGCTTTACCGACAAGGAGGACATCCATACCGGCTGTAAGGCTGCGGCTGCAGGCGGCGTGACGAGCCTTCTCTGCATGCCGAACACAAAACCCGCGATCGATTCGGCGGAGACCGTCCGTTATATTTTAGAAGAAGCCAAAACGGCGGACGCACATGTGTATGTCGCGGCTGCCATCACAAAGGGACTTGCGGGCGCAGAGCTCTGCGATCTCGACGCACTGCGCGAAGCCGGTGCGGTCGCACTGAGCGACGACGGCAGACCGGTCGTTGACACAGCCTGCCTTGTCGAAGCAATGCGCCGCGCACCCGGGCTTGGCATGATCGTTGCCGCGCACTGCGAGGATCTGTTCCTCGCGAAAAAGTGGTATCTGAACGAGGGTGAGATCTCCGAACAGCTGGGGCTGCCCGGCGTTCCGGCTGCCGCTGAGGATTGCGGAACGGCAAGAGAGATCGCCGTTGCAGCGGCCTATGACGTGCCGGTGCACATCTGCCACGTCAGCACGAAGACCTCAGCGGCGCTGATCCGCGACGCGAAGGCACGCGGCGTCAAGGTAACGGCGGAGACCGCCCCGCATTATCTGCTCATGACCGATAAAGAGCTTCTCAAAAAGGACGCCGATTACCGCATGAACCCGCCGCTCAGAGCGGAAGCAGACCGTCTCGCGATGATCGAAGCCGTCAAGGATGGCACGATCGACGTGATCGCGACCGACCATGCGCCGCATACACCGGAGGAGAAATCGGATTTCCTCAAGGCGCCGAACGGTTCGATCGGCATGGAGACGTCCTTCGCAGGTGCATATACCGCACTCGTCAAGACCGGTGTGCTCACGCTCGCTGAGCTTGTAGAAAAGATGAGCGTGCGCCCGGCACAGATCCTCGGCATCGAGGCCGGTGTGATCGGTGCGGGACGGATCGCGGATATCGTCCTGATCGACGAAAACGAAACGTGGACGGTGGACGCGGACAAGCTGCACGGCAAGAGCCGCAACACGCCGTTTAAGGGTATGGAGCTGCAGGGTAAGGTGAAGCTCACCGTCTGCGGCGGCCGCATCGTCTATAACGAACTGTAATTTCCGGTAAACCGAGCTACGGCTCTCACATAACAAGCCATAAATATTTTTAGAGAGAGGGAATATAAAATGTCTTTTGACCGCATGATCGAAAAAATCGTTGAAACACAGAACCCCACAGTTGCCGGTCTCGACCCGAAGCTCAGCTACATCCCGAACTACATTCTGGATGCCGCTGTCGAAAAGTACGGCAAGACACTCGAAGCTGCAGCTGCTGCACTCGTTGAGTACAACAAGGGCCTGATCGATGCACTTTGCGACATCGTTCCGGCAGTTAAGCCGCAGGCGGCTTACTATGAAATGTACGGCTGGCAGGGCGTTAAGGCTCTGGCTGAGACCGTCGCTTACGCCCGCGAAAAGGGCATGTTCGTCATCACGGACGGCAAGCGCAACGATATCGGCGCGACCATGGAAGCTTAT
>JAGAOD010000153.1 GCA_017623855.1 Clostridia bacterium
CATAATTCGCTCAATGTCAAGAGCTGGCACACCAACAGACAATCCAATTATCGAATCTTTGAACGGATGGATGAAGGCCGAATTAATTCTGGATTTCGGCATTAGTAAAGTTTCAAACCTCAAAAAAGCACAGGATCAGTATGTCCAATACTTTAACTCTGAACGTTTTGCTGCCGCCTTGGATTACAAAACCCCAATCCAGTACAGGACTGAATTGGGGTTCTGAAGCTATGCTTTTTTATTCGTGTCTACTTTTACTTGACAGATGCAACAGAAATGCTCTGTGCCGGATTTTTTGTTTATTCTGCTTTCAGCTCAACCTTTACATACGGCTTGTCCGCAATGCCGCCGGAGATCGGCAGCGTGGACTCGCTTTCGATCACTAATTTCTCATCCGAGAATGTGAAGATCATTCTTCTGCCGCCTGCGGATTCCGCACAGCGGATCTCACACTCGAAGCGTGTGTCACTGCGCCAGCGACCGACCGCTCCGTATGTGCGTCCGCACAGCGTAAAGCTCGAAAAATGGCTCCGGAGGCCGATCTCAGCTTCAAATGTGCCGTTGTTCTGCTCGAAAATGAGCTTCGCGTCGGTTTCTCCGAACGCGAGACGGACAGACTCCGTCTTACCGCCCTGCGGCATGACGAGCCAGATGCCGCCGACAAAATCGGCAAGACCGGACAAAGCTTCCGTCGGCACATAACGCTTATCGCCGAAGGTCTTTTCCGCACCGGGATTGCGCATCGAGAGCATCGGGGTGATCTCCGCATTTTCAAGTCTCCGCTTCAGTTTGTCCGCTGCCGCGCTTTCGGGCAAGCTGTCTTCGTCGGTCAGTGCCGGAAGGATCGCCTCCCATGCACATGTGAGCTGCACCTGCTGATTGACGGCTGCGCTCTGCAGGATGAGGACTGCGTCCTTGTCCTCGAACACGATGCCATACTGTCCGAATGCACCGTCCGCGCGGAAGACCTTCTCCGGCACGCAGCGCCAGAACTGGAAGCCGTAGCCGCAGCGCCAGTCGGGATTATCGGAGTCGTACACCGGACTCACGGTGGAAACCTGCTTTTTCGACGCCATTTCGAACCATGCCGTATCCAAAAGCTGTTTTCCGTCCCATTTGCCCTGCCACGCGACAAACTGAATGAACCGTGCCATATCCTCCGTCTTCAAACGGCTGCCCGCACCGCCCATTTCAATGCCGTCGGGAAGCTTAAAGCATTCGATGTCGGAAATGCCGAGCGGCTCAAACAGGCGCGGCGTCAGATATTCGAAAAGATCCTGTCCCGTGCGGCGCTTGAGAACGGCACACAGCATATTGGTGCCGGCCATGTTATACATAAAGCTTTCGCCGGGCTTATACTTGAAGTCATGTGCCAAAAATGCCTTGACCCAGTCCGCATCCTCACTGTCCCAAATGCGGATCTCGTTCGGGTGACCGCAGGTCATGGTAAGCAGATCCCAAACCGTGCAGGCGAGAAGATTTTCGCTCGGGTTTTCCGGCAGCTTGTCCGGGAAAATGTCACAGAGCTTATCGTCCAAACGAAGAATGCCCTCCTGCCACGCAAAGCCGATCGCCGTTGAGGTGAGCGCCTTTGTAAACGAGAACATAATGTGCGGAGACTTGGGATTATACGGCTTCCACCAGCCTTCGGCACAAACCTTGCCGTGCCGCAAGAGCATCATGCCGTGCAGCTCCGCGCCGCGCTGTTCGATGAGATCCAAAAATTTCAGTATACCTTCGGAACGAATTCCGACGCTTTCCGGTGTTACTCTGTTCAGTACCATATCCGTTCGTCCTCCCCTGTGCACACCGCACTTGATTTATTTTATATTAACACAGTTTTCGGCATAAAACAAGAAAGCGGAGCATTAAAATCCCCGCTTCCAACAGAAATGAATTTATTTAAGAGAAGAATTTCTTTGTGTTGTCGACCTTCAAAAACAGACTGAGCACGAGTGCGACCGCCGTTAAAACGCTCAGCGCTATGTACAAGGGCTGAATGCCGAAGGATCCCGCCAGCCAGCCGCCGGCGTTCTGAATGACGATCGTCGCGACCGAATTGATCGAGCTCATACTGCCCTGCGCCGTGGAAACGGAATCGTCACCGACCACACCGCGGATCAGCTTCAGCTGGACCATCATGAAGATCGTACCGCAGACCGCCTTCAGAAGGATCATCGCGACGAGCACGACGGGCAGGCTTCTGCAGAAGCTGTAGAACAAAAACTGCAGCAGCATGAGACCGACGCTGAGTCCCGCAAGCGTTTTGCATGAGAAGCGATCCATGTACACGTTCGAAAACAGCACAATGGGCAGCTCCACAAGCACGCTTACGGAAATGACCGTACCGACGAGGCTCGTGGAAAGACCGAGATCCTGCAGCAGGATCGGGCTGTACGCGTTATTCAGACCCGCCGCGCCGGAATAGATCATACCGATGCAGACAAACAGCAGGAACATCGGATTTTTGAAGAACGAGAGACGTCCGCCCTTATCCTGAACCGGCGCGGTTTCCGCTTCCGGCCTATCATCGGAGTAAAAGCGAATGCCGGTCAGAAGCAGATAGGAGACCGCCGCGACGACCAGTACGACCGCGACCATAACGAAAACGAGGTAGGACTCGGCGTACTCGAAGATCGAACCGGCGATGGGCGGAGCCGCCGCAAAGCCGATGGTACCCCAAATGCGGATCTGTCCGTAGCGGTACTTGCCGCTGCTCGCAACACGTTCACTGATGGGGCTGACCGCACCGATCAAACCGCTGATCGCGCCGCTTAACACATACAGGACGAACGTGTTTTTTGAAATCGAGAAAAGCAGTGCGGCACCTGCAGCCGTAAACAGCAAAACTGCCGCCAAAACCTTTGGCTTTCTGAACCGGTCGTTCAGATAACCGACGATCGGATTTGTGATGATGCCGAACAGGCTCGAAGCCGACGTAATGAACGTCATTTCCTGGTCGGTCTTGCCGAGGCCGCTCGTCAGATACAGCGACAGCATATTCACCATGGTGCCCATGGCGAAGAAGTACGCAAAATACGTGATCGCATAGCTGAAATAGCTGCCGCGATACCGGAATTTATTTCTCAATACAAACACCCCTGTTCAAATGCCTTTTGCATCCGATTCTGCTCCGATTCTACCAAATCCCGAATGAAAGTTCAATAGTCTGTAAAAATTATCTCCCTCCGCCGGGCAGAGGGAGAGCGAAAAATCACGAGAATACCTTTGTACTGTTTTTGGTTTTCAGGAACAGGCAAAGTACGATCGCAAGTGCCGCGAGCGCCGCAAGCACATAATAAAGCCCCTGCAGCCCCACGACCTCCGTGAGCTTACCGCCGACATTCTGCATGACGATCGTCGCGATCGCATTGACCGTGCTGACTACACCCATCGCAGTATATACGGCATTTTCCTCAACGATACCGCGAACCAGCTTGATGAGCGTCATAAAGAAGAGCTGAGAACCGGTCGCCTTCAGTAAAAGAATGGCAGCAAAGGCAACTGCCGCACTCGAGGTTTGGCTGAAAATGACGAACTCCGTGAACATAAGGCCAAAGCTGAATGCCGCGATATACTTCGCCGGGAATTTATCCATGAACCGATACGAAAAATACACAAGCGGTACTTCCATAAGCGTGCTCAAAAGCAGCGCCGTACCGACGAAGCTGTTCGTCATGCCGAGCGATTTCAGATACAGCGGTGCGAACGTAATGTTCATATTCACGACAGCCGAGAACAGCGCGCCGACCAATACCACCAGCATAAACATCGGCATTTTCAGAAAAGAGATCTGCTGAGCCGGGGAAAGCTTCTTCTGCTGCGGTCTGTAGGAAATAACGCCCGTATAGAAGAACCCAAGCGCGGACAGCAGGATGCTGATCGCAAAAAGAACAAATATCCATTTCGGATCCGTGATGTCCATGAGGATCGTTCCGACCTGCGAAGACACCGCATACCCCATTGTGCCCCAGATGCGGATCTGACCGTAGCGATATTTGCCGTCCGTCGCGAGATTTTCAAAAATCGGATTCAGTGCGGAGATCAGGCCCATAATACAGCCGTGCAGAAGAAACAACGACCACGTATTTCTCACGCCCGCGAAAACAAGCGACAGGACCGCGGAGATCAGCATCGCGCCCATGATCAGATGTGGCTTCTTGAAGCGGTCGTTTATAAATCCGAAGATCGGGATCAGTGCAAGACCGAAAAGGTTGGCTGATGATACGATAAACGCCATTTCGGTATTCGTCTTTCCGATGCCGACGAGATAAATGGACAGCACCTGAGAAAACATGCCCGAGCCGAAGCTCATCAGAAAAAAGGTAATGATATAACTCAGGTAACTGCCTTTGAAGCTATAATTGTTTTTCATGCTTACACACTCCCCCACGGATGCCCTCACACATCCGGTACTATCCGCATTTTAGCAGATGCGCCCGCGAAGTACAAGGGCAGAAGAAAATTTTTCAACTGATTGGCATCACCGGCGAAAGCACAAAAAAGAGCAGTCACCTTTTCGATGACTGCTCTGAGTAAGCTTAACGATTTATCTGTCGTTGATGAGCTTTGTGAGGTCGACCGGATTGACGATGACGCCGTCCTTGTAGACGCGCATGTTGCCGGAAGCGATCTCGTCGATGAGGATGACCTCA
>JAGAOD010000154.1 GCA_017623855.1 Clostridia bacterium
GTCGAAAGCGCCTTTTTGAAGCGGATCTTCACGTTGTCCTGCCCGTCCGTCAGGGGCTTTTCGGGCGCGCGGGTGAATTTGATGCAGCCGGCGGGATAATCGACCGTGTAGTCGCCGCTGTCGAGGACCTCCCCGTTCACGGTGACCTCGGGGAGGTGATCGTCGTCGATGTTCGTGACGTCGAGGTAATAGTCAAAGCTCTCGCCGTCCGAGAGAAAGCTGTTGATGCGATATTCGCTCAGCATGTTCACGTCCTCGAAGGCCGTGCCGCCGCCTGCGGGACTTCTGCCCGCGGTCGTCGTCGGGACATAGCCCTCTACAGAAGAGACCGACGAGCCGTCGTATTGTAAGTAGTTTTCTCCGTCCTTGATGTAGAAGGTGTCCTCGAAGACAAAGCCGCAGCTTCTGTGCTCATTCATCATCGAAAAGAGCACATCCTGTTTATTTTCCCCGACCGCAAGGAGCTTACTCCCGCTGTGAACGAGCATTTTGTCCTTATAAAACCAGATGCCGTAAACCGGATCCTCCGCAGGCACGACAGGGCGCAGACCCGGACGCGTGCGGATGCACTCCGTTTCCTTGTAGTCGCGCCACATGTTGAGGCTGTCGGGGCTTCGAAGGAGGCTCAGCTCCTCGCCCCTGAAGTCGACGCCGCGAAAGCCACCGTAGATCCGTGACACGAGCGTTGCGTTAGCCATCAGAGCTCGAGCCCCCCTTCGATCGTGACCGCCGGCATGCGGTAACGCGGGTCAAGGCGCCCGAGCATCGACTCATACCGCGCCGCATAGACCGCCCCGCCGCCCGCGGAGACGTCGCTTTTCAGGAGATCCGCCGCGATGCCGTACGGCATGATCTCGAGCGCGTCCGGGGAAAGCTCGAATTCGTACGCCGTGTCGCGGGTTTTGTCCGTGATGCGCTCGGGGTAGACGTAAAGGTCGAGCTCCAGAATGCCGTCTTCGAGGCATTTCAGCACCGTGCCGTCCGCCCTCGCGTCAAGCGAAACACCGCGGGCGAGACGCAGCTGATAGACCTCATAGCCGCACGCGCTTTCGATGTCCGCAAAGGTGATGATATCGCCCTTTTTGACGGGCAGCTCGACGTATCTTGCGAGCTTTTTCATGCGGGAAAGCTCAAAAAGCACCTGATTTGCCACGTCGTTGAACTTCGCGGCGAGGTCGGGGTCGTCGGTCAAAGCGGGGTTCTCCGGGCTGATCTCCTCGATCAAACGGAAAACCTTACTTTTCATTTCCTTGAGTGTCATGTTCCGCTCCTTTCAGAACGCGTCAGATCGGCTTCCATGCCTTCGACGGGAGATCGAAAATCACGAGCGCGCCCGTGTCCTTGTTCAGCGCCGTCTGCCCGTCCGGCACCCCCTCCGTCGGCAGCATATCCGCGTCATTATAAGCCCATGTTTTCTCCGGAATAATCGAGATCATAAAATCATCCTTTCGTCAGTGGTTGATAGCAGTTGAAAGTTTTTTGAGATGAAAGTGTTTTTAAGATGAAAGTTGAAAGTGGAAAGTGGAAAGTTAAGGCGGCTCGCGTTCGCTCGCTATTGTATGTAACGTGCCGGAGGTCTTTTCGTATGGGCGCAAATCATGTGACTCGTCACAACTCATGGCGCAAGCCAATTCATGCGGCACCGCCGCAATTCATCCAATTTGTGCCCCTACAATCTTGCCTGCGGCTCCCTGTCCTTTTGTAGGGACACCTCTCCGAGGTGTCCGCAAGGATCGCTACCCTGCCTCCAAACGGACACCCGAGGACGGGTGTCCCTACGGTATTGCCTCCGGCGCAAGCCGCAATATCACTCCGACGCAGTCGGAATATCCCTGCGCGGCACGGCAGCGAAGCGCTGTCCCTCCCCCGCTCCGTTCCTACTCCCCCCTTCACATCCCTCTTTCCCGTCCCCCAAAACCTCGTCCCGGTTTTTGCATA
>JAGAOD010000155.1 GCA_017623855.1 Clostridia bacterium
GGTGCAGATCTACGCCGCCGTGAACAGCAATACGAGGCGTCCGCAGGATGCGTTCGATGTCATCGATTATTTTCTTGCGACGAACAGAATGCAGAATTCCAATCTTTTAAAAAAAGATTTCTATATGATCGGAAAGGACACAAGCATGTCAATCCATGAAGAGATGTGCAGTGAAGCCTACCCCTTGAACCGCGGGGCCGAGTATACCTCAGAAGAGAATTTCGCCGCGATGAGCGCCGTGCGGGATCAGATCACAAATGTTCAGTTTGCGGGGCAGCTGAATATAGAGCTGCAAAACATGATGCTTGAGTGCTATGAAGCCCACCGGTTCGGCGAGGACTACACCGGGATCGTCCACAGAGCCTACGAAACCATGGATCGTATATTGGGTGAATGATAATCGCTTGGTGGATGTGTTATGACAAAAGAAATAGTGATATTTCTGATGGCGGAATGATTTATTATCTCTCATATTCAGATACACGAAGAAGCCATTACAAAAAATGAAAGTTAACTCAAAAGAGGTAATCCTTTTCTGTAGAAAAAGGTATCATTTTCCAGAAAAGAGGTGATACCAATGACCATCGGGGAGGCAGTTCAAATTCGAATTTATGAGCTGTGCTTCGAGCGCAATATTACGGTCAATAAGCTTGGCTATATCAGCGGTGTAACGCAATCCACGCTGAATAATATCGTCAGCGGACGTAATAAAAGTGCAACGGTTTCGACGATCAAGAAGCTGTGCGATGGTCTTGAGATCACGATCATTGATTTCTTTCAGGCAGATATTTTTGCTGTCCTGGAACAGGAAGTTCGGTGAACGGGAAGGGTTATCCAATGACAAAAGATGAGATATACCGAAAATACATAGAGTGGGCAAACGGAGCGCCCGGTGTGGAACACGATGAATTGTTCGGAAAGCCTGCAGGGAGCTGTGATGTGTATGAGGATCACAACACTGTGATCAATCATCTGTATTTCCTGCTTGTGCGCCGTGTGGGTGAAAAGACGAGCCCGTTTGTTTTCTATGAGGAAAATGTGTTTGAAAAACTGGACAGCGGCGACATGAGGATCGTAAAAACATGCTACCGTTTTCCGCAGCAAGTGAATGAATAATGCAGAAAGCAGACCCGGAAAAGCTTCGGGTCTGCTTTTTTATGCATGCACGGCGGATGGGCGCCTGCGGGAGAACACAGACAGAACCGTGCCGAGGGACAGGTAAAACACGGCGCAGACGGCGGCCTCGGTGAGGACGAGGGGGATGCCAGAAAAGGGGATGTGGGAAACGACGGCTTTTGTGAATGCGGCGGCGACGATGCTCTCTGAAATTGGCAGGAGAACATGGTTGAGAAGCCGGATGCGGACGGCGGAGACCTGCAAAAGGCGGCGGACGCTCAGCATGGCGTTGAATATGGACGAGAAAAACAGGATGGCGATATAGACCGGCATGCCGGAAAACCGCATGAAAAGCAGGATGAGCAGCACGCGGAGGAACGAGTCGAGGAAATTATACTTCATGGAATTGAACTGCTCGTCAAGCCCTTTTAATAAGCTGTCCACGACGACATCGAGGTATAAAAGCGGAACGAGCGGCGCGAGGAGACGGAGATATGCGCCGGCGTCCGCGCTTTTGTAAAATGCCGTGCCCCAGTCGCCGCCGAACGCAAAAAAGACCCCGGCACAGAAAATGCCGAACTTAAGCGCTGCGGACAGCGCCTTTTCCGTGATGCTCGCGATCGCACCGGCGTTCCCTTTTTCGAAGGCTGCCGCCATGCGTGGAATGAGCAGGAACGCGAAGGACGAGAGGAACGACGAGGGGAAGAACAGCATCGGCATCGCCATGCCCTGCAAAAGCCCATAGGACGCCATGGCGGATGCTGTGTCGAGCCCCGAACGCCCGAGCTCACGCGGGATGAGCAGATTTTCCGCCGTGGAAAGCAGGCTTCTTGCGGCGCTTGACAGCGTGCAGGGGATCGCGATATGGAACATCCCGTGCAGCACGCCGCGTCCTTTTTCCACAGCCTTCGGCGTGTTGTGTTGAAGACTTCGGCGGTAGATGATCCATCCGGTCAGAAAGGAGACACCCTCGCCGAATGAGGAAGCGAGCATGGCGGCAAAGCACGCCTTTTCGATGCTGCCCGGCGCCATAACATGGAACAGAATGACCGCCGCCAAAATGGTGAGCACCTGCTCGACGGCGTCACTGACCGACGTGGAAAGCGATTCGTCCACAGCCAAAAAATAGCCCTTCATGCAGGTGCACAGCGACATAAACGGCAGACCGAGCGCGAGAATGCGCAGGCAGGCTGCGGCGTCGCGCCGACCGAGGATGACCTCGGCGGCAAAATCCGAGAAGGTGAAAAGCAGCAAAGAGATCGTGCAGCTCAACGTCAGGCAGAACAGGAAGCATTTTGTGACGACCGAGCGGATTGTGCTCCGTCGGCCTGCGGCGATCGCCGCCGTGACCATGCGCGTGACGGCTAAGCTGATGCCGGACGTCGAGAGCGTGACGGCAAGCATAAAGACGGAAAAGATGAGCTGATAAAGCCCCATGCCCTCGGGGCCGATCTTCCCCGAAAGCCATGAGCGGTAGGCGATATTCGTCGTGCGGAAAAAGAGCGAAAAGCCCGTCAGCAGGATGCCCTGCAGCCAGAATTTCTTGTTTGTCATAGGGCCTCCTATTGCAAGTTTTCGGCATGCGTTGTATAATTACACTAAATATGCAATGCGATACATTCTCAGAAAGGATTGGAAATAAATATGACAGATTTTGAGCAGGTCAATGCGGACTGGACCGAAATTGCAGTGACGATCAAGGCAGAGGATACCGACCGCGCCGGCGACATTACACAGATGGTCGTGCCCTACGGCATATATATTGAGGACTATTCGAATTTAGAAGAAGAGGCGTGGGAGATCGCACACATTGATCTCATCGACGAGGATCTTCTCAAAAAGGACCGCACAAAGAGCATTATTCACGTTTATATCAGCCCGGAGGAGAACCCGAGCGAGGCGATTTCCTTCCTCCGTGAACGTTTTGACGCAGAGGGCATTTGGAACGAGATCTCCATGGCAAACTGCGCCGAGGAGGACTGGATCAATAACTGGAAGAAGTACTTTAAGCCGATCCCCGTCGGCGAGCGTCTCCTTGTCCGTCCGATGTGGGAGGACGAGTACGATGCGGGCGACCGCGTTGTGCTGCACCTCGAGCCGGGTCTTGCGTTCGGCACGGGCACACACGAGACGACCCGTCTTTGCATGGAGCTTCTCGAAAAATACATCGAGCCGAACGACACACTGCTCGACATGGGCTGCGGCAGCGGTATTCTGTCCGTCGCGGGTCTTCTGCTCGGCGCCGAAAGTGCTGTCGGCGTGGATATTGACGCGCTCGCCGTAAAGACCGCCATCGCAAACGCAGAGGTCAACGGCGTCAGTGGGAAGTTCACCGGCATCTGCGGCAACCTCGCCGAGAAGGTCACGGGTAAGTTCGACGTTGTCGTCGCGAACATCGTCGCGGATATCGTCATTCTGCTCACACAGGATGCACCGCGCTTTATGAACCCCGACACTGTTTATATCATGAGCGGCATCATCGACACCCGCGAGGACGATGTTCTGGCGTGCCTTGCGGAGAAGTTTGAGCTGATCGACCGCCGCGAGGAAAAGGGCTGGGTCGCACTGGCTGCAAAGCTGAAGGTGTGAGACGATGGAAGAGCTCATTTTGCGCGAAGCGGATATAGACGATGTTTTGCTCTTAACTCAACTGCGCTTTACGTATCTGCATGAGGATCGCGGCAGTCTGACGGAAGATGAAGAAGCTGCACTGAATCAATCACTGCCGGATTATTTTCGCCGGAATATAGGCACAATGTTCTTTGCATACATTGCAGAAGTGAACGGCAAAGCTGTTTCGACAGCATATCTTGCCGTATCGGAAAAACCTGCGAACCCGGCTTTTATCACCGGGAAGATCGGTACGATCCTGAATGTATATACACATCCGGCGTATCGGCGAAAAGGGTATGCGACGAAGGTGCTGGAAAAGCTGATCGAAAAAGCGAGCGGGCAGAATCTTTCCAAAATTGAGCTTTCTGCAACGGCAGACGGTAAGCCTGTTTATGAGAAGCTCGGTTTTACAGAAAAGAACAGTCACTACACGGATATGCAGCTGTGTCTGTTGTGAGCTGAGAACGCGGAGGGATATATGACAAGACTGAGCAAACTGATCATAAAAATGACCGAATACGAGGACGGATGCGTTGAGCGCGTCAATCACTTCATGAAGGTCTATGCTTTCGCGAAGGCGATCGCCGAGGGCGAGGATGTGGACGATGACACGCTGCCGATTTTGGAGGCGGCGACGGTTGTACATGATATCGGCATTCGCGTCTGTTTCGCAAAATACGGAAACTGCAGCGGCAAGCTGCAGGAGGCGGAGGGCCCCGGCGTTGCGATGGGCATGCTGCCGTATTGCGGCTATACTCCGGCGCAGTGTGACCGCATCTGCTGGCTGATCGCACATCATCACACCTATACGGATATCCATGATATCGATCATCAGATCCTCGTTGAAGCGGATTTCCTCGTGAATATCTTCGAGGGCGGTATGGAACAGGACGCCATTTTGCAGGTGGAGAAGAACATCTTCAAAACGGCGACAGGAAAAACACTTTTGGGTAATCTTTTTCTGTAAAGAAATTTATTAAATCAAGGAGTTGTACTTATGGCAAGACAGTTTTTATGCACAAAGACAGAGCCCGTCGTTCAGACAAAGGCGGGTAAGCTGCGCGGCTTTCAGCTCGATGGCACCTACGCATTTCACGGCGTAAAATATGCCGACGCAAAGCGTTTTCAGCAGCCGACACCGGTCGAGCCGTGGGAGGGCATCAAGAATGCACTGGCTTACGGCTACGTTTGCCCGATGCTCGGACAGGATCAGCCGAGCAATGAGCTGATGGTTCCGCACCGTTACTGGCCGCTCGACGAGAACTGCCAGTATCTGAACATCTGGACACAGTCCCTCGACCCGAAGGCGAAGAAGCCGGTTCTCGTTTGGCTGCACGGCGGCGGATTTGCAGCCGGTTCTTCCATTGAGCATATCGCTTACGAGGGCGAAAACATGAGCAAATACGGCGATGTCGTCGTTGTTTCCCTCAACCACCGTCTGAACATCCTCGGTTATCTTGACCTTTCTCCGTTCGGCGAGAAGTATGCAAACTCCGCAAATGCCGGTAACGCCGACATGGTCGCGGCTCTGCAGTGGATCCATGACAATATCGAAAACTTCGGCGGCGATCCGGAGAATGTCACCCTGTTCGGTCAGTCCGGCGGCGGTATGAAGGTTTGGACGCTCATGCAGACCCCGGCAGCGGACGGTCTGTTCCACAAGGGCGTTGTACAGAGCGGCTGCATCGACGGTTTCGGCAGACAGCCGGAAAAGGCGGACGGCACAGAGATTGTCACCGCGCTGATGAAGGCTCTGCGCATCAAGGACGTTGAGAAGCTGGAGACCGTTCCGTACGCACGTCTTGCGGCGGCATACAACAAGGTCGCTCCGAAGGTCGCAAAGACCGGCGCTTACGTCGGCGGCAATCCGATGGCAAACGGCTGGTACGTCGGTGACCCGTGTGAGGTCGGCTTCACCGAGCACGCAAAGACGATCCCGGTCATGGTCGGTACGGTTCTCGGTGAGTTTTCCTTCATGCCGGCACTGTCCGCAGAGGAGAAAGCCGACAAGGAGCTGATCGACAAGAAGATCGCAAAGCGCTATAAGGCGGGTGCTGAGGAGATCAAGGCACTTTTCGCCAAGATCTATCCGGACAAGGACATCAGCGATGTTCTGTTCATGGACTCCGTTTTCCGTTCCCCGTCCATCAAGTTTATCGCGGAGAAGGCAAAGCATCCGGAAAGCGGCACATATTCTTACATGATGACATATACCTTCCCGTATGACGGCGGTCATATCGCATGGCACTGCAGTGAGATCCCGTTCGTATTCCACAACACAAGCCTTGTTGCGGCGTACAATGAGGAAGGCGTGACCGATCTGCTCGAGAAGCAGATGTGCGACGCATGGATCAACTTCGCACGTACCGGCAAGCCGTCGAGCGATGCGCTCCCCGAGTGGCCGGCATGCGTACCGGGCGACGAAGCAACTATGATCTTCGACAGAGAGTGCGAGGTTCGTCACAATTACGACCATGAGCTCGTAGCCCTGCACAAGAAATTCGCACCGCCGCTGTGGGCGCGTCCGGATGACGACGAAGAAGAGCAGCAGATCCAGCACTAAGTCCGTGCGACGGACTGCGAGTTCGCGGAATCGTTCGCTTCACTCACTTCGCCGCGGTAAGGAATCAGTTTAGAGGTCGCGGCGGTAGAGAACTGGAAGTTTCGTCCACCTGTTCAAAGGTGGCGGGGAGATGGGGCAGAGCCCCGTCCCGATCTCCGCAGAGATCGGAACTCTTTTAGGAAGCAAAGCGCAGGAGGGGAGGATCGACAGTCCGGTGGACTGTTGATCCGTGGGGAACCCTCGCCGGGGGTTCCCCGGTCCGTGCGACGGACAGCGAAGTCGCGGAGTCGCGCGTTAGTCACGCTTCGCCGCGGTGAGGAATGAGCGTAGAGGTCGCGGCGGCAGCTAATTGAAAGTTTAAGCGAAAAAGAGGTTTTTCGGGAACGGGAAACCTCTTTTGACATATTGGCAAAAACGGTCGGGACTTTCTTCTTTCGGCCTGTTATAATGGAAGCATCGGAGGTGGTCGGGTGACGGAGCAGATTTTGGCGGTGAACCGCATGCAGGAATATATCGAAGCGCATCTGGATGAGGAGATCACCATGGCGCAGCTTTCCGCAGTGTCGCTGTATTCTCCGTGGTATTCCTATCGCCTGTTCCGCGAGCACACCGGTCTGACGGTGGCGGACTATATACGCCGCCTGCGACTTTCAAGGTCGGCGATGCGGCTGAAATCGGAGCATGTGCACATTCTCGATGTCGCGCTCGACATGGGATTTGGCAGCGCGGACGGATATACCCGCGCGTTCCGCCGCGAGTTCGGCTGTAATCCCGCGGAATATGCGAAAAATTCGGTGCCGATCACCCTGTTTATCCCGTACGGTGTCAAATTCAAGTTCATGAGAGGGGAAGAGAAGAAAATGAGCGAAGTTCAGAGCGTTTTTGTTCAGGTTATAAAGAAGCCCGCACGCAAGGCGATCATTATGCGCGGCGTGCAGGCGGAGGAATATTTTGCGTACTGTGCGGAGGTCGGCTGTGATGTGTGGGGACTTCTCACGAGCATGGATTCCCTGTGCGGCGAGCCGGTCTGCCTGTGGCTGCCGGAAGCCTATAAAAAGCCGAATACCTCCACCTACGTACAGGGCGTGGAAGTGCCGGTGGATTATGACGGCGTCATCCCCGAGGGCTTTGACGTGATCGACCTGCCGGAAGCGGAGTATCTGCAGTTTCAGGGCGAGCCGTTCGAGGAGGAGCGCTACGGCGACGCGATCGCCGCGGTATGGAATGCGATGCAGAAGTACGACCCCGCCGTCATCGGCTACAAATGGGACCACCGAAACCCGCGCATCCAATTAGAACCGAAAGGCACCCGCGGCTACATTGAGCTGAAGGCTGTCATAAAGAAATAAAAGCAAGGGGCGTATCCGGTACGGATGCGCCCCTTTTGCACGCGTTGAAAGAACACTGTTATGATATAATGTCGTTATTGACAGAGCGTAGTGTGGATGTTATAGTTGAATTAGGAGATAAAACACCTCTGCTTCGGCAGAATACCGATTGCGTGCGGGAGGAAGAGAATATGAAAAAAGCTATATCTATTTTATTGGCAGTGTTGATGCTCGCCGTAATGTTCACCGGATGCGGCAAAAAAGCTACAGATCCTCTATGTATCTGCTTGGATTTGCAAGGCAGCCTTATGATTGATCCTGAAGCAGATTTTTATGATATTGCTGGAATTTTGAAGACTAACGGAATTATCGGAGATTACGAAATTATTCTGATCCCCAAAGAAGACCCGGAGCGTTCCACAATGCTTGACAATATCCGTACCGATATCATGGCAGGAAAAGGCCCCGATGTGTTTATAATTGGATGTGTACGTGATGATCGTGTTACTGTCGACTACGAATCCCTTTTTCCAATGCCGGAAAAAGCCATGGAGAACGGATTGTTCCTGCCGTTAGATGAATATATCGAAAATGCTGAGTACGGCGAGTGGGATACTTTTCGTGATGCAGTTATGGCAGCTGGTAGAAACGAAGAAGGACAGCAGTTGATCCCTATCGCCTACACGCTGCCCGTTGCCGTATACCGCGCGGAGGATACAACCTTTTCTTATGATAAGAAAACAACATGGGAAGATATGCTATCCTCCGATGCTCTGTACAGATTGACAGCACCTCTTGCGGACGGTACGAGCAGATACTACTCCACTATCGGATGGAGCAGTGACTATCGGGACACAAATATAAATTATGTTCTCGGTGATCTCGCAGATTTCAGGAATGATGAGTTGCTTTTTACAGAAGAAGATCTGTTCCAGCGCACACGCGAAATTCTCGAGATGAAAGACTATGTTAATGAAAACAAACTTAACCAAACAGAAGGATGGTATGAGGATTACCTTGGATATAGATTCGATGCATGTGCTGTTCCGCCGAAAAACGGAATATCCTCCGATGAAGATATCAATATCCTACCTATTTGTTCTGACGACGGCGGAGTAACAGCAACGATCACAGCATATGCGGCGGTCAA